>JANLPL010000271.1:0-14665 GCA_031367195.1 Bradyrhizobium sp.
CGCCGGTGCCGACCCCGCCCGCGACGCCGGCGCCTGTGCAGGCCAAGACGCCGCTGCCGACCCCGTCCGCGACGCCCGCGCCTGCCACGGTCTAGACGCCGCTGCCGACCCCGGCCGCGACGCTAGCGCCTGCCCCGGTCAAGACGCCGCTGCCGACCCCGTCCGCGACGCCCGCGCCTGTCACGGCCAAGACGCCGCTGCCGACCCCGTCCGCGACGCTCGCGCCTGCCCCGGTCAAGACGCCGTTGCCGACCCCGGCCGCGACGCTCGCGCCTGTCCCGGCCAAGACGCCGCTGCCGACCCCGTCCGCGACGCTCGCGCCTGCCCCGGTCAAGACGCCGTTGCCGACCCCGACGCCGAACAAGCCGAGTCTCCCTGCGGCGCCAGAGGCGAAGACGCCCGCAGCCAAGCCTGCAATCGTGAAACCGGACGCGGCGCCGATCAAGACGCCGGCGGTGGACCCCAAGCCTCTACCCGAGCAAGTGAAGACGGCGCCAAAAGCGGAGATGACGAAACCGGTCGCCAAGCCTGCCTTGGAGCCCAAGCCTGTCATCAAGGTGCTGGAGCCCAAGCCTGCGCCGATGCCCAAACCCGCGGCCGAGGCGCCGAAGCCGAAGGCGGTGGACGCGCCGAGACCCGCGCCCAAGGTGGTCGATCTGCCCAAGCCGGTCGCCGCGCCGAAGATGGAGGCTCCGCGTCCGGCGCCGCCGCGCGCGGTCGAGGCGCCTAAGCCGGCCATGATCGCTGTGCCCAAGCCGGTCGCGGTCGCGCCGCCGGCGCCGAAACCGGCCCCCCCGCCGGCGGCGGCCCCTCCTCCGGCGCCGAAAGCCGCCGCAGCCGCTTGCGGCCACCCCGGCCAGCCGCATTGCTGAGCCGCAGGGCTCGGGTTTGACGCGCGCCCGGGCGCGCGTCTTTGCCTCGCTTAGTTGGTCAGCCGCGCGATCAGGCTCGATGTGTCCCAGCGCCTGCCGCCCATCTGCTGCACGTCGGCGTAGAACTGATCGACCAGGGCTGCGACCGGCAGTTGCGCCCCGTTGCGGCGGGCCTCGTCGAGGCAGATGCCGAGATCCTTTCGCATCCAGTCCACCGCGAAGCCGAAATCGAACTTGCCCGCGATCATGGTCTTGTAGCGGTTCTCCATCTGCCAGGACTGCGCCGCGCCCTTGGAGATCACCTCGATCACCAGCGCCTGATCGAGCCCGGCTTTCTCAGCGAAACTCAACCCCTCCGAGAGCGCCTGGACCAGCCCGGCGATGCAGATCTGGTTGACCATCTTGGTCAGTTGCCCCGCCCCCGCCTCGCCCATCCGCTTGCAGGATTTGGCGTAAGCCGCGACGATGGGCTCGATCGCCGCATAGTCAGCCTCCGCGCCGCCGCACATGATGGTGAGTTGCCCGTTCTGCGCCCCTGCTTGGCCCCCCGAGACCGGCGCGTCGACGAAGCCGAAGCCGCGACGCCTGGCTTCCTCCGCCAATTCGCGCGCGACATGGGCCGAGGCGGTGGTGTGGTCGACGAAGATCGCGCCGGGCCTCATGCCAGCGAAGGCCCCCTCCGCGCCTAACGCCACCGCGCGAAGGTCTTCGTCGTTGCCGACGCAGGCCAGCACGACATCGCGATCCCCCGCCGCCTCACGCGGCGTCGTAGCCGAGGCGCCGCCGTGCTTTGCGACCCATTCTTTCGCCTTGGCCGCCGTGCGGTTGTAAACGATGACCTCTTGGCCGCCCCGCCCGGCCAGATGCCCGGCCATCGGATAGCCCATCACGCCGAGGCCCAGGAATGCGACTTTGCTCAACTTGCTTCTCCCATCACGAGTCTGTTTCACGCCTTTAAGTAAGCATTCGTTGCAAGAGAAACGAATGCTTGCTTAGAGTATTTTGTTTTAGCAGGATTTTTACCCGAAAACCGGCCCCCACTTCTAGGAAATCCTGCTTAGCAAATCCGCCCGCGCTCGCGCCTCCGCGCGCGCAAAATCTTCGCGCGTGTTGAGATTGGCGAAAACATCGCCGGCGAAGGCGACTTGCCCCGCCCCGAGCCGAGTAAGCACGCTGCGCGGCGAGGCGCGTCCCGCCGCCAGCGCCTCCTCGACCGTCGCCAGCGCGCCGACCGGCCACAGCGCGAACATCGGCTCCAGACCGAAATCGGAGACGGCGACCGCCGCGACCGCGCCCGCCCTGACCGGTGCGAGCAGCCGGGCGACGAGATCGCGCGGCAGGAAAGGCGCGTCGCAGGGCGAGGTGGCGAGATAGGCGAAGCCGTCGGCCTGCGCGCGGACAAGCCCGGCGGCGACGCCCGCCAGCGGCCCCGCGCTCTGCCAGCGAGCGGAATCGGGCGCGAGCGGCGCGCCCAGTTGCGCTAGTTCCGCGTCGTCCTCGCGCGCATTGAGATAGACGCGCGCGACCTGGGGCCCAAGCCGGCGCAGGATGCGGGCGGCGAGCGGCTCGCCGAGGAACGGCGCCGAGGCTTTCGGCCGCCCCATCCGGGTCGAGGCGCCGCCGGCCAAAATCACGGCCGCGACGGTTATTTCACTTTCCGCCATTTCCGCTCCGCGCTGCCGCCGCAATCGGGTCATGTATAGTGCGGCCCGGCCGAAAAATCCGCTGGGCTGGCGAAGGGGCGATGCAGTGAACGCGCGGCGCAATTTTCTCAAGGGTATCGGTGTGGCCGCGGCCGCAGGCATGGCGGCGCCGGCGTTGGCGCAGACAACGCCCGACATCGAATGGCGCATCACCTCCAGCTTCAACCCCTCGCTCGATCTGATCTATGGCGGCGGCGAAACGCTCGCCCGGACCCTGTCCGATCTCACCGACGGTCATTTCAAGCTCAAAATTGCGCCGGCGGGCGAGATCGCGCCGGCGAGCGAAGCGCTCGATGCGGTGGAATCGGGCAAGGCCGACGGCGCGCATACGGCGCTGGCCTATGCCTGGAACAAGAATCCGAGCTTCATCTTCGCCACCGCAACGCCGTTCGGCATGAACGCCCGCCAACACACGGCCTGGCTCGCCGAGGGGGGCGGCGGCGCGATGATCGACGAATTGCTCGCCGAGCACAAATCGCTCGGCCTTCCCGCCGGCAACACCGGCGGCCAGATGGCCGGCTGGTTCCGCAAGGAAATCCGCAACGTGCAGGATCTTCAGGGTCTCAAGATCCGCCTCGGCGGGTTTGCCGGCAAGATTTTTCAGACGCTCGGCGCCGAACCGGTCGCGATGCCGAAAGACGGCGTATTCAACGCGCTGCAAAGCGGCGCGCTCGATATGTTCGAGTGGCTTGGCCCCTATGACGACGAGAAGTTCGGTCAGCCGATCGCCAAGGCGGCGCCCAATTACTATTATCCCGGCTGGTGGAAAGGCGGGATGCAGCTTCACCTCGTCGTCGCCAAAGACAAATACGAGGCGCTGCCAAAAACCTACAGGTCCGCTTTGCGGGCGGCCTGCGCGGTGGCGGATCGCGACATGCTCGCCAAATACGACGCCGCCAATCCGGCCGCGGTTAAGCGGCTTGTGGTCGGCGGCGCGTCGCTGCGGCTGTTCCCGCAGGATGTGATGGAGGCCTGCTACAAGACCGCCAGCGATCTTTACGAGCAGCTTGGGCTCGACAATCCCGGTTTCAAGAAGATCGCGGAGTCCTATCTCGGCTTCCGCGCCGATCAGTATTTGTGGTGGCAGGTGGCGGAATATTCGTTCGACAATTTCATGATCCGCCAGCGCCACGCCAAAACTTAATCTCTTTCGCACGTCTCGATCCGCGACCAGCGCGCGCCGCCGGGCGAATCCAGCACCTCGCGCTCGCGCGTGGCGTAGCGGGCGGGGATCGTGTGGACGACCGAGTGGGCGGGCTCGACGATTTCGGTGCGAAGGCGGGTCGCGGTTTCGGCCGGGATCGTCTGCGTCACCTCGCGCGCGGGGTTGACCAGCACGCGGCGCAGGCGCTCGCCGTAACGGGCGGGCACGCGCACCCAGCAGCCGATCATTTCGCCGTTTTCGTTTCGGGTCCGCCATTCCGCGTGGGCCGGGCTGACCTCGACGGTCTCCCGCTCGACCCCGTATTGCGCGGGAATGACGCGAACGATCGTCTGCTCCGGCCGCACGACGACGCTCTCTTCGACCTGACGCGTCACCGCAGGGGCATATTCGCTCACCTCGCGCTCCGGCGACACCATCACCTGTTCGGCGACCGTGCTGTAGCGCGCGGGCTCGACCACGCGGCGGTAGCATTGATGCGCTTGCGCGGCGACGCCGAGCGCGAGAAAGCTGATCAGACTGGATGCGATGAGGCGCATGTCTCTCTCCGTGCGGCGCCCATCGCGCCTGAGGAGGGGTTAGCATCGTCGCGCGAACGAACAAGTTAGATCGGTTTTTAACGTAAACTTAAGCCTTCGCGTGCGGGAGGACTGACCGTGCACAGCAGCATCATACTCATGTTCAATCGGACGGTTGTGGAGTGGGAGTTGACCCGGTTCCGCGGACACAGCGCCTATCGCGCCGAGCAGGCCGGCGAGCCGCACGCTAACGAATATTGGCGAGCGTCCCGACGAAATCAAACCCGTTATGGTTCGACGCCGCCTGATGGCACGACATGCAGCTCGACGGCGCTTCTTGCAGGTAGCTCTCCATGGTGGTGTTGACCAAATTCTCCTGCGCCGCTGCGGTGGATTTGTAGGATTCGTCACGTAAGGGCTCCGACTGCCCGGGAAAATAGGCGCCGTCGTTTTCGGGGCCGGGGGGATCAACGCTTGTGGGCCATTGCGCGGCCACAAGCATGTAGTGCCGCCAGACCGTTCCCTTAACGCCGGGATGCGTCCAGTAGTCTCGGTTCTTCGCCATCAGCGCGGCGTTGATGGGATGCCGCCGCACGATCTGCATCGCCGCCGGCGCCCGCTTCGGCGGGTTGGTTGGGTCGACGGGCTGCGTCTCCGCGGCGCCGAACGGCGGCCAGAGCTTAGCGGGGCGAGACGGATCGAAGAACCCGTAGGGCGCCTGGGCGTCGATGGCGTCCGGCTCCCGCGCCGCTCCCGCGCCCGCCGGGGGAACGTTATCGACATGCTCGAACGAGGTCCAGATCCACTGCGGCCTCGATTGTGTCTTGATGACGATGTGCAGACCGACCAGCGCGACGTCGCGTTGCGCGCAGACGACGCGGCCCGCGGCGAGAGAACTTTCGACGTCGACAATAGCTGCGCGTGTAATGTAGTAACGCGCCCGTACCTCGGGCGTATCGGCGCCGTTCAGCGGTCGCCACGCCGCCTTGACCGCGATGGAGCCGACCGGGAAATGCGCGGGATGATCGGCGTCGGGCAAATTTCGCCCCTCGCTCCATCCATTTGCGACGAAAGTTGCAAACCCCGAGGCGTTGAAGCGGACCTCGTAGCGCACATATTCGCCGTTCTGCGCCACAAGCGGATTGGCGGGCGCGGCGCTCGAAAAACTTGGCTGGTTGAACTCCGCGAACGGCTTGAATGCGGCGATCGACTTTTCCGGGTTGACGCCGCCGCAGGGATCGGGGCCGGCGAAGCTGCCCCACGGCGCCGCCGCGACGCGACCGCCGTCCGCGCCGACCGGAAATGTCTGCGCCGCGGATTTGAACGTCTCCCAGACGCGCGGGCCCGGATCGCCGAGCGACCGGGCGCGGTCCGGCGCGCCGTGCGTCGCCGCGGCCCCGGCGGCCGGCCAATTCAGCGCGATGAAGGCTCGCCAGGCGAAATCGCCGACCGCCGCGAAGGCGTCGCCACTCAGGGACGCGTCGTCGAGACGATCCGCTGAGACGACAGGCGAAACAGCGCTCACGGACAAAGGCTCGCCCGTCGCGGCCGCGCCAAAGGCGACGGAAATCGCAAGCACGGCGACGAGAGGCTTCGCCCTCATCGGACGCGCGAACGCCAGCCATCGAGCGACCAGAGCCCGGGACCGGTCGTCGCAAGCGCGACGAAGCCTCCCGCCATGGCGACGTTCTTCTGAAGCTGGACCGCTTCGTCCGGGCCGATATGGAACAGCCAGGCCGTCAGGAGGCAGAACCCGCCAAGCGCGACCGCCGCCCACCGGGTCTTGAGACCCAACAGGACGAGCAGCCCGCCGCCCAGCTCCGTCAGGATGACCGCCGGAAGCAGCGCCGGCGCTATGCCGTGCTGGGCCATGTACTCGCCGACCCCACTATAATTCGCGATCTTTCCGTAGCCTTCGACGATGAAGATATAGGCGAGCATGGCGCGGGCCAGCAGCAGCAGCGGACCGGCAAATCGTTGCAGAAAGGCAAGCTCGCCGTCGAGGCGGAAACCACCTGGCGGATCGATCGCCGCTCCCGGCGAAGGTTCGGCACGCGACATGGCGAGCGCTCCCTGGGCTGAAAGCGCGAAGCCGCGATTGCGGCCCCGCGCGGGCATTGTCACATCCGACTACAAGGCGTGCGACTACAGGGCGTGCGCCTCGCCCAATGCCTTGGAGAGGCGCTGGTAATATTCGCAGTCCGCCTCGCCGCAGAGCTGGCCGATGGCGGCGAGTTGCGCCTTGGCGAGGTCGAACTTGCCCTCGATCACATAGGCTTCGCCGAGATATTCCCGCACCTGCGGATATTCGGGATCGAGCGCGATCGATTGCAGATAATAGCCGACCCCCTCTTCGATTCGGCCGAGCCTGCGGGTGGCGTAGCCGCGGTAGTTCAGCGCGCGCGGCGTATTCGAATTGTCGAGCAGGTCCAGCACGTCGAGCGCCTCCTGATAGCGGGCGGCCGAAGCGAGTGCAAAAGCGTATTCGGTCATCTCGGCGTCGGGCAGGATTCCGCTGTGCCGGCGCAGGCAGGAGTGCTTCTTCTTGTCCCAGATTTCTCCAGGACGGCAGGTCGTCATATCGTCCTTGCTTTGCGCGCGGCGGGGGGCGCCGCCTGCACCGCTTTTTTCTTCTCCACCCCCTCCCCCGCCGGGTCCGCCGCCGGCTGCATAGGCCCCGGTGACGGCCAGAACGAGGGCGAATGCGCTTGCGGCAGCCGTCCTGCGCGCGCGAGTGAACCCGTTAGTGGAGTCCTCAGCCGACATGGTATTGCTCCTCTTCTGCGCGATGCGCGGACTATTGAAACACGTGGATGAGTAGAATTATTCGGCTTCCTCTTCGCGACCTCACGCATCTGTGATTACTCTGCCGCATGACCAGCGACGGGCGTACAAGTGTCCGAAACGGGCTGGAGGCGTGTCTGCCTCGCCTGTGGCGTTACGCGCTTGTCTTAACACGAAATGCGCCGGACGCCGAAGACCTGGCGCAGGCGACATGCCTCAGAGCGATCGAGCGCGCTCATCAGTTTATCCCCGGCACGAGGCTCGACCGTTGGCTGTTCGCCATCCTGCGATCGATTTGGCTCAATCAGGTGCGAAGCGAGCGTGTTCGCGAGGGCGCGGGACGGGTCGATGCCGAGGCGACGCTGTGGATTGACGGCGCGCAGGCGATCGAAACGAATATTCTGGCCGCTCAAGTGTTCAAGAAGCTCAGCGCTTTGCCGACTGCACAGCGGGAAACGGCGCTTCTGGTTTACGCGGAGGGCTACAGCTACGCCGAGGCGGCGGCGATGCTCGGCATACCGATCGGCACCGTGATGAGCCGATTGTCTTCCGTGCGAGCCGCCCTAACGAAAGACGTATGAACGCGAGCCATGAACGAAACGGCGGATGAAGACCTCACAGCCCTGTTGGACGGGCGCCTCGCGGACCCGCAGCGAACGGAGGCCATTCGTCGTTTGGCGGCGGACCCTTCGTTGCAACATCGGTTCGACGCCCTCGCGCAGGCGCGCGGCCTGCTCGACGCCGCTTTCGCGGGAATGCTCGCGGATGCGCCGGTCGCTCGGCTGAGCGCGGCGCTGCCGACCTACTCAGGTCCGCGCGTCTCGACGGTGACTCGCGCCCGACTCGCGGCGAGCTTTGTGATCGCGACCGTCTTGAGCGCTGCGCTAGCTGCGTGGATTACCTTCAACCTCGGGAACGCAAGAGAGGATTGGGTGACGGCCGTCGTCGAATATATGCAGCTATATACCCCGGAGACATTTGCGGGTCTGACGCCCGACGCGACTCAGGAAGCGGCGATCGTCGGAAAAATCGGCGCGCGGCTGGGGGTCGGTGTGACGCCCCAAGACCTTGCGACGCCGGGCCTCGCCTTCAAGACGGCGTTTGTCCTGTCCTACGATGGGGCTGCTCTTGGCGAATTTGTATTCACAGACACCGCCGGCGCACCCTACCTCTTCTGCATATTGACTGAAGCCGCGGCGCCGGCGGCGCTGCGCCGGGACAGGCGGCAGTCGTTCGCAGTTGCGACCTGGGGGCGGCGCGGCGAACGTTTTCTCGTCATCGGCCCGTCGGCGGAAATCATACGCGATTGGTCGAGAACGCTGGCGAGCCGGGTGTGACGGAGTTGCTCTTAAGGGTTGGAGCAAGCCGCATCGTCAATCGTGTCGGTTCCACCGAATTTGGTCAACTCCGATCCAGGATTGCAAAAATTTCGGATGACGCCTTCGCGACGATTTGGGAGACCTGTTGATGTTTGTAAGCCGGAGAGCAGGTTTCGCGGCGCTATATTGTTTTGCCGCGTTGATGACAATTGTATCCAACGCGAGTGCGCTTTGCACCGAAGCGGGGGATCCGGATGACCCAGGCGTCGTTATCCTGCGCTGCGCGGGCGTCGTCATCGCCGCCGAGGCGACGGCGGTCCGCTCGCCCGTCCTGGCGATGTCCGCTCATCCGCACACGATCCAACTCGACGCCGGCGCGATCGCAATTTCGTCGGACGCATCGGCTCCGATCTTCACGGCACTTACGCCGGATGCCGTCCTGTGGGCCCGCGAGGCCGAATGGTTCGTCGTTGCCGATTCCGGGCGTACGCAGGCGGCGGTCAGGCGCGGGACGATAACCGCGCGCCTACGGCTGGACGGGTCCGAAAAGGTCTTGCGGGCCGACGACGCTGAACTGGGCGCCCTTGAGCCTAAACGTACAGAGCGGCTTAGCCAAGCCCTACAGCGCTCGAAAAATCAACCTTAGTCGCGCCGCTCCAATTCCAACCAGGCTATTGGGCCGGAGGTCCACAAACGACGCCGACGTCCGCCTGCTTGAGTATTTTCCGAGGGGCGCCCGCGGGCTCGACTCAGGTTACCGTTTGCTACATTCACGCCAAGGTTGCCGGACTCGCCAAAACATGAAGATACTCGGTCCTGTGCCGATCAGGAATGCCGAAGCGGTGACTAGGCCACGCCTTTGCGTGGCCGGCGAAATCGGCGGCGGAGGTCCGCGCCGCCATGCGTTCCCTTTCAATAAATAGACCCGGTCGAGCCGCACCGGTTTCCCACTTCACCCCGGTGTTTCTTGGATTTGGCGTTCTCCGGGTTCTGCTTCCGGAAATCTTCGGCCGCCTGCAACAGCAGGCGCAAACCCGCGACGAAATTCAGAAGTCGATGGTCGTGAGATAGCGCTGCACCGAACCTTCACCGCGTTGTTGGACGTGGAAGCGGGTCAACGCGGCTTTCTTCTGACGGAGGATCAAAGCTATCTCGCGCCCTAAGCGCCGCTCTGCCCGCGATCGCCGATGATTTGAACGCGCGGCTCCGCCGTGGACCTCACGGCTATCGAACCTGGCGGATTGGCCGAGTTCAAGAAGCTCGTGGGTCGTAAGCTCGCGGGACTCCGCGCGACCATCGAACTGAAGCAGGCCGGGAGGAACGCCGACGCGCTCGCCCTTGTTGCGAGTGGGGCGGGAACGGCCACAATGGATGCGATACGGGCGCGTTTCGACAACCTGATCGTGTCGCAGAATGAAAGAACGCGAGACCGACTGAATTGGGCGAGGGAGGTCGGCGAATGGCTGCGGTATGGAGCCCTCGCCGCCATTCTCCTCGCCGCCGTGCTGGCATATATCGCGGTGGAGCAACTCTTACCTCCACCAACGACAATCTCGTCTCCGCTCGCGACGACCTTGTGGCGGCGAACGCCGAAGTCGTCATCGGCGTTCAGCACGGGGAGCAGTTGAGCGACAACGTGGCGCCGGAATCGGTTCTGTCAGGCGGCCTCTGGCGCGCCCACGCTGACCCCAATCAGCTTGAGAACTCGATCCTGAATATTGCGATCAATGCGAGGGACGCGATGCCCGAGGGAGGAAAGCTGACGATCAAAACCAGCCACGCTTTTCTCGACGACGAGTACGCCGCCTCCCATTTTGGCGTCAGCGCCGGTCATAATGTTCTGATCTGCGTCACCGACGATACGAAATCTCGCCCGCGCGAGTGAGTTTCGGAAACGACTCACGCGCGCATCGGACCCGGGCGCGCGGCATGAGTAGTTTCCGTATCTCCCCCGCGCCTATGCGCGGCGGAATCGATCCCAGGAGACCATTCATCCCGCGTCCGTCGTCATATCCGCCGTCCCGCGCCGGTCGGCGCATTGGCGACTCCGACGTCGCGCGGCGCGCGCGGGAGATCTATCTTGCCATCCTTTGACATGATGACCCTATGGAACGGCATCGCGCAGCGCGTTTCCGCGTTTTCGCGCAAGCCATCGCCTTGGGACGACGAGACTCCCATCCGCGAGGAATTGTTCAGCGTCGAACGGCTCGAAGCTCACGCACGTAGTCTCGCCGCGGCGCAGCCCGTGTCCACCAGGACGACGCGGGGTCTCTCGCTTTCACCCCGGCTCGCCGACAATGGCGTGGTGCTGTTGTCGGCGTATCGCTCCATCGTTCTGGCGATCGATGAATATCGCGCTATCACACCCGCGGCGGAATGGCTCATCGACAATTATCATGTCGTGGAAAAGCAGCTTCTCCAGATCTCAACCGACCTGCCGCCGGGTTACGACAGGCAATTGCCAAAATTGGTCACCGGCCCATTCGCCGGGTATCCTCGCGTGTTCGGACTCGCCTGGGCGTTCGTGGCGCATACGGATAGCTGCTTCGAAACCGAAATCTTCGTCAGCTATGTCAACGCCTACCAGGAGGTGCAGCCCCTCACGATCGGCGAATTGTGGGCTGTATCGACAACGCCGCAGATCGTTCTGATTGAAACCCTGCTGATTGAAAACCTGCGACGGCTCGCGCAGGAAATCACCCGCGGCCGATCCGCGCGTCGCGAGGCCGACTCCCTGGCGGATCGGCTGCTCGGCGTCAGTGGACACGCCGCCGAACCCGCTTCCGTCGTGTTCGTTAAGCGCGGAGCCGAGCCATTGCTTAAGGCCTTCGCTGTTCAACTCGAACATCGGTTTAGAGATCAGGATCTCAGCGTGACGCCGGCGTTGGCGTGGCTCGACGATCAACTCGCAAAACAGGGCATGACGGCGGAAACTGCGGTGCGCGACGTTCATCGGAACCAGGGCGCCGCGAACGTCACGGTGCGCAACCTCATGACGAGTCTTCGCGTGATCGTCGAGGTCGATTGGAGGGATTTGTTCGAGCGAACCTGCATAGTTGATCGCGTGCTCGCAGACGGCAGCCGATTTGCCGAAATGGATTTCGCGACGCGCACGCAATATCGCGCCGCGGTTGAGCAACTCGCGCGGGGCTCGCGCCGCGACGAACTCGACGTCGCCCGCTTGGCCCGAAACCCGTCTCGCGAACCGAAGGGCGCCCTTCCGCCTCTGGAGCAGGCGCGGCAAGAGGATTGCGGATATTATTTGTTCGGCGGGGGGCGACAGCAGTTCGAGGAGACCTTGGGATTTCGCCGTCGTCGGGTCTTGCCGAAGCGGTTGACTGTACGGCTCCATTTCAACTTCTACGCGGGCTCGATAGTCGCGATGTCAGCGCTTCTGCTCGCAGCGCCCATGATCGCCCTGGCGCGCGGCGGCATGGGCTTCGCTCAACTTTGCATTCTCGCTGCCCTGGGCAATGTCCCCGCCACCGACGCCGGAATGGCCCTGGTCAATCGCCTCATCACGCATCTCATTCCTCCGATGGCTTTGCCGGGTTTCGAATTGCGCGACGGCGTGTCCGAGGCGCTGCGCACGATCGTCGCGGTCCCTACCCTTCTGACATCGAAAGACTCAATCGCTGAACAGGTCGAGCGCCTGGAGATACATCACCTGGCGAGCCCCGAGGGCGATCTCTATTTCGCGATGCTCTCGGACTGGGTCGAAGCCAAGGCGGCGTCTGCGGACGACGACGCCGAACTCGTCGATCTCGCGCGCGAAGGCATAGATCGGCTCGATGCCCGATGCGGTCCCGCGCCCGCGGAGCCGCGCTTCCTGTTGCTGCATCGGCGACGCGTTTGGAACGAGGGCGAGCAGAGCTGGATTGGAGGAGCGTAAACGGGGCAAGTTGCACAAACTCAATCGCCTCCTGCGCGGCGCGAAGGACACCACGTTCATCGAGATCGACGGCGCCCCGCTGACGCCGCCGGAGAATGTCCGTTACGTCGTCACCCTCGACTCCGATACCCGATTGCCGCGCGACGCCATCAGCCGCCTGATCGGAAAGATGGCGCATCCGCTCAATCGACCGCGCATCGACGCGGAGCGCGGCATGGTTGTCGACGGATATGCCGTTCTCCAACCTCGCGTGACCCCGTCACTGCCGAAAGGCGGCGAGGGATCGTTGTTTCAGACGATTTTCTCAAGTTCCAGCGGCATCGATCCCTACGCCTCCGCCGTTTCGGATGTGTATCAGGATATGTTCGGCGAGGGATCCTACGCCGGCAAGGGCATATACGAGATCGACCCGTTCGAGGCCGCGCTGGGTAGCCGCGCGCCCGGCTCCACCCTGCTCAGTCACGACTTGTTCGAGGGAACCTACGCCCGCGCCGGCTTCGCCTCCGACATCGAGGTCGTCGAGGAATTCCCATCGCGTTACGCCGTCAATGCGCGCCGACATCACCGCTGGGCGCGCGGCGATTGGCAGTTGCTGCCGTGGATACTCGGCTTCGCTCCGGCCGCCAAGAGCGCGAAGACCGTGATCGACGAGCTTCCGCGGATCGGCCGTTGGAAGATGATCGACAATCTTCGCAGGACGCTCAGCGCAGCCAGCACTATGCTCGCGTTGCTGTTTGGTTGGACGTTGCCGCTGGCGCCGGCTCTGATTTGGACCTCGTTCGTGCTCGCCACGATCGCGCTGCCGGGGCTCATTCCCGTCGCCTCGGCGATCTTCGCGCGGCGCCCCGGAGCCGCCATGTCCAACCATGTCCGCGCCCTCGGCGCGGATCTGAAATTGGCCACGCTACTGATCGTCCTCAACGTCACGTTTCTGGCCGACCAGGCGTGTCTGATGAGCGACGCCATCGTTCGCACGCTATCGCATCTTTTCGTCAGTCGACGCCATTTGCTGGAATGGACCCCGGCGGCGCAGACTGTCGCGGATCGACGTCCCGACCTCCAGGGGTTCGCCTTTCGCATGTCGGGCGCCACGGGTCTCGCGGCCGCGGCGCTGATCGTCGCGGTTTTGTTTGGCCACGGAACGTGGGTTTGGGCGGCGCCGTTCGCCGCGTTATGGTTCGTCTTCCCAGCCGTCGCGCGCTATGTCAGCTTGACTCCGGGGCTCGAAGGACCGGTGATCATCTCCGATGCGGATCGCCAGACGCTGCGAAACATCGCGCGGCTCACCTGGCGGTTTTTCGAGACTTTCGTTACCGCCGAAGACCATATGTTGCCCCCCGATAATTTTCAGGAAGATCCGGCGCCGGTGTTGGCGCATCGGACTTCGCCAACCAATATTGGCCTCTGTCTGCTTTCCGTCGCAAGCGCGCGCGATTTTGGTTGGATCACCGCGACGCAGGCGGTGGAGCGTCTGGAAGCGACATTGACCACCATGCAAGGCATGGCGCGCTTCCGTGGCCACTTTTTCAATTGGTATGACATTCACGACCTGCGCGTGCTGGAACCCAAATATATTTCTTCGGTCGACAGCGGCAATCTGGCGGGCCATCTTATCGCTCTCGCCAACGCCTGCCGCGAGTGGAAATCTTCGCCGCCGGGCGCCGCCGTCCGTTTCGCCGGCATCGTCGATATGCGCGAATTGACCTCGCGAATCGCTGCACATCTTCGCTTCGGTCGGGTTACGCAGACCGTGACACCGCGGCAGCTCGAAATTTCGCTCGCCGACTTGACCAAGACGAGCCGGAACGCGCCGACTTCGGATGCGACACAGGCCGCGACCTTCGCCGATCTCGCGCGCGAAGCCGACAATCTGGTGAATATCGCGCGTGCGATCGCGCTCGAGCGCAGCGATGGAACCGGCGCCGATCTTCTCTTCTGGTCTCAGGCGACGCTCGCCGCGATCCTTGCCCACCAAGCGGACATTGCGATATCGCCCGAAAGTCTCGTGGCGCGGGTCGCCCGATTGACCGCGCTGGAAGATTCGTTCCGGTCGATCGCGATGGGAACGGAGTTCGGATGTCTGTTCGACCCCGTGCGTCAGTTGCTTTCGATCGGATTTCTCATGTCCGAGTCCGCCCTCGATCCCAATTGCTATGATCTCCTGGCGTCGGAAGCGCGGCTGGCGAGTTTCTTCGCGATCGCCAAGGGCGACATTCCCGCCCGCCATTGGTTCCGCCTCGGTCGGGCGGCGACGCCGGTTGGTCGCGGCGCGGCCCTCATATCGTGGTCGGGATCGATGTTCGAATATCTCATGCCGCCGCTTGTCATGAACGCCCCGAAGGGCAGTCTGCTCGGCTGGACCGATCGATTGATCGTGCGGCGTCAGATCGAATACGGCGCCGCGAAGGGTTTGCC
>JANLPL010000273.1:0-1690 GCA_031367195.1 Bradyrhizobium sp.
CTCCCGGCCCGCCACGACCGGGCGACCGACAGACCTTCAAAAGCTTCTATCGGAGCCCGTCCACGGCAGGCGGGCCATAGAACGCCGCGTACGCCCCAATTCACCAATAACGCGGCCAAAGTGATACTCAGTCCGACAGGCGGCTAGCCCGCATTATTCACGCGTTCGCGGCAAAAACGACCATTCGCGCGTTATATCAATGCCTTAGACAAGTATTGTGTTTGAAGCGCCGTTTTTCAGGCCGTTTTCAGGAACTCAGGCAATCGCTGACATTTTCATTGCCGTCCTGTCGGCGCTGCATAATGCGGGCTAGAACGCACTTGTCGCCGCCTCCAGCCACTCCCGCGCCGCCCCCTCAAGACGCGGGCCGACCTCTGCGCGCACCCGCGCGTGATACGCATTGAGCCAGCCAATCTCGGCCGCCGTCAGCAACTCGCGCGCGACCGGGCGTAGATCAATCGGCGTCAGCGAGATCGTCTCGAAGCCGAGCATTTCGCGCGTCGCGCCGGGAATGTCGCGGCGCACCACCAGCACGAGATTCTCGATCCGGATTCCGAACTTCTCCGGAGCGTAAAAGCCAGGCTCGTTGGAGACGATCATGCCGGGTTGCAGCGCCACCGTTCCCGTCTTGGCGATGCGCTGCGGCCCTTCGTGCACGGAGAGGAACACGCCGACGCCGTGGCCCGTGCCGTGATCGAAATCGAGCCCGGCGTCCCACAGGGAGGCGCGCGCGAAAGCGTCGATCTGCGCGCCGGTGGTCCCCTTGGGGAACACGCGGGTGGCGATGGCGATGTGGCCTTTGAGCACGCGGGTGTAGCGGTCGCGCATTTCGGGCGTGGTTTCGCCGACCGCGATCGTGCGGGTGATGTCGGTGGTGCCTTCGTCGTATTGGCCGCCGCTGTCGATCAGGAACAGGCCGGGGCGGACGGGTATGTCGGAGCTTATCCCGACTCGGTAGTGCGGCAAGGCGGCGTGCGGGCCGGCGGCGGAGATGGTCGGGAACGACACGTCGCGGAAGGTCTCATCCTCGGCGCGGCAGTTTTCCAGCGCGATCGCCGCGCCGATCTCGGTGACGCCGCCGGCCGGCGCAGCGCCGTCGAACCAGGCGAGAAACTTCGCCAGCGCGACCGCGTCGCGCAGATGCGCGGCCTTGGAGCCCGCGATTTCGGCGGCGTTCTTGCACGCTTTCATCAGCGTCAGCGGATCGGCGCTAAGCGAGAATTTGCCCCCCGAGGCGCGGAACGCCTCGATCAGCTTGTAGGGCGCGGTCGCCTTGTCGAACGCGACCTTACGCTGCGCCTTTGCCTGCGCGGCGAGCGTGGTCTCCAACTCGGCGGGATCGCGCAGGTCGGCGACGGAAACGAGGCGTTCGCGCGTCGTCTCGCCGATCTTGCGCGGGTCGAGGAACAGGCTCGCGCGGCCCTTGGCCGGGATCAGCGCGAAGCCCAGGGGCAGCGGGGTATGCGCGACATCGGCGCCGCGAATGTTGAAGACCCAGGCGATATTGTGCGGATCGGAGACGAGCAGGGCGTCGGCGTCGAATTTCAGCCGCGCCAGCTTGTCGGTCGCACTTTCGCCGGCGAGCCGGAGCGGGCGGTAGGAGATGGGCGACAGAGGGGGGGCGGGGGTGTCGGTCCACAAGGGGTCCCTGGGATTTTCGTCGTGCACGACGAAGCGCGCGCGGAGCCGC
>JANLPL010000278.1:0-7020 GCA_031367195.1 Bradyrhizobium sp.
CGCCGAGCCGCTCGCCGTTGCGGCGAACGTCTGCGTCGACGAAATCGCCCAATCGCGCCCAGTCCCGCGCATTGAGACAGTCGAGATAGGCGCGATAGGCCGCCGCCAGATCGGCCATCTCAACGCTGCGTCGTCTGGCGGGCAAAGGCGTATAGGGTCATGCGCGAGGGCTCCGGTTGCACCCGAACTCGTAGCGCGACCTGCGTCCAGGTCAAATCGCGGCGAGCGACCAGAATTCCTTCCAAACCACCCCCGTCCCGCTATTGCCGACCCGCGGCGCACGCCCCGCCCTGCGGACTTGCGTGAAACTCGCGCGCCCTTCATAGCGCTTGACGCCCGGCGGCGCCCCCGTGTTTCATATCGTCCGCGTGAGGGAGGCATTCATGGGCGTTCGCGTTCTGGTTGGCGGCAAAAAGGGCGCCTTCATTCTTGAAAGCGATTCCGCGCGTCGCGAATGGAATCTGCGCGGGCCCTTCTGCGAACATTGGCCCCTCACCCACGTCGCCGCCGATCCCCTAACCGCAACGATCTACGCCGCCGGCGGCAACGCCTGGTTCGGCCCGGCGGTGTGGAAATCGAACGATTTCGGCGCCAGCTGGAGCCATTCGAGCGCCGGCCTGAGCTACCCCCAGGGCGAGACGCCGGTGCAATGCGCCTGGGTCGTGCATGCCGCGCATGGGCGGATCTATGTCGGGGTCGAACCAGCCGGCCTGTTCGTCAGCGACGATGCGGGAGTGAGTTTCCGCGAGATCGAGGGCCTGCGACGCCACCCCACCCGGCCGCAATGGCAGCCCGGCGGCGCCGGCCTGATTCTGCACTCCATCGTCAGCGATCCCGCCGACCCGCGCCGGCTGTGGGTCGGCATCTCCGCCGTCGGCGTATTCTACACCGAAGACGGCGGCGAGAGCTGGACCCCGCGCAACACCGGCACGCGCTGCGATTTTCTGCCCGAAGGCCAGCGCTATCCCGAATTCGGCCAATGCGTACACAATATCGCGCGTGCGCCCGGTCCTTCCAACCGGCTCTATCAGCAGAACCATTGCGGCATGTACCGCAGCGACGACGGCGGCCTGTCATGGGACAGCATCGAGGCCGGCCTGCCGTCGAGCTTCGGCTTTCCCGTCGCCGCCCACCCGCGCGACGCGGACACGCTATTTTTCCTGCCGCTCAACGGCGCCGACCGGGGCCGCTATCCCCCCGACGGCCGCGCGGCCGTGTGGCGATCGCGCGACGGCGGCGCGCACTGGATCGACAAGCGCGTGGGGCTGCCGCAGGGCGGCGCCTATTTCGGCGTGATGCGGCAGGCGATGGCGACCGACGCGCTCGATCCCGCCGGGGTCTATTTCGGCGCCAGCAACGGCTCGGTCTATGGCAGCCGCGACGAGGGCGAGACCTGGACCTGTCTGGCGCGCGATCTGCCGGCGATCTCCTCGATCGAGACGCTGACGACGTGAAGCCCGCGCTGGTCCGCCTGCCGCTGCTGCTGAGGGCGCTGTTTCCCGGCGCCGACCGCCTCGTGGAGATCGAGGCGGCGACGGTGGCCGAAATGATCGACGGGTTAGAGGCGCGCTGGCCGGGAATGCGGGACCGGCTCACCGACACGACGCCGGCGATCCGGCGCCACATCAACGTATTCGTCGAGGGCCGGCGCGCGCGGCTCGATACGGCGCTCAAAGCCGGCGCCGATGTTTATGTACTGACGGCGGTCAGCGGCGGTTGAGCATCGCGCACGCACCGTGACCGTGATAAAGGGGCCGACCTGCGCCGCCGAGTGTTCCCATGTCCGTCGCCCTCACCGCCGAAACCGACGTGCGCGCCGCGATGCGCGAGATTGGCTTAGCCGCCCGCGCCGCCGCCCGCGTGATCGCCAACGCCCCGGCCGAGCAAAAGACGAAGGCGCTCACCGCCGCCGCCCGCGTGTTGCGCGAGCGCGCGCCGGACATACTCGCCGCCAATGTGCGCGATCTGGCCGAGGCGCGCGGCCTGACCGCCGCCTTGATCGACCGGCTGACGCTCAACGACATCGGCATCGAAGCCATCGCAAAGGCGGTCGAGGACATCGCCGCGCTGCCCGATCCCGTCGGCCGGGTGCTGGCGACTTTCGAGCGCCCGAACGGCCTCAGGATCGAGCGCGTCGCGACCCCGCTCGGCGTCGTCGGCGTCATCTACGAAAGCCGGCCCAACGTCACCGCCGACGCCGGCGCGCTATGCCTGAAGAGCGGCAACGCGGTCGTGCTGCGCGGCGGCTCCGACAGTTTCCATTCCTCCGCCGCGATCCACGCCTGCCTCGTCGCCGGCCTTCGCGAAGCGGGCCTGCCGGAAGCCGCGATCTCCCGCGCCCCGTTCGCCGCGCGCGAGGCCGTCGGCGAGATGCTCTCCGGGCTCGACGGCGCGCTCGACGTGATCGTCCCGCGCGGCGGCAAATCGCTGGTGGAGCGCGTGCAGCGCGAGGCGCGCGTGCCGGTGTTCGCCCATCTCGAAGGCGTCGTGCATATTTACGTCGATGAGACCGCGGATCTCGAATCTGCGGTTCGCCTCGTTGTCAATTCAAAGATGCGCCGCACCGGCATCTGCGGCGCCGCCGAGACGCTTCTGATCGCCCGCCCCGCCGTCCCCCGTTTCGCGCGGCCGCTGCTCGACGCACTGCGCGCGGCCGGCTGCGCCATCCGGGGCGATGCGGAAATCTGCGCGATCTGGCCCGAAGCGACGCCGGCGACCGAGGACGACTGGCGCACGGAATATCTCGACGCGATCCTCTCCGTGCGCGTCGTCGCCGGCCTCGACGAGGCGATCACCCATATCGAGACTTTTGGCTCGCACCACACCGATTGCATCGTCACGCAGGATCGCGCCGCCGCCAAGCGGTTTCTCTCTGAGGTCGATTCCGCCATCGTGCTGCACAACGCCTCGACGCAATTCGCCGACGGGGGCGAATTCGGCTTCGGCGCCGAGATCGGCATCGCCACGGGCCGGATGCACGCGCGCGGGCCGGTCGGCGTCGAGCAGCTCTGCACGTTCAAATATCGCGTGCGCGGCGAGGGGCAGATAAGGGCGTGAGTGAAGTCCGCTCGACAGGGCGCGGCACTCACATACAAATTTGATTTGCAGGGGAAGTTTCTACATTGATTCGTCATCTCGGCCGACGCGCAAACTCAACAATATTCTGCGCCTGACGCCGGCGTGATTTGCTACTTGCTGACCTGAAACTCCGTCGCCTCGATATCCAGCACGCCGACCATGGTCTTGATCGACACGCGGTAGGGCGCGAGCAACGGCAGCCCGGCGACAGGGGCGAGCCAGATCTGGATGTCGCGGTTTTCTTCCATGAATTTCGTCGCCGGTCGATCCTTGCGATGACCGGCGATAGGAACGTAGCGCACCGAACAGACGGCGACCGGGCCGCTATAGCCCTTCGCCTTCACTTGCTTCTCGCCGGCATAGCTCAGTTTGAGATCGAAGCGGGTGTAGCCGTCGAAAATTGGCGCCACGCGATCGCAGGCGGCGGCCGACAATGCCGGCCCCGATTTCGGCGCGGGAAACACATAGGCGCCGACGGGATCGACAATGTTATGCGTGTCGCCGGGCCGCAGCGGCGTCCGGTCCGGGCTGTCGCCGAACGGCGGCGAAATTTCGACCCCGACGACGGCGTTGTTCTTCAGCGCCATGCGAATCGTGCGGGTCGCTTTCGAACTGGCCGCCGTGGTCGCGAAAGCCGCCGGCGAGATGCGCCCATCGTCGATGGCGCCATGTCCGTTCGAGGCGCCGCGCGAATTGTTGACGAGTTGGGCCAGCGCATTGAGCTTGGCCGAGCCATCGACCGCGTAACTGTTGGGCGTGAGCTTCGCCTCGACATGGCCGGTTCCCAGGGGAAGGCCGAGCAGCGAAATGTCATAGACGACGCGCAAGGTTTCCGCGGATGCGGCGCTCGCAAACGCGCATAGCGCGACGAACGCTGCGACGGCGCCGCCACAAGGACGTCGCATAGGCGGTGTCTCCCGTGATTCGATTTCCAGCTTGGCCATAGCATTGCCGCGCGGAAAATCCGAAGTGCGGCGAGTTCACGAAAAAATTCGTGCAACCCCTGTTGTCAAGACCTTGCGGCTGGGGCGGGGCCGGACGTAACTTCGCTCCATGGTGGAGACCCTCATATCGGTCAGGATGGCGCGGCCCGGCGACGAGGGGGGAATCGCGCATGTGCACGACGTCGCCTGGCGCGAGGCTTATCGCGGCGTGATTCCGGGGCGTGAACTTGAGCGCATGGTGCAACGGCGCGGCCCGGCCTGGTGGCGCCAGGCGATCCGCGCCGGCACCCGGCTGATCGTGCTCGATTTCGCCGATCATATCGTGGGCTATGCGAGTTACGGCCGCAACCGAATGCCGGCCTTGCCGTTCGGCGGCGAGATCTTTGAACTTTACCTCACGCCGGAATATCAGGGCGTCGGCCTCGGCAGGCGGATGTTCGAGGCGTCGCGCGCCGATCTTTCCGCGCATGGCTTCCCCACTTTCGTCGTATGGGCGCTCGGCGGCAACGATCGGGCAATGGATTTCTATATACGTAGGGGCGGTGCAATCGTGCGCCGCGCGCGCGAACGATTCGGTGAAGAAACCCGCGAAAGGGTCGCCTTCGGCTTCGAATAGCGCGCAAGAACTGTCGAGGCATTCACCGTGAATCTGGACGCGATCAGCTACGGCGACAAGGCGCCCGACGAGGTCAATGTTGTGATCGAGGTGCCGATTGGCGGCGAGCCGATCAAATATGAGATGGACAAGGCGAGCGGCGCGTTGTTCGTCGATCGCTTCCTCTATACCTCGATGCGCTATCCCGGAAATTACGGCTTCATCCCCAATACGCTGTCCGACGACGGCGACCCCTGCGACGTCGTCGTCTGCAACACACGCGCCATCATTCCCGGCGCCGTGATGAAATGCCGCATCGTCGGCGTGCTCATCATGGAGGACGAGGCCGGCGGCGACGAAAAACTGCTGGCCGTGCCGGCCAACAAGCTCACCCAGCGCTACGCCAAGGTGCAGAACTACACCGACCTGCCCGATATCACGATCAAGCAGGTCGAGCATTTCTTCGCCCACTACAAGGATCTGGAGCCCAACAAATGGGTCAGGATCGTGCGCTGGGGCGACGCCGAGGAGGCGCGAGGCCTTGTGATGCGGGGCATCGAGCGCGCCAAGGCGGCGAAAGACGCGGCGGTCTGAAGCGCCCGCGGGAAGCGACGCGCGCGGGAGGGAACATGAAGCGGTCGTTCATCGATGCGCGGATCGACGAGATGCGCGCGGCCTGCGATCGCCATGGCGCCTCGTTGCCGCCGTTCGCCCTGTGGGGCGAGGCGGAGTACCGCAACGACCCCATCGCCGCTGTGCGCATCCTCGACGGGGGCTTGGGCTGGAACGTCGTCGAGTTCGAGCCGGGCCGGTTCGCCGAGGCGGGGCTCTGCGTGTTCACGCTGCGGATGGGGGACTGGCGCCAACTTAACCACGGTCGCGGCCGGCTCTATGGCGAAAAGGTGCTGTTGGCGCAGGACGGCCAGCGGACGCCGCATCATTATCACATCGTCAAGACGGAGGACGTCGTCAACCGGGGCGGCGCGAAATTCGTGGTCGAACTCGTCAAGGTGGATCGCGCCGGCGCGCCGCTGAAGGAGCGGTTCCGCGTGCTCAAGGACGTCAAGACGCTCGATCTCGGCCCCGGCGCGCAGGTGACGCTGGAGCCCGGCGAGAGCCTCACGCTCGACCCCTTCGTCGCTCACGCCTTCTGGGCCAAGGGCGGGCCAACGCTGGCGGGGGAAGTGTCGCTCGCCAACGACGACCGCAGCGACAATTACTTCCTGCCCCCGCTAACCCCGCCCGCGCCGATCGCCGAGGATGCGCCGCGACGCTACATCACCGTGCGCGACCACGCCAGGCTCGCGCCGGTGACCTGAAACGCAAAACGCTCGCCAGCGCTGGAAATCGCCGCCATATTGGCGTTTCACGAGGGGACGCGCATGGCGGAATTGGCGGTGGAAATGCGGGGCGTGCACAAATGGTTCGGCGCGTTCCATGTGCTGCGTAACATTGATCTCGACGTCGCCCGCGGCGAGCGCATCGTCATCTGCGGCCCCTCGGGCTCGGGCAAGTCGACGCTGATCCGCTGCATCAACCGGCTCGAAGAGCACCAGCGCGGAACTATCCGCGTCGATGGCGTCGAACTGACGCCCGATGTGCGCTCGATCCATGAGGTGCGGCGCGAAGTCGGCATGGTGTTCCAGAACTTCAACCTGTTCCCGCATCTGACAATACTGGAGAATTGCACGCTGGCGCCGATCTGGGTTCGCAAGACGCCCAGGCGCGAGGCCGAGGCGCTGGCGTTGCGCTTTCTCGAAAAGGTCAAGATCCCGGAACAGGCGGCCAAATATCCGGGCCAGCTCTCCGGCGGTCAGCAGCAGCGCGTCGCCATCGCCCGCGCGCTGTGCATGAGCCCGAAGATCATGTTGTTCGACGAACCGACGTCGGCGCTCGACCCCGAGATGGTCAAGGAGGTGCTCGACACCATGGTCGAACTCGCCAACGAGGGCATGACGATGCTGGTCGTCACGCACGAGATGGGCTTTGCGCGTCAGGTCGCCGACCGCGTCGTGTTCATGGATCGGGGCGAAATCGTCGAGACCAACGCGCCCGAGCCGTTTTTCGCCGCCCCGCAACATGAGCGGACGCGGCAGTTCCTCAGCCAGATATTACACTGAGACTCAGGCGCGGTCGGCCGGAAGCAGCGAATATTCAGAAGCAGGCGCCAGAGAACCCGTGGATTCCGGCTTCGGTTGGGACTTCATCCAGTAATAATACCCGCCTGCCGCCAGCACCACGACGATCAGGACGACCAGCCACATCGGGAAACCGCTCGACGCAGCCACCGGCGGGGGCGGCGGCGGCGGAGCGGGACGCGGCGGCGCGGGCTGGGCGAGCGGCGGCGCGGGACGCGGCGGCGGCGCAACCGAAGCCGCTGGCTGAGGAGGAGGCGGCGGCGGC
>JANLPL010000284.1:0-8232 GCA_031367195.1 Bradyrhizobium sp.
AGGCCTTCTTTCACCATCAGGTCGGTGATGCAGGCGACGCCGGAATAGAGCACCTGGTCGGCCATCGAGAAGGCGTCGGCGAAGGTGGTCTTTTCATTGGCGACCCGGAACAGGTTCTGGTTCGGGATGATGATCAGCGTATCGACCGCTTTATGCAGTTCGGCGATGCCGCCCTCGGCCAGACGCATCCGGCGCCCGCCCTCGAAGTGGAACGGCTTGGTCACGACGCCGACCGTCAGAATGCCCATTTCGCGCGCGGCGCGGGCGATCACGGGGGCAGCGCCCGTGCCGGTGCCGCCGCCCATGCCGGCGGTGACGAACACCATATGCGCGCCGGCGAGATGATCGCGGATCTCGTCGATCGCCTCTTCCGCCGCGGCCTTGCCGATTTCAGGCTTGGAGCCGGCGCCGAGGCCCTCGGTCACCTGCAGGCCCATCTGGATGATGCGCTCGGCGCGCGACGAGGTCAGCGCCTGCGCGTCGGTGTTGGCGACGACGAAGTCGACGCCGACCAAACCCGACACGATCATATTGTTGACTGCGTTGCCACCGGCGCCGCCGACGCCGCAAACCATGATGCGGGGCTTCAGTTCCCGCAGTTCAGGAGCCTTGATGTCCATTGTCATATCCGCCTCGTTGCCTTTTGGCGCCCGCCGGCGCTTTCCCTAAGTCAGTTGTTCCCTGGACCGCCGCCGCGACGCGGCCGCCCGGCTCCTCGTCAAAAACTCTGTTTCAGCCAGCGCGTGACGCGCGAGACATATCCGTCGTCGGGCGCATCGTCCCGGATCGCTCCCTCCTTCGGACCGACGTGTTCGACGCCGACGGCCTGCGGGTAGATCATCAGGCCGACGGCGGTGGCGAAGGCGGGGCTTTTCGCCGTTTCCGGCAGCCCCTCGATCCCGAGCGGCCGCCCCATCCGCGCCTGCGGCGAAACGATCGCGCGGGCGAGATCGGGCAGGCCCGGAAGCTGACTGGCGCCTCCGGTCAACACCAACCGGCGCGCCGCGTGATCGGCGAAGCCCGCCGAGGCGAACCGGTCGCGCGTCAGTTCGAGGATTTCCTCGATGCGCGGGCGGATGATTCGCACCAGTTCGGATTTGGCGACCTGAATCGGGCGCTCCAGATCGTCGCCGACGCGGTGAATCGAAATCGTCTCGCGCTCGTCGGCGTGCGAGGCCGAGCTCGCGCCGTAGAGCGTCTTGAGGCGCTCGGCGTCGGCGAGGCTGACGGAGAGGCCGCGCGCGACGTCGAGCGTGACGTGATGGCCGCCCACGGGCACCGAGTCGACATGCACCAGCCGGTCCTCGGCGAAAGCCGACATGGTGGTCGCCCCGGCGCCGAAATCGATCAGCGCCGCGCCGAGTTCGGCCTCGTCGTCAACCAGCGTCGAGAGGCCCGCGGCATAGGGCGATGCGACAATAGCGGCGACGCGCAGGTGGCAGCGCTCGATCGCCAGCATCAGGTTGCGCGCGGCCGAGACGTCGCACATCGACAGGCTCAGTTCGGCGCCGAGCGTCTCGCCGACCATGCCGCTGGGATCAGCGACGCCGCGCTGGGCGTCGAGCGAAAACCCTTTGGGGATGAGGTGCAGCGCAGCGCGGCCGGGGCTGGCGCCGGCTTGCGCGGCCGCTTCGAGCACGCGGCTGGTCTCGGAATCGCCAACTGTCGCGCCGCGTACCCCGACGCGGGCGGAATGAACGCCCGAGGCGAGCCGGCCGCCCGACATATTGACGACGACGCTCTCGACCTCGACCCCGGCCATGCGTTCGGCGGCGTCGACGGCGAGGCGGATCGCGCTTTCGGCGGCGTCGAGATCGACGATCGCGCCGCCCTTGACGCCGCGCGAGCGTTGCTGGCCGACACCGATCACCTTGCAGCGATGGGTGCGCCCGCGCAGCATCGCGCCGCGCTCCATCGGCGCCAGCCTCGCGATCATGCAGACCACTTTCGAGCCGCCGACGTCGAGCACCGCGAGCACGGCGCTCTTGCGCGGATGCAGCGGCTTCAGGCGCGGGCTGAGGGAGAGAGAGCTCACTGCCGCTCGCCCTTCTTGGGTTTGAGGGCGGCCAGTTGGGCCGCCCGCGCGTCGGCGGCGTCCGACGAAAGCCGCGCGAAGGCGCGCCCAGGCTGGCGCAAGTCGAGCGAAAGAATGTCGCGTTCGAGAATGCGGCTCTCGCGTTCGAGCTTGAGCAGGGCCGGCATCACCGACGCCGGATCATCCTCCGGCAGCTTGACATCGACGCCGGTCTTCATATGCAGGTTCCAGCGGCGCTCGGAGACGAACACACCCGCTTCGATCTTGGCGCGCAGTTCCTGCGCCGCGTCGAGCAGACCCAGATATTCCTTCAGCCGCTTGTTGGCGCCCGCGCCGACCACGAACGGCAGGTCGTTGAGCCGCGCGTCCTTCAGCTCGTCGAGCGCGGCGCCGTCGGCCGCGACGATGGAAACCTCGCCCGCGCGCTGCCACAGCGCGGCGGGCGCGCGCTCGACGATGTCGACCATCAACCGGTTGGGATAGAGCTTGCGAAGGCTCGCGCTCGCCACCAGAGGCGTCTTTTCGAGCTTTGACTTGGCGGCATCGACGTCGAAGAAGGGAATCGAGCTGTTGGGCGTGACGCCGGCGATGTCGAGGATCTCGCGCTCGCCAAGCCGGGCGACGCCCGAGATCGTGACGATTTTGACGTCAAAGCCGAGATGGCGGGCGAAAAAGTCGCGCAACGAACCCTGCGAGGCGACGAAAGCCTGATATTGGCCGCCGCGCACCGCGCCGACCGCGCCGGCCAACAGGATCAGCGCCCCCGCCAAAGCGACGCCAAGCCCGCGCGGCGCCTTGTGGCGCAAGCGCCAGATGCCTTCCTCGGCGCGGCCCGCGCGTTCGCGCCGCAGCAGCACCCGCGGCGCCGCCTGGGCGGAAACGGGGCTCAACGCGCCGAGCGAAAACGCCGGTTCGGCCTGGCTCGTCCAGGCGAGGGCATCGCTCAGCGATCGCACGACGCATCCTCCACAATCCACTCCACCAGCTCGCCGAACCCGATTCCCGCATGAGCCGCCATTTCCGGCGTCAGCGACGTCTCGGTCATGCCCGGCTGGGTGTTGACTTCGAGACAGATCAATTCCCCGTCCTCGCCCTCATCCGGGTCGAACCGGAAATCCGCACGGGTGACGCCACGGCACCCCAGAGCGCGATGCGCCCTGAGCGCCAAGTTTTGAACGTCGTGGTAAATTTTCGGTTTAATTTCCGCGGGAAGCACGTGAAGCGAGCCGCCTTTCGCGTACTTTGCGTCATAACCGTAGAAAGCTTCCGACACGGGGCGGATTTCGATCACGCCGAGCGCGTTGTCTCCCAGCACGGCGCAGGTCAGCTCCTTGCCGGCGATGAAGCGCTCGGCCAGCAATTCGTCGCCATAGGGCCAATCCTGGCGTCCGACCTCCTGCGGCGGATGGGCGCGTTCGGACTTGACGATCACAACGCCGAATGAGGAGCCCTCGGCCACCGGCTTCAACACATAGGGCGGCGCCAGAGCGTGGCGCCTGGCGGCGTCGTGGCGGTCGATCACGACGCCGTCCGCCACGGGGACGCCGGCGGCGGCGAGCACGATCTTGGCGCGCTCCTTGTGCATGGCGAGCGCCGAGGCGAGCACGCCGGAATGGGTGTAAGGAATTTGCAACAGCTCCAGCAGACCCTGGATCACGCCGTCCTCGCCAACCTTGCCGTGCAAGGCGTTGAAGGCGACGTCGGGCTTGAGCTTTGCCAAGACTTGCGCGATGTCGCGGCCGACATCGACGCGGGTGACGCGATAGCCGCACGTTTCGAGTGCGTCGGCGCAGCCCTTGCCGGAATTGAGCGAAACCGGCCGTTCGGCCGACCATCCGCCCATAAGGACCGCGACGTGTTTCATTTATGCACGAACTCCGCCCAAGGCCCGCCAAAGGTAAAGGAGCATTAAGGCGCGACCGTTAATGACCCCTTAAGTCAGCGCGATTTCGAAACAATTTTATGATTTGGGAACCACGTCGGGTCATCGGGTTTTAATTCCCGGCCCAGATTGCGACTTGCCAACGAGGGTGAGCGGCTCTATCTAGGGCGCGCGTTTCGCGCCTGGGGAGGCGTACGAATCGTCTTACGTGTTGGCGGTTGTCGGGTTTTTTGGAGCCCGATATCGCCGATCGGCGACGAAGCTGCGTTTCCCGCGCATAAGGTTTAACGTTCGCCCGGTTTCCCCACGGAGCTTTTCCCAGGGAGTTTGCGAACGTCGAGCGTCGTTCTGTTTCGAGCGACTGCGCGCGCCGCGAGACCACAATCGGCGTCCTTTTGCGAGGACGCGCCCAGAGCGACGTCGCCTGAAGCGTACGCTGCTCGTGTCGCCAAGGTCCTTATGTCCGGGTCGCCCTCTTACCGCTCGCTCGCTCCGCCGTTCGGCGCAGCGCGTGGCGCTTGCGTGGCCCGCCAGTTCGCCCTGCGGTTTTGCCGCATCGTCGCTCCGGCCTCCGGAAAGTCCCCTTCCCCACAATCCATCAGCGCGCCGCGCCCAGGCCTCGCCGTCTCTCTGCGAGCCTCGAGGTTCACGCGAAGGCGCGCCGCGAGAGTTCAAAATGTCCAACAAAATGATCATCGACGCCTCCCATCCGGAAGAAACCCGGGTGGTGGTGCTCAGAGGTAACCGGGTCGAAGAATTCGATTTCGAATCCGCCAATAAAAAGCCGCTGCGAGGAAACATATATCTGGCGAAAGTGACGCGCGTGGAGCCATCGCTCCAGGCTGCTTTCATCGAATATGGCGGCAATCGCCACGGCTTCCTCGCCTTCTCGGAAATCCATCCCGACTATTATCAGATCCCGGTCGCCGACCGGCAGGCGTTGCTTGAGGAAGAAGCGCGTTCGCACCGCGAGGACGAGGACGAACCGAACGGCGAGCGCCGCAGCCGGCGTCGGCGCCCGCGGGCGCAGGAAGCCGGCCGCCACGGCGACGCCCGCGTGTCAGGGCCGGTCGTCCACGACGGCGAGCCGAGCGCGCCCGACGAAGGCGCGCCGGACGACTCCGTTGCGGCGGAGGCGAGCGAGCCGCTGTTCGGCGACGCGGACGAAACCACCGTGGACGGCTTCGCCAGCGTGGATTCGGACGCACCGTCCGACGAGATGGCGCCGCGCGTCGAACTTGGGCAGCCGCCCATCGTGGAAGGCCTTTCGCCCGACGAGGACGGCCCGACGATCGAGATCGAGCGCCAGGCCGCGCGCGACGAGGCGGCCTTGTCCGTGGCGGACGAAGCCGAGCCTCAACATGAGGCCCATCACGACCATTCCGACGACGAAGAGGAAGCGCACGACGAGGTCACCACGCTCGGCGGCGAAGGCGAGGGCGACGAGCCGGTCCGCAACGTGCGGCCGCGCGCCGACGACGAAGACGAGCCGGTCGAGTCAATCGGCGGCGACGCGATGGACGAGGCGCCGCGCCGCGCCTCCCGCCCACGCCGGCATTACAAAATTCAGGAGGTCATCAAGCGCCGTCAGGTGCTGCTGGTGCAGGTCGTCAAGGAGGAGCGCGGCAACAAGGGCGCGGCGCTGACCACTTACCTCTCGCTCGCCGGCCGCTATTCCGTGCTGATGCCCAACACCGCGCGCGGCGGCGGCATTTCGCGCAAGATCACCAACGCGCAGGACCGCAGCCGGCTGAAGTCGATCGCCGAGGAATTGGACGTGCCCGAGGGCATGGGCGTGATCCTGCGCACCGCGGGCGCGGCGCGCACCAAGCCCGAGGTCAAGCGCGATTTCGAATATCTGCTGCGGATGTGGGAGACGGTGCGCGAGACGACGCTCGCCTCGAGTGCGCCGATGCTGGTCTATGAGGAAGGTTCGCTCATCAAGCGCGCGATCCGCGACCTCTATTCCAAGGAGATCGACGAGATCGTCGTGGCCGGCGAGAATGGCTACAAGGAAGCGAAAGACTTCATGCGGCTGCTGATGCCGGGCAACACCCGCGCCGTCACGCCCTATCGCGACACCGCGCCGGTATTCGCCAAATCCGGCGTCGAGGCGCAGCTCGACGCGATGTTCTCCAATCAGGTCACGTTGCGTTCGGGCGGCTATATCGTCATCAACCAGACCGAAGCGCTGGTCGCGATAGACGTCAACTCGGGCCGCTCCACGCGCGAGCACAATATCGAAGACACCGCCGTCCGCACCAATCTGGAAGCAGCCGACGAAATCGCGCGCCAGCTTCGTCTGCGCGATCTAGCCGGGCTGATCGTGGTCGACTTCATCGACATGGAGGAGACCCGCAACAATCGCGCCGTCGAGCGGCGCATGAAGGACGCGCTGAAGAACGACCGGGCGCGCATCCAGGTCGGCCGCATCTCGCATTTCGGCCTGCTGGAAATGTCGCGCCAGCGCATCCGCACCGGCGTGCTGGAAGGCTCGACGGTTCCCTGCGCCCATTGCATGGGCGCCGGCGTGGTGCGCTCGACCTCTTCCGTTGCGCTGCATGTGCTGCGCGTGCTGGAGGATTCGCTGATCCGAACCGCGCAATACGACATGACGGTGCGCGCGCGCACGTCCGTCGCGCTCTATATTCTCAACCACAAGCGCGCGCATCTGCGCGAGCTTGAGCGCCGCTTCGGCGTCGAGGTGCTGATCGAGGCCGACGACAGCCTCGCCGGCGGCGTCAATCATGCGCTGGAGCGCGGTGAGCCCGCGCGCGGCGTGAAGGACGAGCCCGAGGTTGCGCCTCGGCCGGGGTATGGCGTCATTCCCGAGGACGACGCGACGCTTGACGAGGCTCCCGAGCCCGAGGCGGAGGAAGAAGAGATCGAGACCGCCGAGGCCGAGGTCGAGGTCGAGGCGGGCGAAAACGAGGAAGAGCGCGCGGACGGTGCGGAAGGTTCGGCTGAGGACGCCGAGCGCGTGCGTCGCCGCCGTCGCCGTCGCCGGCGTGGCGGCGAGCGGGGCGATCCCGCAGTCGCCGACGCGCCGCAGCCGGCCGACGACGGCCTGGCCGTCGTGGCCGAGATCGGCGGCGATTTTTCGCAGGCGACCGAGACCGCGCCGGAGGAAGGCGGACGGCCGAACGGCTCGCGCCGCCGCCGCTCGCGTCGCGGTCGCCGCGACCGGTTCGGGCCGCGCACCGGCGAGGCCGGTGAGGCGGAGGCGGGCGCCGAGGGCGCGGCCGAGGGCGAGTCGGAAGAGCAACCGCATCTGCTGCACGGCGACGCCGATATGGGCGGGGTCGAAGCCGCCGCCGGCATGGATGCGCCACCCGCCTCGATCGCCGAGGCGCTGGAAACGCCTTTGCCCGTCGATCCGCCGGCCGTCGCGCCGGCTCCTGAGCCTGTCGCGCAGGTAGCGGCGGCGCCCGTTGAGCTGGCCCCGGAACCTGAGCCGGCCGCGGACGAACCGCCCCGCCCGCGCCGCACCGGCTGGTGGCAGCGCGCCAAATCGACGCTGGTCGGGGAATAGTCCGCCAAGCTGATTTGTGAGTGAATTCGCGCCCGGGCTGTGTCCCGGGCGTTTCGTCGCCGCGAATGGCGATTTACTGAAATTCCGTTTTGCGCTAGCCTCCTTCGATGAGCAGCAGCGAAGAACCCGCACCTCACGACCTCGGCGGCGCGCCAAGGTTCTTGTGCGAAGCGGTGGACGTTCGACCGCATGAACTGACGGATTTCGACCGTGACGTCGATGCGCTCCGCGCGGTGCTGAGCGCGAAAAAACTCATGTCCGTTGACGAACTCCGGCGCGGCATCGAAGCGATATCAGAGGCGGAATATCATCGGCTGAGCTATTACGAGCGCTGGATGCGTTCGATCGCCGACAATTTGATCAGGACGGGCGTCGTCACGGAAGACGAACTTTATGCCGAGTTGAACAGGCCATGAAATTTTCGGTCGGCGACGAAGTGTTGGTGAATACCGACGGGCCCGAAAAACATGGGCCGGCGCATATCCGCACACCTCACTATGTGCGTGGCCGCAGGGGACGCGTCGTGAAGGAATTGGGCGTGTATCCCAATCCGGAGGATCTTGCTTTCGCACGTCCCGCGAGCCCGAGACAACTATATCACGTGACATTCGCGATGCGCGAACTTTGGTCCGATCCCTCGCCAAACGACGAGTTGGTCGTCGAACTCTACGAGCATTGGTTGGAGCCGGCATGAGCATCCTCGAAGCCGACGGCGCGGCCCTCCTTAAAGCGATGACAAAATTGCTCGCCGCGAAGGGCGTGTTGACAGAGCTGGAAATCGCT
>JANLPL010000303.1:0-4970 GCA_031367195.1 Bradyrhizobium sp.
CTCTTTGTGGCGCTCCGGCGACCACGCTTTGGCACTAGATGCCATCGAGGAGAGGCCGTCCACATCATCAATCAGGACGATGCTTTGATTGTCGCGCGCGTAGGCGGGCGTCCAGCGCCTCGGGCTTTATCGATGGCTTCCTTGCGACGATAGCTGTCGACGTTCATTTCTATGGCAGGAACGCAAAGCTGGTGTTTGACGCCAGCCTGACCGCCGATGCCGGCAAAGCCGGCCTATACCGACATCCGAAGCACCGGCGGCCGCCTCGGAAGCTTCGCAAATTGTCTAGTGTTTAATGTCGCTGTGTCCAGAGATGAATGCCGCTTTCGGAGGCGCGGTAACGGCGATATGGCTTGATTAGGCTACTCATGGATGACTGGATAGAGGCATGTTAGATTGTTGGGAAGCAATAGCGGTGTATATGGCTAGACATTCAAAGTGGATTGCGGTATTTCCGTATTCGCCCGCGGATGGAAAGCAGGACGTTCATGACCACGAACACCCGGCGTCGGGTTCTCGGAGAAACCGGGCTCTTGCATCCTCGGCCCGAGGCCGTCAACGCGCCTCTTTTCGATGGTCACGGATCTTTCTTCCTCGTCCTGGACAAGGTCCAAGTAAAATACGAGATGCTGCGCGCCCATGTGGTCGACGGGCTAAGCGCGACGGCGGCAGCCGAGCAACACGGCTATTCGCGTGCCGCTTTCTATCTGATCACCGCGGCGTTCGATCAGGCGGGAATGCATGGGCTTCTCGACGAACCGCGCGGACGGCGTGGCCCACTCAAGCTCACCGCCGAGGTGATGAAGTTTGTCGCGTCTGCCGATCCAAAGCTGTCCGGCTCGCAACTCGCATCGGAGATAGAGGAGCGCTTTGGTGTGAGCCTGCATCGTCGCACCATCGAAAGGGCGCGTCATTGAGCCGCCGCTTCTGGCCGGTTGGCGAAGCCGCTCAGGCTGACTACGAGAAATTGCGCGAGGCGGCCGAGCGCGAAGGCGCGGTTGAACCAGAGGTGCAGCCTGAACGGGATGTCGTCGTCGCCATTGTCGTCGGCGAAGCGCGCCTTGCGGTCGAGGTGGGCCAGGCAGGTCTGCTGACGCTCCGCGTGGCCTTGCTGGGCCGAGTAGCGATCGGAGGTCCACACATCAGGGCGATGGCCGTTCATCACGGTCTCGATAACCTCGGCCGCGCGCGAAAAGGCGGCGCTGTGAACGACGGCTTCTTTGCAGCAGAACACCCAGTGGAAAGCGTTGAGGCCTTCGATCCGCACGCCCGTTTCATCGCAAGCGACGAACTGGGCTCGCCGCAGCGCCTCCAGCGCCGCGTCCTTCTGGGCCGCGAAAGCCGCTTTTGCGCGGGCGAAAATGTTCATCAGCGCGCCTTGGCTGATCTTGAGCCCGAACAGATCCGCGAACGCCGCCCAGAGCCGCTGATAGGAGAACAATTGCGTCGTCTTCAGATAAACCGCCAGCGCCTGGACGCGAGGTCCGAACGGCGTCGCCTGCGCCACGGCCGGCAACGCCCCGCGCGTCGGTTCGGCGCAACACGAACAGCGGATCGCATAGCGCCGATGACGCGTCACCCGCGGCCGGACCGGCGGCAGTTCGATGTCGTCGTATTCGCCGATCAGATCCCGCTCGGCGTCCTGGGCAAACGCCAGCCCGCAACGTTGGCAGTGCGTCGGCGCATGATCTTCGAAAGCCTCGGGGGTCTCGCTCAGGGCGCGCGCATGACCTTGATGACCGGGCTTCGCGCCGCCTGGCTTGGCGTTCTCGCGCCGCTCCTTATGACCCGTGGACGGCGGTTTCGACGAATTGCGCGAGGTCTTGTCCGGCCGCTGCAAAAGCAGAACCAGTTCGCTCAATTCGTCCCTGCTGAGATGTTCCAAATCACCGCGATTCATCCGATTCTTGAATCAAATCAAACTTAAAGACGCAAGCCCCTTTCCGCTGAAGCCCCTCCGACTCAAAACACCCGTGGGTAATTACCATTCGGCTCACGGCGCTATGAGGAACGCTTCGCGAGCGGTTTGCCCCCGACGAGCTACACATAGACGCTCGATATTACCTGCGCCGCGTATTCGGCGCGACCCTCGGCGTCAACGCCACAGTCTCACGCGCATCGGCGCGAGACGTCCGCGGATGGCGACGGTCGCCAGTTCCCCTTCCGCGACGTCGGCGAGCGCGATTTCACCCGCCGCCGCTACGAGGTCTTCACTGACGACCACCGCCTTGCCGCGCTGCTTACCGACCTCCATCAGGCGGCTCGCAACATTGACGGGGTCGCCGAGCGCGGTGATCTGATCCTGCCCCGCCGCGCTCAAACGCGAAGCGGCGACGACGCCCCATGTAGCGCCAAACCGCGCGCCCGCCACCCCTGCGGTTTCGGTTGCGCCTGCGGCGAGCCATTCCTCAAGCGCGCCGCGCAGCGCCCAGATGGCGCGCTGCGCACGCGCCGCATCGTCCGGTTGGGGATCGGGCAGGCCGAACAGGATCATCGCCCCATCGCCCATGAAGTTGATGACGACGCCGCCGGCCGCAGCGACTTCGCGCCCGACAATCGCTTGGAATTCGACGATGAAGTCGCGCGTCGCAATGGGCCCGAGCCGCTCGGACGCGCCCGTGAAGCCGGCGAGATCGACGAACACGACGGCGGCGTTCAGCCGCACGGGCACGCGCAGGAAATCGGGCGCTTCGAGCAGTCGCGCGAGCAGCGCGGGCGATTGGAAGCCGGCGAGCGTCGCTTTGTCGCGTTCGAGCCGCGTTGCGCGCCGCCGCTCGAGAACCACCTGGGCCGCGCCGTAGCCCGCCGCTATCGGCGCGGCCGCCGCCAGCGGCGTTGCGATTGCGAGCCATAGACCGCGCTCGAACGCCAGCACCGTGATCCCGAGCCAGACAAGCACGGCCAACGCCGCGGCTGACAGCCCGAGCACGGAGCGGCGGGAAGCGATCAGCGCGACGAGCAACAATGGCAGCGCGACCGCCGTCGCGGCGTCGAGACGGCGCACTTCAGGGGTGCGCACAAGGCCACCGCCCGACAGGAGATTAGCGATCGCGGTCGCCTGGATCTCGACGCCGGGCGTCGAAAGGCCGAACGGAGTGGCGAAACGGTCGCCGACCGCCGCCGCCGTGGCGCCAACGACCGCGACCTTGCCGCGCAGCGCCCCCGGCGCGATTTCGCCGGCGAGCGCGCGCGCGGCGCTGAAGCCGGCGAAGGCGCCGCGTGGACCGTAGTAGCGAAGCGGCAAATGGAAACCGAGATCGAGTGGGATCGGGGCGCCACCGATGCGCGCCGAGTTGTCGCCGAACGACGCCGTCGCCTTGCGCAGCGCCGACGCCGCCTCCAGCGCGAAGGCGGGCGCGAAATCCTCGCCGTCGCGATAGAGCAAGGGCATGAAACGCGGCGCGCCGGCAGCGTCCGTCGACACATTGACCAGGCCGGCCCGGCTCGCCGCGCGCAGCGGATCAATAGGCCAGAGAATCGCGGAGGGGCGAGGCGCGAGCGCGAGATCGCCGAGCGGTGCGGTGACGGCCGTCTGGGCCGCGCCGTCGAACTGTCCAACCGCCGCCACCACCGTCGGCGCCGAGGCCAAGGCCTCGGCGAGGGCGCGATTGGGCGCGGGCTGGCCGGGATCGAGGAAGGCGAAATCCAGCGCGATGACGTCGGCGCCTGCGCGCGCGAGGGCGCTGACGATGCGGGCGATCACGTCACGCGGCGGCGGGAAGGCGCCGACGAGACGCGTCGTGTCGTCGTCGATCGCGACCACGATTACATCGCTGGGCGGCGGCTGCGGCCCGCGCAGGCGGAACCGCCAATCAAGGGAAAGGTACTCGACGCCGTCGAGCGGCGAGCGGCGGCCCGCGAGTTGGCCGAGCCCGAGATAGCCGCCCCAGAGGACAGCGAGAACAACAAAGCCGAGGGTGAGCGCGAAGCCGGGTTCGAGCCGAAACCTCTTCGTCATCGACCGAAGCGGGCGAGGAGACGCCGCACCCGCGGCTCCGCCCAATGTTTGACCTCCAGCGTCTGCGCAGAGCGGGTGACGTCCACGCCGTCTCCGGGGCCAAGCGATACTTTCGCGCCGCCGACACGCGCCTGCACCTCGACCGCGCCGGCGACGACGAACACCGAGGTTTTTCCGGGCTCAACCTCGACCGCCCAATTGGTGCCGCGCACGGCGGCGATCGCCTCCGGGGTCAGGATCTGAAAAGTCTCCGCGCCCGGCTGCGGCTGGAACTCGATCAGCAGCGCGCCTTTTTTCAGGCGCAACGCGCCGGGCGCGGGCGCCTTGGCGCCGCCGACCGGACGCACGATCGTACCTTCGGCGAGATGGGCGGCGACCGCGGCGCCACATTGCAACATGCGCGCGCCCGCGTGATCGGGATCGGCTGCCAGCGAACACGCCGCGAGCGCGGGCGCGGCGCCGAAGAAGGCGAGAGCCGCGAGAGTGAAAACAAGTCGGCGCCCGGACTTGCGCCGATGGGGCATGGGCGCGGCGCGCGCGCGCACCGTTTCGTGGGTGGAGGTCCGCAGCATCGACGTCGCCATGGCGTGGCCCTCGAGCGAGATGATCTTCGTGTTGCAAGTGTGAACAATCACACCTATGGAGTCAACCGCCACGTAGTGGGGGCAGCAATTCTCATTTTGGAATTGGTCATGGGGGTTTGGGCGGGTTTGGTTGAAAAGCGAGGGTTTTGAGGCGTTCGTCCCATGATGGGAAGAGAATGAAGACGGTCAGGGCTCTCAGGTGATTGAAGAAACGGATTCGCGCGCCCGAGGTTTTGAGGGCGAGGCTCCAGGCTTGATCGGCGAGTTCGGCGGCGTGGATGGCGAAGGCGAGGAGATTGAGGCTGGCCAGCATCGAGGACAGATGGCGCTTTCCATGACCGAAGTTGTGTTCGAGATTGTATCCCTTCGTTTTGAGAACATTGAAGGTTTCGTTCTCGATTTTCCATCTCGCCCGGCCGGCGTCGGCC
>JANLPL010000334.1:0-11013 GCA_031367195.1 Bradyrhizobium sp.
TCGCCTCGCCGAACCCGGCGGGGCCTTGGCCCGCGACCTGCTCGCCCGCGTCGATGCGCGGGATACGACGCTCGCCTCCGACCGCGCCCGGCTCGACGTGACGCGCGAGACGCGGCGCAAGCAGGCGGCCGCCTATTTCGCTGCGCAGGCCGCCGAATGGGACCGCATCCGCGCCATGCACGCGCCCGACGCGCAGGTCGAGGCGGCGGTGCTCGCGCTCGTTGGCGACGCGCCGGTGCATTCCTTGCTCGATCTCGGCGCCGGCACCGGCCGAATGCTGGAGCTGCTGGCGCCGCTGGCGCAACGCGCGGTCGGCGTCGATCTGAGCCCTGCCATGCTCAATCTCGCGCGCGCCCGCATCGAGGAGCACGGCCTGCGCAACGTGACTCTGCGCCAGGGCGACATCTATGCGCCCCCGGTCGAGCGCGCCGCCTATGATCTCGTGGTGATCCACCAGGTGCTGCATTTCCTCGACGATCCCGGGCGGGCGCTGGCGGAAGCCGCGCGTACGCTGCGGCCGGGCGGCCGGCTGCTGGTGGTGGATTTCGCCGCCCATGACGAAGAGGCTTTGCGCGAGCATTTTGCTCATCGCCGTCTGGGCTTCAGCGGCGAGGAGATCGCCGCGCTGATGCAGGAGGCGGGGCTCGAAAGGATCGAGACGCGCCGCGTCGCGCCGCGCGCCGGCGAAACCGGCAAGCTCACGGTCGTGGTCTGGTTGGCGCGCGACCCCCGCATCATATCCGACGATCTTCGCAACGCCTCCCGGGAATTCGCCTGATGCTTGTCTCTCCGATCCGTCCCAGCCGCTCGGGTTCGCCGGTAAGCGCCTCGTTCGAATTTTTTCCGCCCAAGACGGAGGAAATGGAGAAGGCGCTGTGGGAGGCGATCCATCGGCTGGAGCCGTTGTCGCCCGATTTCGTCTCCGTCACCTACGGCGCCGGCGGTTCGACCCGCGCCCGCACTCACACGACCGTGGAGAGAATCGCGCGCGACACCCGTCTGCGCCCGGCCGCCCATTTGACCTGCGTCGGCGCGTCGAAGGGCGAGATCGACGATGTGATTCGCGAATATTGGGACGCGGGGGTTCGCCACATCGTGGCGCTGCGCGGCGATTCGCCGGGCGGGGTCGATGCCCCCTACACCGCCCCGCCCGACGGCTATCAGCGCACCGAGGATCTGGTCGCCGCGATCAAGCGGATCGGCGATTTCGAGGTCTCCGTCACGGCTTATCCGGAAAAGCACCCGCAAAGCCCGACGCTATTTCACGACGTCGAAGCGCTCAAGCGCAAAGTCGACGCCGGCGCCGACCGCGCGATTAGCCAATTCTTCTTCGACAATTCTGTTTACCTACGTTATCTTGATGTGGCCGCCGCGGCCGGAATCCATGTTCCGATCGTGCCGGGGATCGTGCCGGTGCTGAACTTCAAGCAAACCACGGGTTTCGCCATGCGCGCCGGCGCCAGCGTGCCGGCGTGGCTCGCCGAACGGTTCGACGGACTCGAAAACGATCTCGCGACCCGCCGTCTGGTGGCCGCCGCCGTCTGCGCGGAGCAGGTGATCGACCTCGTCGATCACGGCGTCACGCAGTTCCATTTCTACACGATGAACCGCGCCGATCTCGTTTACGCCATCTGCCATCTCGTCGGCGTGCGCCCGCGCCGGGAGAACACCGAGCTTGCCCCTATCGTCGAGCGCCAATCCTGGTGACGAGCCCCGCTTGCCAACGCTGACCCGAATTCTACTGATCGACGACGACGCAAACGACCGTGCGACCGTCGCGGCGGCGCTGGCGGGGTCGAATCTGAACTACACGCTGGTCGAGGCCGAGCACGCCGACGCGGGCGTGGCTGAGGCCGAGCGGCAGAGTTTCGATTGCGTGTTGCTCGACGCCGACCTCGCCGCCGATCTCGCCGCCGATCTCTTGGCCCGGTTCACTTCCCCCGAGGGCGGGCGGCAGGCGGTGATTGCGCTGACCCATCGCGCGGATCAAGACAACATCGCCGCATTGCTGCGCGCCGGCGCGGTCGATTCGCTGAGCCGCGCCGAGACGGATTCGCGCACGCTCGCCCGCTCCATCCGCTACGCAAGGGCGCGGCGGGCCTTCGTCGTCGAATTGCAGGCCGCGCGCGAGGACGCGGAGGAGAAGTCGCGCGCGCTGGACCGACTGAATCGGCAAAAGACGCTGATCCTGTCGATCATCGCCCACGACCTTCGCAACCCGTTCCAGGTCATGCTCGGCATGAGCCAATTGCTCATGGACTCCGCGGGCGGCGGCGATTCCGCCGTCATCATGCGCCGCGCCGGCATCGCGCACGAAGCGGCGTCGCAGGCGCATGGATTGCTGGAGAGCCTGGTGAGCTGGGCGAGCCTCTATATGGAGGCGCGAGCGGCGGAAATGTCGCCCCTCAGCGTCAATGAGCTTTTACTGGGTTGCGCGAAAGCCTTGAGCGGGCGCGCCGGGCTCAAAGGCGTGTCGATCCAGACGCGCCCGACCGACTTGCGGGCGATCACGCAACCCGATGCGACCGCGGCGATCCTGCGCAATCTCGTCGCCAACGCGCTCAAATTCACCCTTGCCGGCGGCCAGGTGACGTTGTCGGCGGCGCGGCGTGGCGACCGCATTGTCATTTCGGTGGAAGACACCGGGGTCGGCATGAGCGAGGCGCAGACGGCGAGCCTGTTTCACCTCGAACGCCGCTCGACCTCGGCCGGCACCGACGGCGAGCGGGGCGCCGGGCTCGGCCTCCTGCTCTGCCGCGATCTCGCGGAATGGATCGACGCCACGCTGGAGGTGGAGAGCCAGCTCGGCGTGGGCGCAACCTTCCGATTGCTGCTGCCAGCGGGCTAGTCGCCGCTCAGTCCGCCGCCGCGCGCCAGTGGTCGCACAATCGAGCGAACGACGCCGCCATGGCGCTCACGGCCTCCTCGTCGCCGCCTTGGGCCGCAAACCAGCGCAGCGCCGGCTCGACGAAAATGGTGCGACCGACCGCGAATCCCTTGACGCGCCTGGCCCCTCGCGCAACGCGGAAGGCGAGGCCGAGTTCATCCTCCGGCGCCTCCAGACCCAGCACCAGCACGCCGCGGCAGAGCGGATCTCCCGCCTCGATCGCCGCGTCGATCGCGCCCCAGGCCGCCGGCGTCTGGCCTTCCAGCTTCCACCAGTCCGGCTTGATTCCGAGCGCGTAAAGCCGCGCGATCGCTTGCGCCAAGGTGTCGTCGCCGAGTGGCCCGTGCTTGCCCGCGACGATCTCGATCAGCAATTCCCGTCCTACCCGCCGCGCCGCGTCGTACAGCCGCAGCAACTCGCGCTCCTGGCGCGCTTTCATCTCGGCCGAATCGTCGGGGCGATAGAAACACAGACACTTGATCGTATGGCTCAGCGGCCATTCGATCAGCCTGGCGCCGAGCGAACCGCCGAATTCGAAATCGAGCGGACGCGAGCCCGGCTCCTCGACCGGACGGCCGATCCAAAGCCCCAGCGCGTCGGCGCGAAACAACGCCTCGCGCCCGTATTTGCCGTCGATCAACATGCCAAAGCCCGGACGTCCGGCCGCAACGCGCGCCGCCGCCTCGACCGCAAGCAGTTTGAACGCGCCGATGCGCTCGCGCGGCGCGCCCGAATCGTCGGCGATCTTTTCGAGCTGCGCGCGATGGTCGATGGCGAGCGCCATGATCTCAGGGATTTCGGCGCGGCGCGTTGTCGCCCAGTGGATATGGTTGAGCGTCTCGTCGTAACGCAGCGCGCGGCTCGCCGCCCCGTGATCGAGGAAGCGGCGCATTTCCGGGAAGGTCGGGTATTCGGCCGAGCAAAGGAGTCTGGACACTGCGAAGGCCCCGCCCGCATTGGCGAAGGCGCAGCAGGTCGCGAGCGGTTCGTCGCGCAGCCAGCCGCGCAGAAAGCCAGACATGAAGGCGTCGCCCGCGCCCAGCACGTTATAGACCTCGACCGGAAAGCCCGGCCCCTTCACGCCATCCTCGATGTTTTCCGGAATCGCGCCCGGGAATACGACACAACCCATCGGGCCGCGTTTCATCACGATAGTGGCCGCGCTTTGCTCGCGGATCGCGCGCAAAGCGGCGAGCGGATCGTCGATCCCGCCGGCGATCATCACCTCCTCTTCCGTGCCCACGATGAGATCGCAAAGGGCCAGAATCGGCTGGAGGCGGCGCGAGACATTATCGGACTTGATGTATCGCTCCTCGCCCGCGCCATGGCCGGCAAGGCCCCACAGGTTCGGCCGATAGTCGATGTCGAACACGACCCTGCGGCCATGCGCCTTGGCGAACGAAATCGCGAGGTTCTGCGCCGCCGCGTTGTCGGCCCGGGCGAAATGCGTGCCGGTGACGACGATCGCCTTCGCGCTGGCGATATAGGCCTCGTCGATGTCGCTCTCGTCGAGCGCGGAATCGGCGCAATTGTCGCGATAGAAGATCAGCGGAAAGGTCTTTTCGTCGCGCACGCCAAGCAGCACCAGCGCGGTGAGCCGCTGCGTGTCGGTGTGCACGCCGGCGACGTCGATGCCCTCGCGCGCGCATTGCTCGCGGATGAAGCGGCCCATGTGCTCGTCGCCGACGCGGGTGATGAGGCCGCTCTTCAGGCCAAGCCGCGCCGTGCCGACGGCGATATTGGTCGGACAGCCGCCGACCGCCTTGGAGAAGCTCGCCATATCCTCCAGCCGGCCGCCGACCTGCGCGCCGTAGAGATCGACCGACGAGCGGCCGATGCAGATGACGTCGAGGATGGCTTCCATCACGGCTCCAGAGGCGGATCGCCGGCGCCGATGACGTTCTGATCGAAATCGATGTTGGAGCCCGTCATCAGGCCGGATTCGTCGGAGGCGAGATAGACGCAGGCGCGGGCGACTTCGTAGGGGTCGAGCAGCCGGCCGAACGGCTTGGTCTTGACCGCCTCGTCGAGCCAGCCGTCCTTGGCGTCGTGATAGGTCTTCATGACGCGGTCCTCGCCCGGCGTCGACATCCAGCCGATGTTGAGGCCGTTGACGCGGATGCGGTGGCGCAGCAGGGAATGGGCGACGTTCTTGGTCAGCCCCGCCAGCCCGGCCTTGGAGGCGCAATAGGCCGTGATGAACGGCTGCCCGCCATGGGCCGACATCGACTGGATATTGACGATCGCGCCTGCGATCTTCTCGCGCTTCATAATCGTCACCGCGCCCTGAATAAGAAAGAACGGCGCACGGACGTTGACGTCGAAGATCTCGTTGTAACGTTCTTCTGTCGTATCGAAGATATTGCCGCGATCGGTCAGCGCGGCGGCGTTAACCAGCGCGTCAATGCGGTGGAAGCGCTGGTCGGCCTCCGCGATTACCTTGCGGCATTCCGCGACATGGGCGAGATCGGCGCGGACGAAGAAGGTGGGACAGCCGCTGTCGGTGATTTCCCTGGCGACGCGCTCGCCATTGGCGGCGTTGCGGCCGCAGATCACCAAACCCGCCGCGCCGCTTTTGGCGAAAGTGCGCGCGATCGCCTCGCCCAGCCCCTGCGACCCGCCGGTCACGACTGCATATTTGCCGCTCAGCGCGCCCATCGCGTCCTCCAAATTCGATTTTTGATCCGCCGTTATGAAACAAAAATTCCAAAGCCATGTCAATATGGAATATTCGTTCGCATTTTGTTGTGCACTGTCGTGGGAGAAGGAGCTATGTCGAGGCCGCTCGTCCACCTCGGACGCGATCACTCACCGGCTGCGCGACGAGACGGCCCAACTCCTTTGGCGAGGACAATTCGATTTTTGATCGAAACTTAGCGCCGCACTTGCCCCATCGCCATTTTGCGCTATCAATTTTTTTCTCGGGCGCAGCGCGTGACAGCAGCCGCTGACATTTGACAGTGTCTAAAGCGACGGCCAATTTGGGCGTAAGGTGAGTCCAGTAGATGAAAAATATTCGACAATTATTTTACGGCGATAATCTATACATAATTCGCCACAAAGTGCCCACTGAGTCCGTTGATTTATGCTATATTGATCCACCATTCAATTCCAAACGAAATTACAATCAAATTTACAACAATGTTGGCGGTGACGACCGTGCACAGGCTCAGGCGTTTATGGATACTTGGACCTGGGACGAATTGGCTATCGCCGGTTATGACGAAATCATGGCGAATGATCTGGCACGTTTTCCAGTTCGTCTAGTGGACTTAATCAAAGGTCTACAACCTGTAATTAAGAAGGGGAGCTTGCTTGCTTATCTCGTGAGCATGGCACTTCGTATCACTGAAATTCACAGGGTACTCAAAAGAACCGGTAGTTTCTATCTGCATTGTGATCCTACGGCAAGTCATTACCTAAAGCTGATCTTGGACACTATTTTCGTCCGCGATGGCGGTGATTTTCGTAACGAAATTATTTGGCATTACTTAAAATGGTCAGTTGAGCAACAACAATTTGTCAGAAATCACGATATAATATTATTTTACAGCAAGTCCGACTCCAAGGAACGAGTATTCAACACGCTTTTTGTTGAACGCTCGCCGTCAACAAAAAAACGTTTCGGAAATGCTAAAATCATCTCAAGCCACGACGCCGCCGGCGCGCGCCAGCCCTCAATGACCGAAGGCGAATCGGACGGCGTGGCAATGGATGACGTTTGGGACATCAGTCGGGTTCCACCAATAAAGCAGCTATATCCAACCGAAAAACCTGAAGCCTTGATGGAGCGTATAGTCAGAGCATCTAGTAACGAAGGAGATACTATATTAGACGCGTATTGTGGTTGCGGAACTACTATTGTGGTGGCAGAAGCGCTCAAGCGCAATTGGGTTGGGATCGATATTACATTTCAATCCATTTCTTTGATCCTCCGGCGACTTGAACACACATATGGCGCCAAGATCATTGATAGGATCAAGACCGACGGGATTCCAAAAGACATAGCTTCCGCTGAAGCCTTGGCGCACCGGAAAGATGATCGCCTACGCAAGGAATTTGAGAAATGGGCAGTGCTTACGTACACGAATAATCGTGCTATCATAAATGAAAAGAAGGGGGCTGACGCTGGAATCGATGCTATAGCTTTTTTCAAGACTACAAAGAATGACAACGCCAAGATTGTTTTCCAAGTTAAGTCCGGGGGCGTCAACCGTGGGGACATTGCAAAGCTAAGGGGTGACATGTTGCGCGAAGAGGCGGCGCTGGCCATTCTTATCACATTACAACCCCCCAGCGGGCCAATGACTAAGGAAGCAAAGGCTGTAGGTCAGTACAAGCATGAGGACATGGGGCGGAACTACGACACGATTAGCATAGTGACTATTCGAGATATTCTCGAAGCGGGTAAGCGTCTCGAAATTCCTATGAGCATCGAAGTCCTTAAGGCCGCTCAGCGGAATGCCGACAACGGACAGCTTGAATTACTTTGAGCATCGAAAACTAGGCTCGATTTCAATCGAGCCAGACATTTCCGACGCGTCTTTTCCGAAGAGAAGCCGCATATTATCAGCGCCCCACCCGCACCGGGCGATCAGGGTAGCTCAGCTGCTCGCGCGCACGCCAGTCGTGGGTGACGTAATTCAGGATCACCGAGCGGCGCACGCCCTCGATGGGGCGGCGCTCGAAGCCGTGCCAGGTGTCGTCGCCGGGCACGAACACCATCGCCCCGCCGCGCTGGAACGGCGACACGCCGAAATGTTTTTCGGGCGATTCGTAAATGTCGGTGCCGAGCTTTTCGTGGCCCCGTCCCTGGCTGAGATAGATCAGGCAGGTGAATTTCTTCACGCCGAGATCGGTGTGCGGCTGAAGCCAGAAACCATCGACGTCCTGCGCGTATTCCAGCCGCAAAAACGTGTCGTCGATCTCGGCGGCGAAGGCTTCGTGGAGCAGCGACGCGATCCGATGCGATTGCAACGCCTCCGCCACCGCGCCCATCACGGGAAAGCGCGCCACGCCGCCCGCGTCGAAATAGCTGCGCTGGTCATTGTGCAACTCCCGCTTGCCGGAGACGCCGTTGAGCACCGGCGGGGCGAACGGCAGATCGGCCAGCGCGTCGGAAACGTCGGCGGGAAACACGTTCTCAAGGAGATAATGGCGATAGGGACGCTCGAACGTGCGGCGCGCCCGCACGGACGCTTCGAAAGCGTCGGCGACGCGCGCGGCGGCGGGGCTCAAGGTCTCCATGACGGACTCCGGGCTCAATTGGCGCCCAGCGCGGCCATGTAGAGGTCGAGCAGGGTCTCCTCCTCGGTGCGCTTCTCCGGATCCTGGCCGCGAATCGAGACGATCTTGCGGATTATTTTCGGATCGAAGCCGTTGCCCTTGGCCTCGGCGAACACCTCCTTGATGTCCTCCGAGAGCGCCTTTTTCTCCTCATTGAGCCGCTCAATGCGCTCGATAAAGGCGCGCAGATGCCCGGAATTGATCTCTTCCGTGCCGGTTTCCAACGGTGTCTTGGCCATTTCGCGTCTCTAAAATTACAGCGCCGCGAGCCTTGGCCGTATGCGCCGGCCGCGTCAAGCCGCCTGTCGCGTCGCGTGTCTTGCGCGCCGCCCGCGCGGCTGCAATGTTCGCAGCCTATGACCGGGGGCGCGATGACGCGGGCGATTTGGCGAGACGCGCGGGTGCGGGGCGTCGTCTATCAGGCGGCGCTGTTCGCGGCGCTGGCCGCGCTGGTCGTGTTCGCCTGGCGCAACGCGGTCGCCAATATGACGGCGCGCGGCATCCCCATGGGCTTCGGCTTCTGGGACGACATCGCCGGCTTCGACATCAACCAGTCGCTGATCTCCTATTCCGCCCTCTCCACCTATGGCCGGGCGTTCTGGGTTGGGCTGCTCAATACGCTGATGGTGGGCGCGATCTCGATCGCGCTGGCGACGCCGCTGGGCTTTCTCGTCGGCGTGGCGCGGCTGTCGCCCAACTTTCTACTGTCGCGGATTGCGCTGGTCTATGTCGAGTTGATGCGCAACACGCCGCTGCTGCTGCAATTGTTGTTCTGGTACAATGCGGTGCTGAAATCGCTGCCGGGGCCGAAGCAATCACACGCGCTTTACGGCCTCGTCTATCTCAACAATCGCGGCCTCTATCTGCCGCGCCCCGTGTTCGGCGAAGGCGCGGACGCGATCGGACTGGCGCTGCTGGCGGGCCTCGCCTTCGCCATCGCCTATGCGGTTTACGCGCGCCGCTTGCAGGCTGAAACCGGCCGCATCTCTCCCGTCGCGCGGGTCGGGCTGTTGGCCATTCTCGCGCCGCCGCTGGTCGCCTACCTGCTGGCCGGGCGCCCGATCACCCTCGACATCGCCGAACTGAAAGGCTTCAACCTACGCGGCGGGATGCAGCTTTATCCCGAATTCGTCGCGCTGGTGTTCGGGCTCGTCACCTACACCGCCGGTTTCATCGCCGAGATCGTGCGCGCCGGCGTCAGCGCCGTGTCGCGCGGGCAGACGGAAGCGGCGGCCGCGCTCGGCCTGCCGCGCCGGCGCATCCTCAATCTGGTGGTGATTCCGCAGGCCTTGCGGCTCATCATCCCGCCGCTGACCAGCCAATGGCTCAACATCGTCAAAAACTCCTCGCTCGCCGTGTTCATCGGCTATCCCGATCTGGTGCTGGTGTTCGCCGGCACCGTGCTCAACCAAACCCATGCGGCGATGCAGGTGATGGCGGTGACGATGGGCGTCTATCTCGTCATCTCGCTCGTCATCTCGTTCGCGCTCAACCTGTTCAACGCGCGCATCGCGCTGAAGGAGCGCTGAGCCATGGGCTATGTCCGCGCGCAATCCGAGCCGGAGCTGCCGCCGCCGTTGATGACGAGCGGCCCGCTCGCCTGGGCGCGCGAGAATCTGTTCTCCTCGGCCGCCAATGCCGCGACGACGCTGGCGTTGCTGGCGTTGGCGCTGTGGCTGATCCCGCCGCTGATCGCCTGGGGCACGGTCAATGCGGTGTGGAGCGCGCCCGACGGCGAATTGTGCCGCGCCCATCCCGACGGCGCCTGCTGGGCCTTCATCGGCCGCAAACTCGGCTATCTCCTCTATGGCTCCTACCCCGAGACGCAGCGCTGGCGAGTAGTTGCGACGGAGGCGATCGGCGCGGCGCTGATCGTGTGGTTGCTGTGGCCCGGCGCGCCGCGACGCGGGCTCGGCTCGGCTCTGTTTTTTGTGGTTTATCCCGTCGTCGCCTACGTGCTGCTGTCGGGCGCGCCGGCGCTGCGCCTTAGCCCTGTCGATACCCTACAATGGGGCGGCGTGTTCGTATCGCTGCTGACGGCTTTGGTCGGCATCGTCGTGTCGCTGCCGCTCGGCGTGCTGCTGGCGCTGGGGCGGCGCTCGCAATTGCCGCTGGTGCGCGCGGCGAGCGTAGTGTTCATCGAGGTGGTGCGCGGCGTGCCGTTCATCACCGTGCTGTTCATGGCCAACAACATGCTGCCGCTGTTCCTGCCGCCCGGAATCGAGCCCGACCGTTTCCTGCGCCCGCTGGTCGGCATCGCGCTGTTCTCGGCCGCCTATATGGCGGAGGAGGTGCGAGGCGGCCTGCAAACCCTGGCGCGCGGCCAATACGAGGGCGCGATGGCGCTCGGGCTCGATTACCGCCTGATGATGGCGCTGGTCGTGCTGCCGCAGGCGCTGACGCTGGTCATTCCCGGCATTGTCAACAATTTCATCGGCCTGTTCAAGGACACAACGCTGGTCTCGATCGTCGGCATCAACGATTTTCTCGAAGCGCTCGACCACGCGATGAAAGACCCGGAATGGTCGGGGCCGAGCATCTTCCCGACCGGCTATATCTTCGCGGCGATGTTCTATTTCGTGTTCTGCTACGCGATGTCGCGTTATTCCGCCGCGATGGAGCGGCGGCTCGCGGCGGGGCGCAGGCGTTAGAGCGGTTGCCGATCAAGTTGAACCGCCGTCATTGCGAGCCCCGGGAAACGCTTTGCGTTTCCCTCGGCGAAGCAATCCAGATTTCCGCCAAGCCGAGCCTAACAGAATAGCCTGCGATCTCGGCAAGGTGGATGGGTTCGCTGCGCTCGCCATGACGGAGCCGCCGATTCCGTTTATTCGGCAACCGCT
>JANLPL010000384.1:0-3315 GCA_031367195.1 Bradyrhizobium sp.
GCCGACGGGCTCGACCGGCATCGCGCCCTATTTCGTGGGCATTGCGGGCACGGACCTGATCGTCGCCGGCTATGACTCGGACGGCAAACTTGCCCAATGGTCGGTGGACGGCGCGCCCACCGATTCACGCAAGATTTCCACCTCCGCCGCGCTCGGTTCGTCCTATGTCTTCAACCTGCCGACCCACACCGCCAACGATTTCAATGGCGACGGCTCTTCCGACGTGTTGTTCCTCAACGGCGCGCAATCGTTATCGACATGGCTCGTCAATCGCGCTTCGGTGGTCGGCGGGGGAACGGTTGGGACGCCCGGCCTCGCCTATAGCGTGGTCGCGACCGGCGACACGTTCGGGCAGGGTTATGCGAATATCTTTTTCTCCAACGCGCGGTCCGGCGCGATCTCGTTCTGGCAGATGTTCGGCGCCGCCATCGTTGCGACCTATTCGCTGGGTTCGCCGGGCGCGACGTGGCGGGTCGCGGGATCAGGCGATTTCAACGGCGACTTCAAAAGCGACCTGCTGTTTCGCGACAATGCGGGCGATCTCGCGATCTGGGATATCGCCAATCACGCCATCGTCGGCGGCGGCCTGATCGGCAATCCGGGACCGGGCTACAGCTTCGTCGGCACGGGCGATTTCAACGGCGACGGCAAGACCGACATCCTGTTCCAGAACGCCAACGGTTCCTATGCCAGTTGGCTGATGAACGACACCGCGATCATCGGCGGCGGCATGGTCGCCAACCCCGGCTATGATTGGGTGTTGCAGGGAACTGGCGATTTCAACGGCGATGGAACCAGCGACCTGCTGTTCCACAATTTTGACTACTCGGCGTTTGCGACGCAGGACATCAAGAACAACGCGGTCATCGGCGGCGGGCGGCTCGGGACAGTCTCGTCGGATTATGTCGTCAAGGGGATCGGCGACTACAACAACGACGGGCGCAGCGATATCCTGTTCCAGAACGTCGCCACGGGCCAGTACACCAACTGGTTCATGAAAGACACGACGATCCTGGGCGGCGTGAACTATGGTTCGACCGGCGCGACGTTCAGCGCCGTTGCGGAGACATCGACCGTGCGGCCGCAATTGCCGGCGCAGGCCTATTTCGAGGACGTCGGCGGCGGCATCCACAGCTGGGCGCTATCGAGAGGCGTCCCCGGCGCCGTCACGACGTTGGGGTCGGCGAGCGGGCTGACTTTGCTGGGCGCAGGCGATTTCTTTGGCCACGGCCAGTCGGATCTGCTGTTCAAAAGCTCAGCCGGCGCCTATTCGCTTTGGCGCGCCAATGGCGCGAGCATCTACTCGACGCCGACGATCGGCACGCCGCCGTCCTCGCTGCAATTCAAGGCGCTCGGCGATTTCAACGGCGACGGGCGCAGCGACATCCTGTTCCAGAACGCGCTGGGCGACGATATCGTCTGGAGCATGGAGGGCGCCGGCGTCGCCAAACAAGTCGATCTGGGCAATCCCGGCGCGGGTTGGACCACTATCGCGGCGGCGGATTTCACCGGCGACGGAACCAGCGACATGTTGCAGACCAACTCCGCCGGGCAATATCAAATCCAGGCGGTCGGCGACGATTCTGTAATCTCCGGCGGGGGCGTGCTCAATTCCCCCGGCGCGCAATGGAGCTTCCTCGGGACCGGCGATTTCAACGGCGACGGCAAGGCCGACCTGCTGTTCGGCAATAGTTCCCACCAATACGCGACCTGGGATCTCAGCGGCGCGTCGATCATCGGCGGCGGGGCGCTCGGCACGCCGGGCGCGAACTATGTCTTCAAGGGGATCGCCGATCTCAACGGCAATGGCCTGTCGTCGATCCTGTTCTTCAACACCGCGAGCAGCACTTACGCGACTTGGGAGATGAACGACACGGCGATCCTGGCGAGCCACCTACTTGGCTCGCCAGGCGCCGGTTGGACGTTCCAGACCGTGGTGTAAAGCCTCAGTCTCGGCCGGAAAGGCGGGCGGCGTAGCGGGCCATCTGGTCGACTTCGAGATTGACGCGATCGCCGGCGCGACGCTCGCTCCAGGTGGTGACGGCGAGAGTGTGCGGGATCATCAGCGTCTCGAATTCGTCGCCCGCGACGGCATTGACCGTCAGCGACGTCCCATCGAGCGCGACCGAGCCCTTGATAGCGACGAAGCGCGACAATTCGGGCGGGCAGCGCAAGCGGAAACGCACCATACCGTCAAAATCGTCGCGCGCGACAATCTCCGCGACTCCATCGACGTGGCCGCTGACGAGATGGCCGCCGAGTTCGTCGCCAATCTTAAGCGGCCGTTCGAGATTGACGCGGGCGCCGGGGGCGAAATCGCCGAGCGTGGTGACGGCGAGGGTTTCCGCGCCGACGTCGAACGCGAGGCGGGCGCCGCCGTTGCGGGGCTGGACGGCGACCACTGTCAGACAGGCCCCGGCGTTGGCGACCGAGGCGCCGAGGGCGATCCCGGCCGGGTCATAGGCGCAATCGACGACCAGCCGGGCGATGTCGCCGCTACGCGACATCTCGACGACTTGGCCCACATCGCTGATAATGCCGGTGAACATCGAGCGGCGCGGGGCGCTTAGTCCTCGCCGACCGCGACCGGGCGCGGCGGGCGGGTCGGGCGCAGCAGGAAGCTCGGCACATGATCGCCAAGACCGACCACAGGCGCATCGTCGCGGTCCTCGCGGCCGCGATGACGCGGCGCAGCGGCGGCGGGCGCGCGGGCCGGCAAGGGGTTGCGGGCAGGGGCCTGCGTTTCGGCGCGCTCGGGGCGGCGGCCGCGAGAGACGCGCGGTTGCTCCTCGGGAACGGGTTCGACGCGCGGCTGCGCCTCACGGCGCGGCGCGTCGCGACGTTGCGGCTCACGGTGACGGCCGCGACGCGCGGGAGCCGCTTCCGGCTCCGCGTCCACGACGTCCTCGGAGCCTGGCGCCCAATCGATCTTGCGCGCGATCAGTTTCTCGATCTCGGCGATGTTCTTGCTATCCAGCCGGGTGACGAGCGTCAACGCGACGCCGGTCTTCCCCGCCCGGCCGGTGCGGCCGATGCGGTGCACGTAATCCTCGGAATGGTGCGGCGCGTCGTAGTTGATGATGTGGCTGACGTCGGGAATGTCGAGGCCGCGCGCGGCGACATCGGAGCAGACCAGCAATTGCACGGACCCGTTGCGGAACGAATCCAGCGCCGCCATGCGGGCGCGCTGGTCAAGGTCGCCATGCAGCGCGCCGACGGAGAAGCCGTGTTTTTCGAGGCTGCGATAGACCACCTGCACGTCGCGCTTGCGGTTGCAGAAGATGATGGCGTTCTTGAAGTTCTCCGCGCCGCGGA
>JANLPL010000412.1:0-2375 GCA_031367195.1 Bradyrhizobium sp.
TGCGCTGCGCCGAAAGTTTGCGCAGATAGTCGAGGCCCTTGTCGTCGCCCATGGTGCGCAGCACGTTGGCGATGAAGCCCGGCGCACCAGAGAGATCATTTGGCTTCCAGACCATTTTGTCCTTCCACCTGATGTCGAGAAGATCCTCGTAGGTCTTCGGCCGGTCTTTTTCCGGCACCAGCTCGGTATTCACCGCCGGCGTCATCACGTAGTAGTTGGTCGAGACCCAGAAATGATTTGGATCCCTGAACTGGGCGGGGATAGCCGCTGCGTTCGCCGGCGTGAATTTACGAACGGCGCCGGCGTCGATAAGCGATTGCAGACCACTGGTCAGTCCAAACACGTCCGCCTGCATGCGCCCCGCCTTGTGCTCGTTGATCAGCTTGATCGAGGTATCCTGGCTGTCGGCACGCGAGTATTCGACCTTGACGCCATATTTCGCCTCGAACGCGGCGACGAGCGGGCGCACGATCTGGTCGATAATGAGATCCGTGTAGTAAACAAGCTTGCCCTCGGCCCTGGCCTTGGCAATCAGCTCCGCGCCCGGTTCCTGCGCGCGTGCAGCTTGGGCCGCCAGCAGCAGCGCGCCCGCCGCGACAAGTCGCATCGTCCGTCCAGTCATCGCATCCTCCCGCCATGCATAGCGTCCACTAAGGACACCTTCATCGATAACCGCTACGGTTTTCGAAGATCGCGCGGATTGATCGTGTAGTTCCATTCAGGATGGAACGGATCGCCTTTGATGTCGAGAAGTTTCATCTCGGATTTTTTGATGCGAATGCCCTTCTCGTAGGTTCGCTCGTCGAGGGCGCATTCGACTTTCAGGCCGGCCCTGGTCGTCGTGGCGCCGATGAGCTCGATCACCGCCGCGCGGCTTTCCAACGGCTGGCCGCGCCAGTTTTGGGTGATGTGACAGAACAGGCGATGCTCGATCCTGTTCCACTTCGAGGTTCCCGGCGGATAGTGGTGAACGCGGAGCGCGAGGCCGGTTTCGTCGGCGAGCTTCTGCAACTCCACTTTCCACAGGCGCACGCGCGCCCCGTTCGAGCCGCCGCAGTCGGCGGTGATGGTGAGTTCGCGCATGCGCGGATAGCGCGGCCTGCCGATCCGCTCGATCCACGTTCTGATCGCGTTGACGGCGAACTGCGAGGTATCGCTGGTGACGCCGAGGCTGACCCATCCCGCGTTGGCGGCGATGTCGTAGACGCCGTAGGGAACGACCTTGCCGAGCGTCTTGTCCGCGAAGTCGTGCACGTTGACGCGGCGCGGGTCGCCCTTGGGGCGATAGTCGCTGCCGCCGTTCCTGAAGTTCCCGATCAACTCCTTCTTCTTCGTGTCGACCGAGATCACGGGTTGGCCGGCCGCTTGCGCCGCGACGACGCTGGCGTTGATGTGCTCGAATTGCGCGTCGCGGTCGGGATGGCTCGCGCCCTCGCGCGTCTTGCGATTGACCTGCCGGGAATATTCGAGCTTTTCCGCGAGCAGCCTCGAGACGGTGTTGGCCGAGACCTCGTGGCCGTCCTCTTTCAAAGCCCGCGCCAGCTTGGCGGGGCTCTTCGACACCCACTTCAGCGGACGCATCGGATCGCCCATCGTCGCGGGCTCGGCATGCCGCCTGAGATCATCGACGAGCGTCGGGTCACGCTCGCTCAGAGGCCTGGGGCCGCCGCCCTTGCGGCGCACGCGCCCATCCGGCAACGGGCCCACTTCGAGATCGTCCTCGCCGCGATTGATCGTGGAGCGGGCAAGCCCGGTGAGCTTGCTCACGAAGGCCAACGCGCCGCGCCCGGCGGCCCGCACCTCGCTGGCGGCGAACAGGCGACGTTCCCGCTCGTCCAGCTTGCGGCCGAACGTTTCCCAACGCATCCGGATGCCATCGCGATCAAACATCCCCGGCGCATACAAGTGTTCGCGCCAACCGGGAATCCCCCCGAGTCAATCTGTCGCACCCCCGCGCGAAAGCGATTCACTTATTGTGGGAGGTGTCCTTACTCGACGTCGTCGACCTTGTCCGGCCCGCCGCCATGGACGCGCTGCGCCAGCGCCGCCTTCATGAAGGCGTTGAGATCGCCATCAAGCACGTCAGAGGGCGTGCCGGAGACGAGGCCGGTGCGCAGATCCTTCACCATCTGGTAGGGCTGCAGCACATAGCTTCGAATCTGGTGGCCCCAGCCGATTTCCTTTTTGGATTCCGCCGCCTTGCTGGCCTCCGCTTCGCGCTTTTCCAGTTCCAGCTCATAAAGCCTCGCACGCAGCATGTTCCACGCCGTCGCGCGGTTCTTGTGCTGCGAGCGCTCGGCCTGGCAGGAAACCACGATGCCCGTCGGCATGTGGGTGATGCGGATCGCGGAGTCCGTCTTGTTGACATGCTGGCC
>JANLPL010000423.1:0-7261 GCA_031367195.1 Bradyrhizobium sp.
CCCGCCTGAAGCGGCGCAACGCTCCCGGCCCGCCACGACCGGGCGACCGACAGACCTTCAAAAGCTTCTATCGGAGCCCGTCCACGGCAGGCAGGCCATAGAACGCCGCGTACGCCCCAATTCACCAATAACGCGGCCAAAGTGATACTCAGTCCGACAGGCTGCTAGGCGGCTTCGTCGCGCGTGGCGCTGGCGTGGGCGGCGGCGAGGCCGAACAGGATCAGCGCGAAAGCCTGATGCGTCAATGCCGCGTGGAGCGGAACCCCCATCACCAGCGTGACGATGCCCAGCCCCGCCTGCGCGAGCGCGGCGGCGGCGAGGATGGCGGCGCGACGGGCGAGCGCGCCGCCAACCCGCACCGCCGCGATCGCCTGCGCGAGCGCGAACACCACCACGAGATAGGCGACCATGCGGTGATCGAATTGCGTCGTCGTCACATCGTCCCAGATCGCGCGAATCGGAGGCTGCGTCGCAAACATGCCGGTCGGGATCAGGCGCCCGTCCATCAGCGGCCAGGTGTTGTAAACAAGGCCCGCGCGCAGGCCCGCCACCAGCGCGCCCAGCCCGAGTTGCGCGAACACCAGGGCGGCGAACACATGCGCGGCCGTGGTGAAACGGCTGGCGCCCAGTCGCGCGGCACGTGCGCGGGCGCCCACCGTCGCATAGATCAACGTCGCAAAGGTTGCGGCGGCGATAAGAAGATGCAGCGCCAGCCGCTGCTGCGCGACCTCGGTGCGCTCAGACAAGCCCGAGGCGACCATCCACCAGCCGACGATCGGCTCCAGCGCCAGCAGCGCCGTCGCCAGCCCGACGCGGGCGCCCAGGCGCCCCTTCAGCCGGCCGGCCGCCCAGAAATACAGCGCGGGAATGATGTAGATCAGCCCGAGCACGCGCGCGAGCAAACGGTGGCTCCATTCCCACCAGAAGATCGTCTTGAACCCCTCCAGCGTCATGTCGGTGTTCAGCCTGGCGAATTGCGGGATCTCCTTGTAGCGCGCGAATTCCGCCTGCCAGTCCGCCAGACTGAGCGGCGGCAGGACGCCCGTCACCGGCTTCCACTGGGTGATCGAAAGGCCGGATTCGGTCAGCCGCGTCGCGCCGCCGACCAGAACCATCGCCAGGATCAGCGCCGCGCTCAGCATCAGCCAGAAGCGCACGAGCCCCTCGCTCGTCGCCGCGCGGGCAGCGCTTTGGGGCAAAACAGCTTGCTTCGCCATCTGGAAATCCGCATCGAAAGGCGCCCCGGCGCGCCCCGCGGCGATTTAGGCGCTTGGCCGCCGCCCGACAATCCGCGTCGTCGTCGCACCCGGCCTCACCCGCCCAGCGTCACGCGCGTTTCCTGCGCTCCCGTGTCGGTCTTGATCGTCAAACGCAGACCGATCGGCGGTTTGGCCCCCTCGGGCGCCTGCTTGAGGGCGAGGCCGTAACAACGCCCGTCCGCCTCGCGTTTCGGCTCGATCCAGAACCCCTCGGGCGCTTCGAGGAACATTTCGCGCGGCGCCGCGGCGAAGCACAGGCGCCAGGATTTGTCGCCGGACGGGCTCGCCGCGACGCCGAGCGCCTCCGGCGCGACCGGTTTCGGCACGCTCGCGCGCGCCTGCGCCAACGTCGCCAAATAAGGCGAGACGCCCTTTTGCCCGAGCGTCAGCGTCGCGTCCGCGCGCGCTGGCAGGCAGATTTTTTCGCACACGCCGTAATCGACATGAACGGCGAGCCGCACCGGCTTCGCCGGATCGGCGGGCGTGACGCGCAGCGGCAACGTCACCGCATCGCGATAGCCGAACGCCACGCTGCCGTCCGGCTCGGGGATTTGCACAGGCGCGGGAAAATCGACCTCGACCCTGGCGACATTGTCGGACCGGGAGAAATCGAAGCTCGGCGGCACGCCCGCCTCGCCGGGGTCGCGCCAATAGGTGATCGCGCCGGGGCTCAACGCGATCTCCAGGCCCACGCCCTCGGCGTCGGCGATCAGCCGCGCGCGCGATTTCGCCGAGGCCGACCAGTCGGACTCGAACGGGCCGGCAGCGTATGCGGGGGTGGCGAGGAGAAAGGCGAGAACGGTCGCGCGAAAAGTCATCGGATTCATCCGGCTGTATCCCTGTTGCGGGGTGAAGTATCACAGCCTTTTCGGGCGCGATCCCTATTGGTGATCCCCGCGCGTGAGCACGACCCAGCGGATCCCCCGCCAAGCGCCTGCGCTAGGGTTGCATCTGCGCCAAGGCGTTTTGCAGCAGCGTCAGCCATGAGTCATAAGAAGCGCCCGCGGCGAACCGTATCCGCGCGAACCTGTCTAGATACCCGTACATAAGTCGACCGGGCTCAGCCCAATGGACTTGACCTGCCAACGCCGCAGTCGGCGCCACCATGACCCATAGCAAAACCGCCTTTCCGCGCGCGGAGATCGATTTTGCCAATCCATCCGCCATTTCACCTTTATTCGTTTCGTTTTCGGCGCGATACACAAGCAACTTGTCGCCTGTCTCAATTTCTTCCATCAACTTTCTGGCGAGAAATTTATAATGCGTACTCAATTTCTCAAGAACGTATTCCTTTGTGTGTCGTGTCGAGTCGTGCGCGGTATGAAATTCAAACCCGTACCGGCGATTGGTCGTTATCCACTCCCCTCTATATCCCTCGTTTACATCAATTAGTCCTGGTTCTCCGATTCCCTCAAATCCGTTTGTGATCGCTTCGATCAGTCCCGCTATCGGAGTGTAACCAAAGCGAAATAGTCCAGGCTGCTCCACCTTGCAGTGGCGTTGAATAAGCCCAAGCTCGCAAGAAACGCCAAGATTTTCTACCTTAGTGAGAGTATCTGCAAGGTCAAGTCGGGGTGCCAGAAGGCGAAAATCTTGGTCAGCCATTTTGATCCTAACACTCGAATAAGTGGCTTTTGACCTGCAACTCCGAATTTGCAGTAGTGGCGCAAAAACCACACCCATTCAATCGCGGCGACCATACAAAATCATCCGATACAAGATCGCCGCGCGGCTGCACGAGCACCGCCAACGTTGCGGCAAAACGGGTTTCAAGTCTCATCTTCTCACAGTTGCATCGGACCACCCACAATCAGGATCATCCGCTCCGCCTCGTAGCCCACGAAGCGAAGCTAGCGATCACGTTGAACAGGTCCCCGGCGCCTAAGCAAACCTTCGTGGGCAGGCCAACGCTTCGCGTTTCCCGGGGCGAAGCCATCCATCCTCTCCGTGCCGCCTCAGTTCGCGATTTCCCCCGATCTACGGCCAATTTCGTTGCCAAAGGTGCTTGGGACAACGGTGGATCGCTTCGGCTCACGCTCGCGATGACGGCGTTGGTTTTCCAGAGAATCTCTGCTTAGGTCTGACCCTCAATATACTGCGGGCGCGCGACAGGTTGAAGTTTTCTCGGGCTATGTCGAAAAGCCGGGCGGCTTGGCGGCGCACATCCCTTTTTCCTTTTGACAGCGCGTCTCCGGCGCGTAGCATGAGAGACATGAAAAGACCGGCCGGCGCTCCGATCGAACATAGCTACGAGGGAAAGGTGCTGATCGCCACGCCCGCGCTACGGGACGGCGTGTTCGACCGCTCGGTCGTCTATATCTGCACCCATCGCGCCGACGGCGCCATGGGCATTGTCGTCAATCAGCGCGCCAGCGAGGTGCGTTTCTCCAAATTGCTGGTGCAGTTGGAGATCGTGAAGGAGGCCGAGGCGATCCGGCTGCCGCGTCGGGTCGACGAGATCGGCGTGCTGCGCGGCGGGCCGGTCGACACCGGGCGCGGCTTCGTCCTCCATTCCGCCGATTACGCCGCAGCCGATTCCACCGTCCAGATCGACCAGGACATCTGCCTCACCGCGACGCTCGACATTTTGCGCGCGATCGCCAACGGCGGCGGGCCGGCGCGGGCGGTGCTGGCGCTGGGCTGCGCGGGCTGGGCGGCCGGACAGCTCGAAAGCGAGATGCTCACCAATGCCTGGCTGGTCGGCCCGGCCGATGGCGACCTGTTGTTCGGCGGCGATTTCGCGCATAAATACGATCATGCTTTGGCGCTGCTTGGCGCTCACGCCGCGCATCTCTCGTTCGACGCAGGCCACGCCTGACTTTAGGTCGTGAGCGCGACGCCGCTGCCCGAAACCTCGTAGCGCGCGCCGCCGAGCGTGGCGAAGGCGGCAGGATCCGCGCCGGTGAGAAAAGCCTGCCCGCCAATGCGCGTCAGGGCCGCGAACAATGCCTCGCGCCGGCGCGGATCGAAATGCGCGGCGATCTCGTCCAGCAGCGCGATCGGCGCGATGCCCGACATGTCCGCAACCAGCTTGGCGTGCGCCAGCACGATGCCGACCAGCAGCGCCTTCTGCTCGCCGGTGGAGGCGCGCGCGGCGGGCGCGCTTTTCGGCCCATGCGTCACGTTGAGATCGGTGAGATGCGGCCCGAGCAGCGCGCGACCCGCCGTGGCGTCGCGCCCGCGTCCCTCGCGCAGCGCCGAACGATAGCGCTCCTCCGCCTCCAGCGCCGGACCGTGCGCCAACATCGCCTCGATATCGCCCGCCAGCGCGATTCCGGCCCAGGGAAACGGGCTCTCGTCGTCGCGCTCGGCCAGAATGCCCGCGCTGAGCCGGCCGACGCATTCCGCGCGGGCGGCTGCGACAGCCACGCCGAGTTCCGCCGCCTCGCGCTCGATGGCGTCGAGCCAGGCGCCGTTGCGTCCGCCCTCCTCCAACAGCTTGTTGCGGCCGCGCAACGCCCGTTCGAACTGCCCCACCCGCGCGCCATGGACGGGATCGATAGCGAGCACCAGCCGGTCAAGAAATTTGCGCCGCTCGGAGGCGGGCCCGCTCAGCAGCGGGTCCATCGCCGGGGTCAGCCAGACGAGCCGCATATGATCGGAAAAGGCGCGCGCCGAGGCGACGGGGGCGCGATCGATCCGGTTGACACGTTCCGCGTCCGGTTCGACGCCCAGCCCCATGGACCTGACGTCGCCGTCCTCCTCGACCTCGACGGCAACGGAGAAACCGCCCGCGCCTGCGATGCGCGCGCAATCGCCGTGCTCGGCCCGGCGCAGACCGCGCCCCGGCGAAAACAGCGACAGCGCCTCCAGCAGATTGGTCTTGCCGGCGCCGTTTTCGCCCACGAACGCCACCAGGTCAGCGTCGAATCGCACGTCGAGCGTGGCATAGGAGCGGAAATCGCGCAGGATCAGCCGCCGCACGCGCGGACGGCGGCGCGGAACTTCAGGCGGGCCGGACATTTCGCGCATGTCGCACGGCGGCGGGCTATAGAAAAGCCCCGCCTTGCGCAGTTGCCTCCCGGCGGCGCATCCTGCGCGCGCCATTGAGGGGAGAAACGCGTGACCTACGAAGTTCTGATGCCCGCGCCAGGGATGCCTGTCATCGCCGAGCGCGTCGCGCAAAGGGCGACGCTGCACCGGCCGTTCGAGGCGCCCGACCCGGCGGCGGCGCTGGCGGAAGTCGCGCCGCGCATTCGCGCGCTCGTGGTCACGCAGGTTCGCGTCGACGACGCCTATATGGCCCAATTCCCTAAGCTCGAAATCATCACCAGCTTCGGCGTCGGCTACGATCATATCGACGCGCGCGCCGCCGCCGCGCGCGGAATCGTCGTCGCGCATACCCCTGGTGTGCTCGACGCCGAGACCGCCGACACGGGCTTTGGCCTGCTGCTCAACGCCGTGCGCCGCTTTCCCGCCGCCGAGATTTATCTGCGCGAGGGGCGCTGGGAAAGGCAAGGTCCGTTCCCGCTCAGCGCCTCGTTGCGCGGCCGCACGATGGGCGTGCTGGGACTGGGGCGGATCGGCAAGGAGATCGCCCAGCGCGCCTTGGCCTTCGGCGTCGAGGTCGTCTATCACGGTCGCAAGGCGCAACCTGACGCGCCCTATCTCTATTACTCCTCGCTGCTCGCCATGGCGAGCGCGGTCGATATCTTGATGATCGCCGCGCCCGGCGGCGCCGACACGCGCCACATCGTCAATGCCGAGGTGCTGGCGGCGCTGGGCGAGAACGGCGTGCTGGTCAATATCGCGCGCGGCTCGCTGGTGGACGACGAGGCGCTGATCTCGGCGCTGCGCGAGCGAAAAATCCTCGCGGCCGGGTTGGATGTGTTCGCCCACGAGCCGCACGCGCCGCCCGCCTATCTCGAACTCGACAATGTCGTGCTGACGCCGCATGTCGGCTCGGCCACGACAATGACGCGGCTCGCGATGGCCAATCTCGTGGTCGATAATCTGTTCGCTTTCATGGACGGCAAGAGCCCGATCGCGCCGACGCCAGAGACGCCCTGGCCTCCGGCGCGAAAGTGAACCCTCAATACGTCAGCTCCGCGATGCTGATGTGCTTGTCCTTCAGCGGCCAAGCGCGCGCCACGATCCGCTCCTGGTTGAACTCGCACACGATTGGCCGATCCTCCAGCGCCGCGAAACTCACCGGCAGACGCCATTTCGCTGGCACGCCGGGCGGGATGCCCTCGGGCGTCTTGCCGTCGATCAGGATCACGTCGCGCGGCTGGCCGAAATAGCCGCGCGGGCGGTTCATCGTCACGATCGCCGCCCCCTCGCCCTTGGCCTCGCTCGCGATCGCCGGGCGCAGGTTCAGCAAAGCGAACGAGCGCGGGAATGGCGAACGGTAGATGTGCGTGACGAGATTGCCCGGCGCCTCCACCACGAATTCCAGCGCCGTCGTCGAGTCGGTGTCGAACGGACCCCAGACGCCATCGGCGCCGGTGGTCTTCGACAGCAACGCCGCGCCCTTGCGTGCGCCGGTGTCGGCGTCGATAGCGAAAATCTCGATCCTGGCGCCGGCGACCGGCTTGTTGGTCGGCGTGTCGCCGTTGACGCCCGTCACCGCGCCGTTCAGCGTTAATTTCGGCTCGGGATGAATCGCGATCCACGTCGGCGCCTTGCCAACCACGAACTTGTAGATCTCGGCGAAGGCGCGCGGGCTGAACGCGGTTTCGCGATGATCGACATGGTCGAGCGTCTGATTGGTCGCGCCCTTCAGCGCCGGCCCGTCCGACGTCACGCCGGTCGGCGTTCCCGGGCGGCCGATATAGGCGCCGTCGGGCTGGGCGTAGAGATCGTAGCCGTCGCTGCGCAGGGTGAGGAATTTGACGCCCGGCGTCGTTTCGTCGCCCGTGTTGAGATCGGTCAGGAACGGCCCCTGGCTGTTGTATTCGCTGCCCATGGCCGCGGGCGCCGTGAACACGCCGTGATTGACGCCGCCGCACAGCACGGCATGGCTCGCCTTGTCGGCGCCGCCGTGGCGCAGATAATTGCGG
>JANLPL010000430.1:0-4912 GCA_031367195.1 Bradyrhizobium sp.
GGTTCGCGTGTCCGCCGTGACCGTCCCTTGGGTTTGCCCATCGCCTGCGAAACGGTTCGGGGCGACAGTCAAGGAGACGAACAATGCCTGCAATCGGACATGTCACCCGGGAAGGTGAAGGCTTCAAGGGCCAGCTCAAGACGCTCTCGATCCGCACCGACATCGAGATCGTCCCCAACGGCAACAAGGCCGCCGACACCCAGCCCGACTATCGCGTGTCGGCAGGCGGGGTCGAGATCGGCGCCGGCTGGGTCCGGCGCGGCGAGATGAGCGGCAAGGACTATGTGTCGCTGTCGCTCGCCGCGCCCGAATTCGGTCCGCGACGGCTCTACGCCAACCTCGGCCGTGCCGCCGGGCAGGACGACGACGACGCCTTCGCGATCATCTGGAACCCCGCCGACTGATCGTGGGGCGGCTCCCGCGTCCGAAAGGGCGCGGGAGCTTGCCGCTCTGAAACTCACGAGGGGGTCGCAATCGCATAGCGCCATCTGCGACCCTGCCGGACCCGGCGCTCGGCGCCCAATCCCAGCGGCACGCGGCGCAATCGGGCGCCGCCGAGCTGGGCTTAATCCATGGACGATACCGCGACACGCGCGCAGGCCGCGCGCTCCACCTGCCCTTACCTCACCTCGAAGCAGGCCGCCTACCATCTCGGCATCGCCTACAGCACGCTGCGCGCGCTGCGGCGTGCCGGACGCGCGCCCGTCGGCCGCCGCCACGGGCGGACCTGGCGCTATCATATCGATGACATCGAGGCCTGGTCGAACGCCCGCAGCGGCGGCGGCGGCCATGATTGAGCGTCGCGATCTGCCGCTGTTCCAGTGGAGCGATGCGCTCCGCGCCGCCCGCCGCCGCCGCACGCAGATGCGCTGCCGCCTGGGCCTCGCCGCCACCGGCATCGCCTGTCTCGGCGCGACGATCGCCGCGCCGCCGCTGCCACGGCTCGTATGGAACGCGAGCGCCAGCGCGCCCATCGGTCTTTATGGCGTGACTCCCGGCGCACAGATCGAGCGCGGCGACATGGTCATTGCCTGGGCGCCCGCTGGACCGCGCGCGCTAGCCGCGCAGCGGCGTTATCTGCCGGGCAACGTGCCCTTGGTGAAACGGGTCGCGGGGGTTCCGGCGGAGCGTGTCTGCGCGATCGGCAGCGGCATCTTCGTCGGCGGACGACTCGTCGCCGTGCGGCAGGCCCGCGATTCAATGTCCCGTCCGCTGCCGTGGTGGCGCGGCTGCGTGACCCTGAAAGACGGCGCGCTGTTCCTACTGATGGATGCGCCCGCCTCGTTCGACGGTCGCTATTTTGGGCCGACTTCCCCGCCTGACGTGGTTGGAAAGGCGACCCCATTGTGGGTGGGGTAAGAGCATTTGCGCTTGCCCTGGCGCTGCTCGCCCCCGCCCCGGCCAGCGCCCAGACGGTCGCCGACTGGCGCCCATACATCGCCGAGGCCTCGGCCCGGTTCGGCGTTCCGGTGAACTGGATCGAGCAGGTGATGCGCGCCGAAAGCGGCGGTCGATTGAGCCTCGGTGGCCGACCAATTACCAGCCGCGCCGGGGCGATGGGGTTGATGCAATTGATGCCGGGAACCTGGTCCGAGATGCGCAGTGCCTACCGTCTGGGCAGCGACCCGCACGATCCTCGCGACAACATCATCGCGGGCACCGCCTATTTGCGCCTGATGCATGACCGGTTCGGCTACCCCGGCATGTTCGCCGCTTACAATGCCGGCCCCAGCCGCTATGCCGAGCATCTGGCGGCGGACCGGGCGCTTCCCGGCGAGACCAGAGCCTATCTTGCCACCGTTACCGGCAGCCGTCCGGCGGACCAGCGACCGTCCATCGTGATGCGCGCACAGACGATCTTCATTGCGATTGGGAGGGGCGGTCACCCTGCCCTGCCCGAAGCAAAAGGCGCGGCACCAGCGAGCCAGGACGCGGAGCAGTCCCGCCTGTTCGTCACTTTGTCGCAGCGCTGATCTCTGCCGATAAGGAGTCAGGCCGCGCTTGGATGAGCGTTCGATCTCATCATGGGTGGGGGGCTCGTCTCGGGTCTTCCGAGGATGGCGGCTGCCGGGACGCCTGTGCAAGGCCGGCGGCCCCTCCAATTTTGCCGCGAGATGGAGCGCGCTTCGCGCGCGCATCTGTCGGGTTTCAAGCGCAACAAAATCGGTTCCTCCACCGCCGCTTCGCGGCGCCTACGCGTGCTCCGGCGGCCCTGACAGACGCCCCGCCAACCGCCGGACGATCGCTGTCCTCGATCACGGGGATGCAATCGATGGAGGCAGATATGACCATGTTTCAGACCGTAGGCGCGGCGTCGGATCGCGTGATGGAAAAGCTCATTGCCGGACTGGAGATCGAGTTCGGACGCGGTGCGGGCGAGGCTCTGGCGCGCCGGTTTCTCGAGGCCGAGGAGTTGGATTTTCGATGGGATGCTCGCGCATCGGAGCGCTGGCTGGGCGGTTATGAGAGCGTCGAGGAGGAGGATTTCGGGCTCGATCGGATCGCGATCTGCGGGAGGCTCGACGGCAAATGGTTCGCGGCGACGATGATAATCGATGGCGACGGCAGCGCGCGCGGGATGCTCGGATGCCGGTCATTCGGAAGCGAGAAAGCGGCGCGGGAAGCGCTGGCAAAGGCGCATTGATTGCAATCGAATGGAGCCAGGGCGTGGTGCGGACAGCATCATGCCTTGGCTTTCTTCTTGCCTCGTCTCGCGCGGCAATATGGTCTCGGCGGGGAGAGGCTAGCTGAAGAATTGGCGGAATTTTCGGATGAGGGCGCGTAAGGCAAGATAAAGCTGTGGCACCGTCCCGCTGCCAAGCCATTGCCTGCACATCGTTTTTAGGACAAAAATTTGGCACCATGGAATTGGCAATGGTGCCAGCGACTTAGAGAAGTCCAGTTTACTGAGGCTTTCGGCGGCACTAGACAGTCGAAGAGTGCAGCTTCTGCTGCTCAAAACCCACCGACTGATTTGCGCCCGTCTCGGTCATTGACAGCGACATTCGTCCGCCCAAAAGCAGACGTTCGTTCACGCGGCAGCTCTCTGCCATCCGCCGTAACTCAGCGCGTTCGCGATGATTGCTAAAAGAGGCCGCTTTCAAGATCAGCACGGGGTTGAGGTCGTTCGGCAGACCCAGATTTTCGTCCATTTATTGACGTGACATCGTGAGACGCCCGTGAACCGCCAGGCGCTCGACCGCCAACTGGCGAGCGCCGACCAGCGCGGCGCGGCGACCCGCATCGGACTCACACGGTGGCGCGCTGTGCCGCAGCTTCGATGGCCGCGACGGCGCAGGCATGGCCTGCCGCTCGGGCGATAAGTGGCGGATTGAGACGCTGTTCGGGCCAAGCATTGGCGGAGGAGAGCATCGCGCCGCGTCGGGCGCAGATCCGCGCCTTGGTGACCTGCGATGAGCCACTTGCAAAGCTCGCAGCCGACGGCAAGATTCTCGCATTCGATTGATCCTGATTCCTTCCAAGTAGGGAAGTTCAAGACCAATCGAAGGCCGCCGGGCCAGACCCACTCGCTCGACGGCCACCCTGGCATCTCGGAAATTCCGCAAGACGACTTTTTGGGGCCGCGATTGAGACGTTCGCGGCTTTGAGTCCATCACGCCGGCACGAGCGAGGTTTCTCGGGGGCCTGAAGGGCATAGCGGTCTTCGCCTCCCTGGGTTACGTTCAAATGATGTCGTTGCTACTCGAATCGCTACTGAAAAACGCTGAAGCCGCCCAACTAGAATCGGAAACTTCCGACCTGCCGAAAGTTCGAGAGCGAGCGGCTCGCGCTGCCGCCACGTGGGAGGAGTTGGCTGAAAGGTTCCAACGCGTTGAGGCGATGAAGCGGACCCAAAAAGATGTTTGCACTCCGCAATTACGACCTCGATGTGAATGACGGAAGTCGGTCGTTAGCGGAACGTCCGGTTTCGGTGGCGAGACGGCAATATCTGCGTTCGCTCAGCAATCTGCTGATGGCCGCATTCCACCCTCAGCGGAAGCTCAACTATCGGCGTCCTATTCTGGCCGTTTGCAGTTCGGAAGCTCTTCAGAGTCGAAGCGTTCTAGCGGCCTCCTTCTCATGTATAAGTTCGTGATTTCAGGCACGTGACGCGAACAAGTCGAAAAGCTCTCAGAGAACATGTCCATCCGCGTTCATCGCTCTGGACTTCCGAGGCACTTCGTCGTCCTCAACTATCTTCCGCAGCCCCGTCCGGCTTGTCGGGATGCAGTCTCCGACCACCGCGGTTGACGAGTTGAAACCGCGATCCGGATTTGGCGACGTGACATGCAACGCCGCCCCTCTGCCCTAACGAGCGGTGGGTTTGACCCGACAATCCCTCGCGCTGCGCGACACTGATAAATTAGCGGCTTGGGCGAAGCACGCCGTCCGTCCAGCGAATGAGCGGCGCAGTCTGACGTGGTAGCGGCGCACCGGGAGCGGCAGCGATCGTCGTCCCATAAGGCCAAGATGGCGGAGCGATGGCGATGAAACGCGCGAGCCCGCCGGTACCACCCTTTGGGCGGGCGAAGCCGATCGAAATTAGCGCCCCGGTTTCGGGCACCTGGTCGAGGTTGGCGACGCCTTCAGCCTGGGCGAAGTCGTGACCGAGCAGCCAGCGCTCGGCGACAAAATCCTCGGTAGTGTCGGTGTCGAGGGGTTCGTGGCCGTGAAACAGGATGTGACGGTCGAGGTGAAGCAGCTTGAGCGCATCCAGCGAAATGCCCGGGAACGGTCGGCGGGTGAAGCGCTCGGGGTCGTTCCACCGCTTCGACCAGTCGGTGCGGAACATCACCACAGCTCCAGTCGGGATCCGACCGTGGCGCCGCTCCCAGCCGAGCACGTCAGCGACGCTCGCGACATGGCCGGGATCGGCGCGGGTCGCGGCCGAGAGGTTGATCACGACCAGCGG
>JANLPL010000051.1:0-8363 GCA_031367195.1 Bradyrhizobium sp.
TTGCCGTTTTCGTCGCGCGCGAGTTCCTTCGCGGTCCAAGCGAGCACCGCGTCTTGGACTTTGATTGTTTTGAAATCCCGCAAGATCGGTTCGGGCGGGACGCCGCCGCGCGTCCGGAAATGCCATTGGAGATAACCGATCCAAAGCACGAGTTCCGCAATCGCCGCCGCGCGCGGGTTCACTTCCAACCCGAGAAATTGATGCGGATCGATGGTCCTCAGTTCAAAACCCGCGAATCGCCCTTGATCGGAAAGCGAGGCCAGCGCTTCCAAAACTTCTCCTTCAAGGCGCTTCATCAATTCGAGCGAGACATATAGAAAATTCCCCGTTCCGCACGCCGGATCGAGAATTTTCGTTTCGCAGAGCCGTTCATGAAAGGCCACGATTTCCTTAACTGCGCCCTTGACGTCGCCATCGGCGCGTTTGGCTTCGGCAGTTGCTTGAACGTTGGCCCATTCCGCTCGCAATGGCTCTAATACCGTGGCGACGACAAGGCGCTCGACATAAGCGCGCGGCGTATAATGCGCGCCGAGCTTGCGGCGTTCGGCGGGGTTCAGCGCCTGTTCAAGCAGCGCGCCAAAGATCGCGGGCTCAACCTGCTTCCAATCCGCTTTCGCAGCTTCGAAGAGCTCGCTGATTTCCTCTTTCGGCAGTGGCAAGACAGCCCGATTCTTGAAGAGATAGCCGTTGAATTTTCGCACGTCGTGTTCGATCGCGAACGCGAAACCGCCGGTATCCATCGCTTCCCACAATTGGCCAACCAAGCGGGGAAAGAGCTTCGGATCGTCAACGCATCGCCTCAGCACGTCGCGGAAACTGCCCTTCGGCAAAAGCTCCACGTCTTCCGCGAACATTGTGAACAGGCAGCGCATGAGAAAAAGCGCGACCGATTCCGGATCATACAGCTTGCCGCCTTCGCGGTCCTTGGCCTCTTCAAGATGCTTGGAGACCTTCGCGAGCCGCGCCGCCATATCGCGCGTGACCTTGGCGGCGATCTTGGTTGGGTCGAGCTTATGCGGATCAAGCCAAATCAGGCGAAGGCACTCGCGAATCTCAGGATTGCGGAGGTCTTCAAGGTAGATTCGAAAGCCCTGGCGATCGGGAAATTGGGCGTAGTTTTTGCCCTTTTCGGTGAAGTCGGCGAAGATTTCAAAGCAGTGGCCGACATCGCAGATCACGAGGAACGGCGGCCAGCCTTCGGAGGCGGGCAACGCCTTGGCGTAGTCTTCGGCCTGCCGGCGCGCGCTCAGCATGAGCACGTCCCACCCGCGAGACGCCGTTCGCCGCCCGCGTGGGGTCGCCTCGACGGGAAAGGCGGCCAATAGGTCGCCTTGCTGGGGAATGGCTTTGGCGCTGCCGGGATTGCGGCTTTGCTTCGCCTCCAAGACGAATGAGCCGCGCCTATAAAGGTCAATTCGCCCGTTCGTCGTCGAGCCGTCGGGCTCGCGAAACGTGACGGCGCGCTCGAACACATAGGCGTTTGTCGATGCGTGATGCGAGGCCTGATCGGGACGCGGGACGCCGAGCACGTCGCAAAGCTCGGCGAGGAAGAGCACGTAATTCGCTCTTTCCTGCCCGCCATCGCCATCGGCCCAGCGCGCGATGAAAGCGTCGATTTCAACGGCCGGCTTTGTCGTCGCGAAATTCATTGCTGAAAGGTTCTGCGCTTCTGATATTCTTGAAGAAGTCCGAAAGTGTCATGTCATGCCCCTACGGGCAATCGCAAATCCCATTGGAGCCTCACCGCGCCTATGAATCCGCCCGAGCCAACGCATTCCGCACGCTCATCGCATGCCAGCGCCCGCCCCTCGGCGTCGCGACACCGCGTGCATTGAGCGCCTCGGCGATGGCGCGCAGGGTTTTCGCGCCCGATTTCTGGATTTCGGCGATGATCGGCAGGACATTGCCGGCGGCGCGATCGGCTTCCGCCTTGATTGCCGCGACTGCCTCGCCACGCGCGGCCTCGATATGCGGATTGCCGAGCTTCACTCCCTTTGCCTTCGCCGCCGCCAACGCCGATTTCGTCCGACCGGAGATCAACGCGCGCTCCTTTTCCGCCAGCGCTGCGTAGAGATGTAGAACGAAAGGGTCGACCTCCGGGCCAAGCTCGGCGACGACGAAGGGAACGCGATGCGCCATCAGGCCGGATATGAAATGCACGTCGCGGGAAAGTCGATCGAGCTTCGCGACCGCAACGGGGCAACGCGCCGAACGCGCCTTCGCCAGCGCGGAGGCGAGTTGCGGCCGCCGATCGAGCGCGTCGCTTCCCTTGCCGATCTCGACCTCGACATATTCCGCGACGATCTCATAATCAGCTTCGCCAGCGAAACGAGCGAGTGCTGCGCGCTGCGCCTCAATGCCAAGACCCGAGCGACCCTGTTGGCTGGTGCTGACCCTGATGTAGGCGACGATCGGTTTCATGAGCGGCCTCGGAAGTCTGTATAAAATTCATACGCTCATTTTGATTGTATACAAGACGCCTTTACCGGCCTGACTACAATTCCTCGTCAATCGCCGGCCGGCACCATTTGCCTCGTTGGGATTGATCGTTACCGCACCCGCGCGGGACGCCGTGAGCCGGCCAACTGACCGAAGTACGAGGCCGTCATCGCCCGGTGGCGAATGTCTCTGAAGGGCGGAAAGCGGACACTCCGTATGTGAGCCCCCGAAACCTCTTCGCCGAATTCTTGCTCCTGATCGCCGAATTGCGGCTGCCGCTGCTCGTTTCGACAGCCTGAAGCATCTGGCGTCATGACGAGCAAGGCTGGTTCCGGCGATGGAGGCCCGTTGTGCGCCGCACCAAGCGGGCGCAGATTGAGTTGGAACTTGCGGCGATTCGGCGATATTGGGTCAATTAAAGATCTCACCCCGCTCCGCTTATGTGCTAATTTACGGAAAACGGGCGCCTAACAGGCGACCGGGGGTTGGTTTTTGGCAGCCGCCGGGGCTCTGAACGCGCACTGAGGCAGGGGGGACTTATGATGCGCCGGCTCGGAGCGATTGCAGCCGCTTCCTTGGTGGTGGTTGGCGCTAGCACGGCAATAGACATTGCGGCCCAAGCGGAGCCGGGAGTGTTCGACGACCGGATAGTGTTCGGAGAATCCGCCGCCTTTGGGGGCCCCGCAGCGGCGCTAGGCCTCGGCATGCGCGAGGGAATACTTTCCGCCTTCCGCGAAGCAAACGCCGCTGGCGGGATTAACGGCCGCAAGCTTGAGTTGATATCCTACGACGACGGCTACGAACCGGAAAGGGCGATCGCGAATACAGAGCGCCTGATTGACAAAGATGGGGTGTTCGCGCTCGTCGGCGAAGTGGGTACGCCAACCTCCAACGCCGCTCAACCGATCTCTACGCAAGCGGGAGTGCCGTTTATCGGGCCGCTAACGGGCGCCGCCTTTCTGCGCAACCCCGCGCTTGGCAATGTGATCAATGTTCGCGGCTCCTATGACCAGGAGACGGAGACCATGATCGAGCACCTCACCACCGACCTTGGCGTGTCGCGGATCGCCATCCTCTACCAGGACGATACTTTTGGTCGTGCGGGGCTCTCGGGGGTCTCGAAAGCGATGGATAAGCGCGGGATGAAGTTGGTCGCCGAAGCCACCTACGAACGCAACACCACCGCCGTGAAGATGGCGCTGCTGGCGATCCGCAAGGCGACTCCACAGGCAGTCGTCATGATCGGCACTTACAAACCCTGCGCTGAGTTCATCAAGCTGGCGCACTGGCTCAAGCTGAATCCCGTCTTCGTCAACATTTCATTTGTCGGCGCCGACGCCCTCGCCAATGAACTTGGTATGGACGGGAAAGGAGTCGTCGTGACGCAGGTCGTGCCATTCCCGGAGGACATAAGCCTCCCGCTGGTGGCCCGATACCAGAAGGCGCTCAAAAATGCGAACTCGGACGCGAAGATTGGCTTTGTCTCGCTCGAAGGATACATCGTCGGCCGGTTGATCGTCCAAACACTGGGGAATGTGAAAGGTGCTGTTACGCGATCAGCGCTGCTTTCGACCATCAGAGGAGTCGGCACGTTCGATCTGGGCGGCGTCACGCTTTCCTATGGGCCTGACGACAACCAGGGTATGCACCGGGTGTTCCTCACCGTGATCCAAGAGGACGGCAGCATCAAGCCGGTTGAACGCCTAGCCCGTTGACGCGGCGAACAGACGCGTAGAGCCGACTTTCTGCTGGGCCACGCGGACCTGAAGCAGTCGATGGCCTGCCGTCGTGAACGGGGACAGATCAATCGCTTCTTTCTGAGGCCTGTGACGAGACGAATACTTCGAGGTTAGCAGCCGTGGCCCCCAATCAGGACAGCAGGAAAGCGACCTTTGGCATCAAGGCCAAATTGTTCCTGGCCTTCGGCGGGATGACAATGTTGACCGGAATCGCGGGCGCTGTCGCTTGGTACGCCTTCACCGAAGTTAACAACTCGGTAAGGCAGATCAACGAAGACAGCATCGTGGGCATGGCGGCGTCGCTCCGCCTTGCCGAAAAAAGCGCTGAACTCACGGCGATGGCTCCAGCCGTCATCGCGAGCCGGAACGAAGAGGAACTGACTAAGGAACACGCGAAGCTCGTTCGGAGGCTCAGTGAACTTTCCACCTTGACCGCGGGATTGAAGACCACGGTCGTCACCGAGTCGCGGCTCGCCAAACTGACCGAGATCGAAGGCAAGATCGCAACCGAACTCAATGCGCTCGACGACGCGGTCGAGCGGCGCCTACGATTAAGCGCGAAAAAGAAAACTGCCGTCGCCGATCTCGCGGCCGCGCACGCCAAATTCGAGGAGGTTTTGGAGCCTTTGGTGGACGACGCCGGATTCGATCTTGTGATCACCAGCGAGGAGATGACGGCCAAAAACAAGGAAGCGATCGCAGGCCTGGTTGAGGGCGGGGTGAATGACTTGCAGGCGCTGCTGATCCTGCGCGCCGAGGGCAACTTGGCTGCGGGCCTGCTGGAGGAGGCGGCGCACGCTGACAGTCCCGCTTTAGTGCCGCCAATCCGCGAACAATTCTCTACCTCGGCAGCAACGGTCAAGAGGACTCTCAACGCGCTGCCTCGAACCTCCCAGACGGAGCAACTGAGTAAGGCGAGTGAGGCGTTGATCGCGTTCGGTGGCGGAGCAGACAACGTTTTTGACGCCCGATTGCAAGTGTTTCGGGCCCCAGCCGAGATGCAGCAACCGCTCCGAGTCGAGCGAGATAAGATTGTGGCCGCGTTGGAGGCCACACATCGCACCCTGCTTGAGACGCTCGCACCGATGGTGGACGATGCGGGTTTTAGCCTCGTCATCACCAGCGAGAAAGTAACGGCAGACAGCACGGAGGCGATCAGAAGCCTGGTCGAGGGGGGCGTGAATACCCTGCAAGGGCTGCTAACACTGCGCTCGGAAGGCAACCTCGCGGTGGGCCTGCTAAACGAGGCGGTTAGCGTTCCCGACTCAAGTTCGATAAGACCCCTTCAGGAACGCTTCGTCGCGGCTTCGGAACAAGCGCGCAAGCTGCTCGCAAAGCTCCCCGCCACCGTCGAAAGCGGCGCGCTCAAGAAGCTCACGGAGACACTGATCGCGTTTGGCGCGTCCGCGGACAATGTCTTTGATTTGCGACTTGGGGAACTACGCCAGATCGCGCTTGCTCAGGCGTCCCTGGAGGCTAACAGTGCGCTCGTGCTGCGTCTCGGCAAGGAAGTGGCGGACCTCGTCGATGCCGCCGAGACCAGCAGTGACGCCGCGGCGCTCCACGCAGCCCGGGCGATCAGTAATGGTCAGATTTTGCTGCTTCTCATTACCTTTCTGAGCGCGCTGGGCGCGGCTTTGATTGCTTTACGGTATGTGGTGCCCCAGGTCGTGAGACCCGTTGAAAGGATCACCGTGGCGATGACCGGGCTCGCGGCGGGCGACACTTCGATTGAAGTACCGGGTCGTGACCGCGACGACGAAATCGGTCGCATGGCTGAGGCGCTCGGCGTCTTTCGGGACACGGCGATTGAGGTGCAGAGGTTGAATGAGATGGAGATTCGCGAGGGCCGCCAGCGACTGGCGATCGCGATTGAAAGCATTTCCGAGGCCTTCTCGCTCTACGATGGCGAGGATCGCCTGGTGTTGTGCAACAGTAAGTACCGGACGCTGCTCTACCCCGATGACGGGGCGGAAATAACGCCCGGCATGACGTTCGAAAGCATTGTTCGAAAGTCCGCCGAGCGTGGGTACATCAAAGACGCCGAGGGCCGGGTTGAGGAATGGGTCCGAAAACGCGTAGCCCGTCACCAGCAACCAATCGGCGCGCAAGTCCAGCAGCGGAGCGACGGGCGCTGGATTCTGGTCAGCGAACGCAAAGCTGAAGATGGCAGCACGGTCGCCGTCTACTCGGACATTACGGAGTTGAAGGAGCGTGAGAAAGAACTGGCGGACAAATCCAAGGCTTTGGAACTGCTTTCGAGCCAACTCGCGAAGTACCTATCGCAACAAGTATATGAGTCCATTTTCACTGGAAAGCAAGAGGTGAAAATCGCGAGTCGCCGGAAAAAATTGACCGTTTTCTTCTCGGACATCGTCGGGTTCACCGAAACGACGGAACGGCTAGAGTCCGAGGATCTGACTCAGTTGCTAAACCATTATCTAACCGAGATGACGGATATCGCCCGGGTCCATGGAGCGACGATCGACAAATACGTCGGTGACGCCATCATTATATTTTTCGGCGATCCGGACACGCGCGGCGTTAAAGAGGACGCCGTCGTTTGTGTCACGATGGCCATAGCCATGCGGAATAGAATGAGTCAACTACAGGAGGTTTGGCGGGCGTCGGGCAACGAAAGGCCCCTGCAGTGCCGGATCGGAATCAACACCGGGTTCTGCACCGTTGGAAATTTCGGTAGTGAAAATCGAATGGATTATACAATAATAGGTGCCGGCGTGAATCTCGCGTCGCGTCTTGAAGCTGCGGCGACACCAGGTGAAATTTTGATATCGTATGAGACTTACGCGAACGTTCGCGACCAGATCCGCTGCGAAGAGCGTGGGCGGATCTCGGTAAAAGGCATTGCCCATCCTGTCGCCGCCTATCAGGTCATCGATACCTACGAGAACTTGGATACGGAGCGCCTGATAGTTCACGAGGAGCGACCAAATCTTAGACTTGAACTCAACCTTGAGGCGATGTCCGTTGATGATCGGAGTGGCGCGGCTGCCGTGCTACGCGAGGCCTTGGTCAGAATTTGTTCGCTCGACCGAGCTGCCGAGACCCGCAAAGAGCCTGTGAAACCTGGCGACAGCGGAATCAGGCCCTACAACGCCGTGACCAACACCGTCGGCTGAGTTGGGCACAGTTGGGCGATCGGTTCTCGGCCAGTCCTCACCAAAAATCGAAGGTCCGGTTCTGCCGTGCCGGCCCGAATAGCGGACGGGCGGCTTCCCGCCCATTACCGACATTCAATAAGACGCCACAAAAGAGAACGAGCCCGCTTTCGCGGGCTCAAAATACTTCCAAATGTTCGCACTTTCGCTCGTCCATGAGCGCCGCGAGCTGCTCAAGCTGCAACGCCGTCACGTTCTCGGTGAGAAACGCGACGACATTCTCGACGCCGTTCTGCTGCGCCGTGAGCGCTTGAACCGGATCGCGAACAAGGAACAAATCGCCCTCGGCGATCCGATGCGCGTTGAAGATCGCGCCGCGCGGATCGAAGCTATTGGGGAAGAGCAACGCCGGGCTCTCGTCTTTTGTCGCTCGCCCGCAGTAGGCGAGTAGGTTGCCGTTTCGATCATGGATCGGGATTGCGAACCGGCCCCGCATGATGCCCTTGGGAGCGAAGCCCGCCCCGAAGTGCGCGCAGGTCTCAGACGATATGCCCAACGCCTGCACGGCCTCGTGAGAGGCTTGCAGGTAGTCCAACGGCCTCAATCCCTTCTCTGTCATGGGCTGGGGGGAATCGTTTCGGGAACCGTCGCTCTTTGACGCTGCCGAGTTCGCGCCACCTTTGCCGGAAAGAAACTCCGCCGCCTCGCGCAGCGAACACTCCCTCCGTGCCAATGATGCTGAGACAACGACCCGCCGGGAGTTTACCCTTGAGGGCAGAGGTTTCAGCGTCTGATGGTTATGCCCCTTATCAATGATGGAAAGACCCTTGGCTCCGCTGGCGTCACGACAGAGGATGGCCGTAGGTGTGCCTGGCATGGGCACTGGATTGGAGGTGAAAGTCCTTCGCGGGGCGAGATGGTAGCAACCGCGAGCCGGAGGCAACTGCACGCAGTATTCGCCGTCGTGAGACGCCGGCGCTGGCGCCGTGAGGCCGTGAGGAGAAGAAGCCCGAGGCGAACCGCAGCACCGAACGAAAGTAAACCCCTGTGCAAGCCGGACCGACCG
>JANLPL010000096.1:0-21855 GCA_031367195.1 Bradyrhizobium sp.
GGCGCGGCTGGCGGGCGCGTTCGATCCCGCGCGGATGGACGCGATGCTGCTGGTCGCTTCGAGCGCGGGCGCGATCGGGGTCGATTGGCCCGGCGACTTCGAGTTGGAGCCGGACGGGCGGCTCAAGCGGCGCGAGCCGCAAGCGGTGGCGCCGTTCGTCTATACCGGCGTGGGCATCCTCAAGCCGGAATTGCTCGATGGCGTTGCGGAAGACGTGTTCCGGCTCGCGCCGTTCTTCTGGCGCGCGGTGGAGCAGGGCCGGCTCTACGGGCTGCGGCTCGACGGGTTGTGGTTGCATGTCGGCCGGCCGGAGACGATCTCCGAGGCCGAGGCGGCGATCGCCCGCTCGAAGCTTTAGCTCACCGCCGGGGCCTTGAGTTCGCCGCGCAGCCGCTCGTATTCGAACCGCACCGCTTCCGCGCCGTGTTTGCGCTCCAGCCGCCGCACGGTGAAATGGCCGCGCGCCATCGCCTGAAAATGATGGGCGAAGGTGGCCACTCCGGGGATGGCGTATGCTTCGCAAAAGTTCTTCGAGTCGGTTTGCGATCAATAAGCTGAGGAGAACTTCCGATACCGGAAGCCTCTCGCCGTCCGCTGAGCGAGAGTGAAACCCGCCCATTCGAGATCTTCGCCAAGGAAGTCGTCGTCGGCCAGCATGCATCGCGCACCGTCCTCCAAGAGCTGGACGAGATACAGGCGATTGACTACGCGGGCGATATCCGGCGGGACAGTCTGGGCGCTGAAGCCGGACGGTCCGCCGGCAGCGATCAGTGCGCCCCAGCGGCGATCCAGGGGAAGCCACCAAGTCCGTAGCGAATTGAACATGGCACCGAAGATGGATTCGTTCCCGGGGTGCGAGAGACGAATAGCGGGGTTGGTGGACGATCGAAGTGCGATGGGCGTTTCGCAAACGATGACGTTGATCGCGCTGGCGTCGGCGGGAAGCATCGTTTCCATCGCTCCGGCTCGAAACAGTTTGTGCGCGGCGCCGGGGTTGGATCGCATCCAAGCGTGCATATCTCGTTCTTCGTCCGTCAGCTCGTCTTCCAACTCCCCGGCCAAGTAGCGGGCGTGCTGCGTCTCGTTGAAGCGCAGCGTTTCGAGATTGCGGAGCAGAAGGTGCCGCGCGAATCCGTACAGCGGCAGGCGATCAGACTCATCGAGGCTCGCGCAGTTTCCGCCGCTGATCTTCAGCCAGGTTGTGCTCGTGGAAAACGGCGTCTCGATCGCCTTGTTCAGATCATCTTCGATCGATGCCGGCGCGCCGTTGTCGTCATAGTCGTGGAGGCGCTCCTCATAGCCGATGCCCTGGATCGACTTGCGATCAGCGACCACGACGTCACGATGGCGCTCTAGCACCATGACCTTATTGCTTTCACTGGGGCAGGCGAAGCGACGCAAATAGAACTGCGGCACATAGTGATGTTTCTTCGCCTCATTCGATGGCACAGGCAGGCGTCCTTCTTTGTAAGATAGTTGTGGCAGGGCCAAAGCGGTGCGATCCGGGTATCTCGTGGATTTGCACCTGCGGTCAATTAGCCACAGGCGACTTCACTTCGCCGCGCAGCCGCTCGTATTCGAACCGCACCGCTTCCGCGCCGTGTTTGCGCTCCAGCCGCCGCACGGTGAAATGGCCGCGCGCCATCGCCTGAAAATGATGAGCGAAGGCGGCGTTGACCGCCGCGCCACCGACCGCGCCGACCACGGGAATCGCCTGCGCGGCAAGCTTTTCCGACACCACCACGCCGAACCGCGCGGCGACTTGCGACAGGAAGCGCACCAGCACCGGCGCGGTTTCTCCCGCCAGCCCCTGCTTCAAGAGGAAGCGGGCGCTCTCGCTGACGGATTGGGCCAATCCGGCGCGCACCGCGAAATAGCCGCTTTCCAGACCCGCCTCGGCCGGCTTCTCCGCGCCGAGCGCGAACACCTCCAAACAGGCGAGCGCGGCTTGCGGCGTGCGCAGATCCTCGCCTTCCTCGCGCGCGATCTCGGCGATCGAGCGCAACAGGATCGTGGTCGAGACCGGCAGTTCGATCGCGGTGGCGGCGATGCCGAAGGCGCCGCCGAACGCGCCGGTCGCGGCCGCCGCCGCCTGATGCCAGCGATTGTTGGCCTTGGTCGCTGTCTTCGCGTCGAGCGAGCGCAATGCGACGCGCAGCGCCGTCTTCAGCGCCGATTCGGTCGCCAGCGCCACCGCCTTGCGCGCGGCGGCGGGCAAGGCGCGGCCAATCGCGCGCACCTGTCCGCCCAGCAGCCGCGTCATGCGCGCCGTGAAACTGTCGCCTTCCAGAACTTTTACGGCTGCTGCGAGTTCGGCAAGCTCTTGCGCCGACATCAGCGGCGGCATCATCGTGACGCTGGCTTCTAACATGGAGCCCCCCGAGGCTTGGCCCGGGGAATAGATAGGGAGGCGGAGGTCGCTTCGCCAGCTACGCCGCGATGGCGCCAGGCTCGGGGGCTAAATCGAGCGTAACGGGCGGAGCGAGGTTCTCGTTGACCGGCTCGACATTGAGCAGCAGCACGTGCGGGGCACCGGCTTCGAATTCGGCTTGGTCGAGCCGCGCCGCAGGGACGACTTCAGTCGCCGCTGCGACGAATTCGCGCGCTTCTTCGCGCGCGCCCTCGCCGGCCAGCCGCCAGAGCATGGCGGCCACGGGGGTCAGTTGCGCGTCGTGCTCGGCCTCGATGGCGCGTATCATCCGCATCGTCAGCGCGTAATCGACGCCAACGCCGGCGCTGACCTCGGCCGCGCAGGCGACGGCGATGCGGAAGGCGGGCAGAAAGGTGGGCGGCATTTTGGCGCGCGCGTAGAGCGAAGCGAATGCCTGTCCGCGCGCATCGCGCATCAATCCAGCGGTGCGCGGGGCCGGCAGGCCCGACATGTCGGCGAGACTTTGCGCGAACAGCGCGACGCCGCCGCAGCTCAGCGCCCGCACCAGCAGGCCGACGGTGAGATGCTCGCTGGTGCGCAGCCAGCCGACGAGTTCGGCGAGTTCGTCTGCGCCGCAAGAGGTGGCGATGGCGACGAAAGCCTGCTCGCGACCGTCGCGCGCGATCCGCTCGGCGCGGCGCGGGTCGAGCCATTCGCTGGCGAATAGCGAGACATCGGCGGTGGTCGCCGCCGCGCTCGCGGCGCGCAGGGAGGCGGGCAGGGCGGGGCGCTCGATCAGCCGCGCGCGCATTTCAGCGTCCCCGGCGAAGCGCTCGAACAGCCGCCACAATGCAGGACCGCGCAGGTCGGCCCGAAAGTTTCCAATCAACGCCAGCGCGGCGGCGCGCTCGCCGATTTCCGCCAGGGCGGCGGCGACCGGAGCGCCAAGTCGGGCGCGTCGGGCGATGGCGGTCTGCGCGCTGGCGTCGCCGATGGCGGCGCAATCGACGAGATCGGCCTCGCTCAGCAGCGGCGACATCGCGAGAACCGCGCGCGAAACCTCCGCGATATCGCTGGCGAGCGCCAGCACGACGTGGCGGGGGGCCTCGGCGGCGCTCGCGAAAGCCTCGCTAAGCGCGCGGCGGACGCGCGGCTCCGGATCGTCGAGCGCCCGCGTCAGCGCGATTTCCGCCTCGGCGCGTATATCCGGCTGAAGGCCGCAATAGAGATAGGCGCGCGCCAGGGCGTTGACGGCTTGCGCGCGATCCCCAGGCAGGGCTTGCGGGGACCAGGCGAGGAACCGGCGCACCAGCGCCGATTCCTCGATCAAGACAGAAGATTCCGCGACGATGAGGGCGTTCACTGCGACTCCCGGACAAATCCGATTAGGTCTCTTTCTTTTTTCGCGGTTAGGGTAAATGTTGGCTTAAAAATTCTGTCGATGAGGTAAATAATGATCGCCGGTTGCACCCCGCACGAAAGAGGCGGCTATTATTTCGAGGATTTCGCCGTCGGCGCGTCGTTCTCGCACAGGTTGCGGCGCACGGTGACGCAGATGGACAACATGCTGTTCTCCAATATGACGCTCAATCCGCAGCCGCTGCACATCGACGCCGCGTTTTGCGCCGAGGAGACAGAGTGGGGTCGGCCGCTGATGAACTCGTTGTTCACGCTCGGGCTGATGATCGGCATGTCTGTCAACGATCTCACCGTCGGCACCACGATCGCCAATCTCGGCATGACCGACGTGCGTTTTCCTCATCCGCTGTTCGAGGGCGACACGGTGCGCGCGAGCACCGAGATCGTTTCGACGCGCGGCTCGAAATCGCGGCCCGACGCGGGGCTGGTCGAGTTCCACCACCGCGCGTTCAAGCAGGATGGCGCGCTGGTCGCGGAATGCCGTCGCACCGCGTTCCTGCGCAGGCGGCCGCCCGCCACGATCGCCGTCTGAGTGTGATGCGCTCGCTGCTGCTCGTGCCCCCCGGCGACGCGCAAGCACTCGCGCGCGCACTGGCGAGCGACGCGGAGGCGTTGGTGGTCGATGCCGGGGCGGCGGTTACAGGCGGCCCGGCGATGTTCGCCCGCGTGCGCCCGCTCGACGACGCCGAGGCGCTGACCGATATCGAGGCCGCTGCTGGCATGGGCGCGCGCGGGCTGGCTTTGCCGCAGGCGACGGGCGGGAGCGACGTGCAGCGGCTCGGCGCGCGACTGGCGGTGCAAGAGGCGAGGCTCGGCCTGCCCGATGGCGCGCTGCAAATTCTCGTCTTCGCCAGCGAGAGCCCGCGGGCGCTGTTTGGCCTGTCGAGCTATCGCGACGCCTCGCGCCGGCTTGCCGGCCTCGTGTTCACCGCCTCGCCGTTGGCGGCCAAGCTGGGCGCCCGCGGGCGAAACCGTTCGCCGTTGCGGCTCGCGCGCGATCTGACCCTGTACGCGGCCCGCTCGGCGGGCGTTCTCGCGCTCGATGCGCCTTACCCCGACATCGACGATCTCGACGGGTTGCGCGAGGAGGCGAAGGCGGCGCGCGACGACGGTTTCGACGGCAAGGCGGCGCTCGACCCGGCTCAGGTCGCCGTCATCAACGCGATTTTTCGCTAGAGATTTGCGCCAATACGCCGTTCAACAGACTATCCGCCGCAGCTTCGGCGCGGAAATGCGATTCGTAGCGTCGCCGCCCGGCCTGCCCCATCGCGGCGCGCAGCGCCGGGTCGCCCGCGAGCTTGACCATCGCCGTCGCGAGCGCGGCCGCGTCGCCGGGCGGGACCAGCAGCCCGGCGACGCCTTCGGGAATCACTTCCGCCCCGCCGCCCGCCCGCCCTGCGATGACCGGCTTGGCGAAAATCATGCCTTCGACATAGATCAGGCCAAACGATTCGTAGCGCGACGGCGCGACGAGTACGTCGCAATCGCGGTAATGCGCGCGCAAGGCCGCCTCCTCGACCCGGCCGTGAAAGACGATGCGGTCGCGGATGTCGGACACGTCGTCGCGCGCGAGGAAGGCGGCGCGATAGGTTCCGCCCTCCGCGCGCTCGATGCGGTCGTCGCCGACGATATCGAGCCGCGCCCCGGGGAAGCGGCGCAGAACCTCGGGCGCGGCGGCGAGCAGCACGTCGATGCCCTTGCGGCTCTCCAGCCGCCCGACGAACAGGAATTTCACCAGGCCGTCCTCGGGGCGCGCGCGCGCGCCCTGCGCCCAGTCCGACACGCCGTGCGGGGCGAACACGATCCGGTCGGTGGCGAAGGCCAGCACGTAGCGGCGCGCGATGTCCTCGACGATGGCGCGGCTGTTGGCGTGCAGCAGGGCTGCGCGTTCGAGCACCCAACGCTCCAGCGCCAGCAGCGGCGCGCCGCGCGCGCGCATCCAATCGGCGTCGGCCCGCCGCGCGGGCTGCGAATCGAGCCAGAAATCCATCGTCGTCTGCAACGCGCAGACCAGGGGAAAGCGCGGCTCGCGCAGGAACGCCATCGGCTCGCAATCCCACAGCGGGGCATAGACGAGATCCACGCGCCGCGTCGCGTCGAGCTTCGTGACCGCCTCGAACATGGATTGTGAATGATCCCACAGGTTTTGCGGAATCTGGTGCGGGGGGACGAGATCGGGCGGCGCGCCGGAGGGCGAGAGCGCCAGGCGATGCACCCAGACGCCGTCCTCGAAATCCAGGCTCGGCGACCCCCTGGCGAGGGTAAATACATGCACGTAATGGCCGAGCCTCGCCCAGGCGCCGGCGAGTTCGGCCATATTGCGCGCGATGCCGCCGTTCTGTCCCGGCGGATAGTCCTGTGTGACGAGGCACAGACAGAGCCGCCGCGCCGGTTTCAGCGTCGGAAACGGCTGGAAAGCGGTCGGCTCGGCGCGGCGCTCGGCGACGCTCATCAGCTTGCGCGCCGGCGCGCGGGCGGCCTCGATCCCTTCCGCGATAGCCAGCAAGCCCTCTTCGAGAAATCGCGAGAGATCGGCGCGCGGCTGCTCGCCCGTGGCGATTCGGCGCACGATTCCTGCCTGCCATTCCTCGGCGTCGTTCACCGCCGCGCGCAACACTTCCCAGGGGCTGTGATGGCGCAGCGCGTTGCGTAGGCCGAAATAGACGCGGTTCTTGAGGCTCTGCCGCCAACTTCGCATGAAGCTGGTGGATTCGCGCAACACGCTCGGCGCCGGCCTGTGATGCACGGCGGCGCGGGGGCATTGCGCGATGCGGCCGCCGGCGTCGTTGATGCGGGTGAGAAGGTCGGTTTCGTCGAGAAAATACTCGAATTCCTCGTCGAAGCCGCCAAGTTCGAGCAGCGTTTTGCGCCGCGCCGAGCAATTCGCGCCCAGGAGATGCGGGAATTGCGGCGAGAAGGGATAGCTCAGACGCGGCATTGGCGTCTGCCAATGCGCCGTCGCATAGCCGAGCCGGTCGATGGCGACATAGCGCGCCTGAAACGTGATTCCGCTGGGATCGTAAACGACGCCGCCGGCCGCCGTCACCTCGGGGTCGTCGTAAGCGGCGCTGAGGTCGGTCAGCCATTCCGCCTCGGGCATGGCGTCGTCGTCGAGAAAGGCGACGATCTCGCCCGCCGCCAGCGCAATGCCGAGATTGCGGGCGCGCGACAGGTTGCGCACGGGACAAAGCGCGATTTTCGCCCGGCCCGCGAGCGTGGCGGCGAATTCGCGCGTGCCGTCCGGCGTCGGCCCGCAAACGAGACAAAGCTCGAAGGCGCGGTAATCCAGCCCCTCAAGCGCCTGCAAGGTCGCCTTGAGATAGGGGAGCCGACCGTCGGTGCAGATGACGATGGAAAACAGCCGCTCTGTCACGCCGAAGCCGGCCGGGCGACGATTCTGAGTTGGGTTCCCGTGATTTGCGGCGCGTCGGGCGCGAAACCGGCGGCGCGCAGGGTGGCGGCGAGGCCGTCGGGGTCGAACAGATGGCGCACCGGACAGCCCGCGCCATCCGCGCCGAGCCGACGCCTAATCGATTCGAACGTGCCGTCCGCGCGGGCTAACTCAGCAGTCCAGGCGGGGCCGTCGCGCGTGATGATCACCAGCTCGCCGTCGGGCGCCATACGCGATCGCCAGTGCGGCAATATTCGCTCGGCCAGCGTCGCCATCGGCGCGAACTCGATGACATGGGCCGCCACCAGCTTCACCGCGCCGCCGGGCAATATCGGCAGATGGGCCAGTGCGGACAGGAAGGCCGGATCGGTCGCGTCGCCGACATCGAGGCCTTGGCAATCGGACCCGTCGCCGACGGCTAGGCCGAGGGCGTAAAGCCCGACGCCGGGCGGCCCCGCGAAAGCCCTCTCGGGTTCGGGCGGCTCGCGCGACAATTCCGCGACGCGGCGGCCGAGCGCGCGCAGCGCGGCCTCGTGGCTCTCCAGACCTTGATATGCGAAAGCGATCGCTTCGCGCGCGGCGGCCTGGATGCGGGCCTCCAGCGCCTCCCTGGCGCGCGCGGCGCCTTCCACCACCATGGCGTGCATCATGTTTTCCTGCACTTGCGCGCGCAGTTCCACAAAGCCGCGCAGCCGTTCGATTTCGAGCCGCAGAGCGTCGATTTCGGATCGCATGTGCGCCTGTTCGAGGAGGACAGCCGTCACGTGTGTCCCCAATTGTCGATATCGGTGCGGTACAGCACCGCTTCGCTGACTTCGATATTCACCCGCGCCGGCACCCAAAGTCGCAATTCGCAGCCGTGCTCTATTCCCTCAAGGGCGAAGTCGACATGCTGGAGGCCCGCAATCGAGCTGAACAGATCCTTCACTGGCGTCTTGCGCTTGGCGAACACCCGTTTTCCTTGTTCGGCGCAGGCCTCGATTTCGATTTCGCCGTCAACCTCGCCGCCGGCGCCGCGCTGGAGGTAAAAGCCCGCAGTGTAGCGGCCGGGACCGAGTGTGATGTAGGGGCCGTGGCATAGATGCCCGGACCGCCCGTCCGACTTGCGGCGACCGTCGGCGTCGTTTCGCCCGACCGCATTGGGGAGTTGGGCCGCCTGGAACCGTACAAACGCAACCAAGCCGATACATCCTCTAAAGGTCAGAAAGCCCTAACCGTGTTAAGCCCAGAAACTTGGAAAATCAACACGTGCGGGCGACGTGCGCCCAAAATATAAGTAAGTCCGCCCTCAATTTTCGAAGAGCTACAGAGTATTTCGATGTAAACGCAAATAACGTTGACCAATTTACGGCCGAAAGTAAAGATTACGAAATGAAATTAGAACAATGCATAGAAACAACCAAAGGGCTCCTCGCTATTCCCGTGGGTTCGGCCGCAGGGCCGCGAAGCGGGGTATTCGCGCGCAAACGATCACCGTCATGGCGAGCCCCGGGAAACGCAAGGTGTTTCCCTCGGCGAAGCTATCCATCGCTAAAAACTACCCGCCTAAGCGCGCATGATGGATGGCTTCGTCGCTGCGCTTCTCGCAGTGACGGCGCTGATTGCAGACTGGACCACGCGCCCCTGACGGTGTCGGCTTCCGGAACCCACGGAAATAGTGAGGAGCCATTCAATTTGGATGAGCGCTGCTGCGTCAAGCGCAATACCGTCGACCTCGCGGACTTACTTCTTCTTTTTGGCGCCGCGGCGCTGCTGACCGAGGCCCATGTCTTTCGCCATCTGCGAACGCTTCTCGGCATAACCGGGCGCGACCATGGGATAATCGGCCGGCAATTGCCATTTGGCGCGATATTGCTCAGGCGTCAGATTGTAGTGGGTCCGCAAATGCCGCTTCAGCGACTTGAATTTGCGTCCGTCCTCCAGGCAGATGATGTAGTCGTCCGAAATCGACTTCCCGATCGGCACGGCGGGCTTCAGCGCCTCGGCCGGCGCCGCGCCAGACAAACTGGCCACCGCGCCATGCACCGTCAGGATCAGGTTGGCGAGTTCGGACATCGGAAGAGAATTGTTCGAGATGTAAGCGGATACGATCTCCGCCGCCAATTCCACCGGGTTGCTCAACCCATATTTGTCCATGTCGCTTAAATCCTGACTTCAAATGGTTAGGCGGGACAGAATGGGTTCAGTGTCAACAAAGATTAAGCGTCTCAATACGCAAGTACGCGATACTGAAAGGAGGACGCCGGGGAGTCCTCCAGCCGATTTCCCGTCACCCGTATAGCTTATTTTTAGCATATTTCAATATTGAACCTCACTTCAAAGTTCGTCAGTCGGCCGCGCCACATGTCTGAGGAAGTGTGAGCTTGACGTCGACATATTCGCCCGGCCGAATTTCACAGCTTCGTGACGGGGCGTAAAAGACAATGCGCTCCCAGGGGTGATATTCGCCGCGCTTAGCCTTATATGCAGACCCGTTCCCCCTGCCGCCCGGAATCTCATGCCGCCCGCCTCAAGCCCGAATGCGCCCCCGAAACTCAATTTCGAAGCGCAGGGCACGTTCCTTGGCACCGTCAAACTGCTGATCCCCTACATATGGCCCGCCGACCGCGCCGACCTGAAACTTCGCGTCGCCTTCGCCATCGTGCTGATGTTCGCGTCGAAATTCGTGACCATCGCCATCCCCTACGCTTTCAAATACGCGACCGACGCATTGGCGGGCGCGCCCGACACCCAGCGCATCCCACTGCCCGGCTTTCTCACCGGCATGTTTGCGCTGACGGCGCTCTACGGGCTGTTACGCATATTGATGGCGCTGACCCAGCAGGGCCGCGACGCGCTGTTCGCGGCGGTGGCGATGAACGCGGTGCGGCGGCTGGCGATTGAAGTGTTCGAGCATCTGCATCGGCTGTCGTTGCGGTTCCATCTCGAACGCAAGACCGGCGGCCTTACGCGCGTGCTGGAGCGGGGCCGGGCGGCGATCGAGACGATCATCCGCACCTCGATGCTGACAGCCGTGCCGACCGCCGTCGAGTTCGTGCTGATCGTCTCGGCTTTCCTGATCACCTTCGACTGGCGCTATGTCGCCGCGCTTGTCGTGACCGTGGCGCTTTATCTCGTTTACACCACCATCGCGACCAACTGGCGCATTTCGATCCGCCGCTCGATGAACGAAAGCGACACCGACGCCAACACCAAGGCGATCGATTCGCTGCTCAATTTCGAGACCGTCAAATATTTCGGCGCCGAGGCGCGCGAGGCGGCGCGCTACGACAAGTCGATGGCGCGCTACGAGCGCATGAGCGTACGCACCTATGTCTCGCTCGCCGTGCTCAATGCGGGTCAGGCGGTCATCTTCACGCTCGGCATGATCGCGGTTTTGTTGATGTGCGTGGCGGGCGTGCGCTCGGGCCACAACACGATTGGCGATTTCGCGCTGCTCAACGTGATGATGCTGCAACTCTACACGCCGCTCAATTTCATGGGCATGGTCTATCGCGAGATCAGGCAGGCGATCGTCGATATCGGCGCGATGTTCGACATCCTCAGCCAAAACCCCGAAATCAGAGATCATCTCGGCGCGACCGAACTTGTCGTGACCAAGGGCGTCGTCAAGTTCGAGGACGTGCACTTTTCCTATGACCCGCAGCGGCCGATCCTGAAGGGCGTTTCGTTCGAGGCGCCGGCGGGCACGACGCTAGCCATCGTCGGCCCCTCGGGCGCCGGCAAGTCGACAATCTCCAGATTGCTGTTTCGTTTCTACGAGCCATCGAGCGGGCGCATCACCATCGACGGACAGGAAATCGGCAAAGTGACGCAGGTTTCTCTGCGCGCGGCCATCGGCATGGTGCCGCAGGACACGGTGCTGTTCAACGACAGCATCGCCTATAACGTGCGCTATGGACGCGACGGCGCGTCCGAGGCTGAAGTGCGCGAGGCGGCGGAGAGCGCGCGCGTCGGCGGCCTTATCAAATCGCTGCCGATGGGTTACGATTCCCAGGTCGGCGAGCGCGGGCTGAAACTTTCGGGCGGCGAGAAGCAGCGCGTCGCCATCGCCCGCACGATCCTGAAAGCCCCGCCGATTCTCGTGCTCGACGAGGCGACCTCGGCGCTCGACAGCCATACCGAAGGCGAGATCCAGGATGCGCTGGACCGCGTGTCGCGCGGGCGCACGACGCTGGTGATCGCGCACCGGCTCTCGACCGTCGTCGGGGCCGACGAGATCATCGTGCTCGACAAGGGCGTGATCGCCGAGCGCGGCCGACACGAGCAGTTGTTGGCGCTTGGCGGGCTCTATGCCGGTCTGTGGAACCGCCAGCGCCAGCTCGCCGAGGCGGCCGAGAAGCTGCGCGAGGCGGATCGGGCCGAGCACGAGTTCGAGGAACGCGCGGCGGAGTGACATCTCGGGCGGGAGGCGCCAAAAGGCGGCTCGTGCGTCAACCCGAGGTCCGCATGGCGGTCATCCAATCCCTTCGCGCTTCGCTCGTCCCCATCCACCCCAAGGGTTATCCCTTCGTGGGCGGATTTGCGCTGGCGACGCTGGTTCTATGGTGGATCTATGCGCCGCTCGGCTGGATCGCACTGGTCGCCACGCTGTGGTGCGCCTATTTCTTCCGCGATCCCGCGCGGGTGACGCCGATCCGCGGCGATCTCGTGGTCGCCCCGGCGGACGGGCGCGTCTGTTTCGTCGGTTCTGCGCCGCCGCCGCCCGATCTGGGCCTGGGCGCGGCGCCAATGTTGAAACTGTCGATCTTCATGAATGTGTTCGACTGCCACGTGAACCGCGCCCCCGTGGAGGGCCGCGTCGCGCGCATCGCCTATCGCCCGGGCCTGTTTCTCAGCGCCGATCTCGACAAGGCGAGCGAGGACAACGAGCGCAACGGCCTCGTGATCGAAGCCGAGGCCGGACGCTTCGGCGTGGTGCAGATCGCCGGGCTGGTGGCGCGGCGCATCGTCTGCTTCACGCAGGAGGGCGCGCGGCTGGGCGCCGGCGACCGGTTCGGGCTGATCCGCTTCGGCTCACGCGTCGATGTCTATCTGCCGGAGGGGGCGAGCGTCATCGTCGGGCTGGACAGCCGCTGCGTCGCCGGCGAGACCGTGATCGCGCTGAGCGGGCGCGCCGACGAGACGCAACGCCTGTTCAGTCGGGGTTGAGCGATGGAGCCGGCTTCCCGCTCGCGTTTCGGCGGCGTCCCGCTACGGATGCTGATCCCCAATATCGTGACCCTGATGGCGCTGAGCGCGGGCGTGACCGCGATCCGTTTCACCTTCGAGGGCTCGATCGAATGGGCGGTGATGGCGATCGCGGCGGCGGCGGTGCTCGACGGGCTCGACGGACGCATCGCGCGGGCGCTGAAGGGCACTTCGCGGTTTGGGGCGGAACTCGATTCGCTCGCCGATTTCGTCGATTTCGGCGTCGCGCCGGCGATCGTTTTGTATTTTTCCGGTCTGTCGCGGCTGTTGGGCTTTGGCTGGCTGATCTGCCTGTTGTTCTGCATCGCCTGCGCGCTACGGCTGGCGCGGTTCAACGTGATGGTCGACGATCCCGAGCTTCCCGCCTGGCGCAAGGGCTTTTTCGTCGGTATGCCGGCCCCTGCGGGGGCGGTGGTGGGATTGCTGCCGGTTTACATCAGGATGATGGAGGTCGCGCCCGGAGAGACCGTCAGCCCCGGCTTTGCCGGCGCCGAGGCGGCCTATGTGCTGGCGATCGCGATATTGATGGCGAGCCGGGTGCCGCATTTCTCCGGCAAGTCGCTTGGCCGGGTGCCGCGCGAATATGTCGCCGTCGCGCTGATCGGAGTCGTTGCGGCTTTGCTGTCGATCGCCTATTTCCCGTTGCAGGCTTTGGTGACGCTGGCGGCCGCCTATCTCGGCAGCGTTCCCCTGGCGATCCGGCGCTATCGCCGTCTCGAAGCCGAACACCGGGGCGAAGAACCGGCGCCGTTGGCATAATAGCGGTTTCGGAATTCAGCGGCTTCCTATAGGGTCCGCGCGCCTCGCGAGGGGTTTAAGTTTACCTAAGAAAGGTTCAGATGTCGAAAGAAGAACTACTGGAGTTTCCGGGCTTCGTTGTCGAATTGCTGCCCAACGCGACCTTTCGCGTCAAGCTGGAGAACGATCACGAGATCATCGCTCACACCGCTGGCAAGATGCGCAAGAACCGCATCCGTGTGCTCGCGGGCGACAAAGTGCTCGTCGAAATGACTCCTTACGACCTCAGCAAGGGTCGCATCACCTATCGCTTCAAGTAACCCGGCGGATCCCACTTGCGCGAAGCCGGCCCAAGACTGGTGCTCGCGTCCGGCTCGCCCCGGCGGGTCGCTCTCCTGCAACAGATCGGCATCGAACCCGACGCCGTCATCCCTTCCGATCTCGACGAGACGCCGCGCCGGGCCGAGACGCCGCGCGCGCTGGCGCAACGATTGGCTTTGGACAAAGCCGAAGCTTCGGCGGCGGTCGCGGCCAAGCGGCCGGAATTGGCCGGCGCGATGACGCTCGCCGCCGATACGGTCGTCTGCGTCGGCCGGCGCATCCTGCCCAAGGCCGAGATCACGGAAGAGGCCGAGGATTGTCTGGCGCTGCTGTCGGGCCGCGCGCATCGCGTCTATACCGGCCTTTGCCTCGTCACCGCGACGGGGGCGATACGGACGCGGCTGGTGGAGAGCCGGGTGCGGTTCAAGCGGCTGTCGCGCGCGGAACTGAGCGCCTATCTCGACAGCGGCGAATGGCGCGGTAAGGCGGGCGGCTATGCGATCCAGGGGCTCGCCGGCGCCTTCGTGATCCGGCTGATCGGCTCCTACAGCAATGTCGTCGGCTTGCCGCTCGCCGAAGTCGCGGGCCTGCTGGCGGGGGAGGGCTATCCCACGCTCGACCGATGGGGGCCGGCGTGAACGAGGACGCCGCGCCGGTGAAGGCCTGCCCGATCTGCGGCAAGCCGCGCGTCGCCGAATTCACCCCGTTCTGCTCGCGCCGCTGCGAGACGATCGACCTCGGGCGCTGGCTCAAGGGGGGCTACGTGATCCCCGGCCGGCCCGACGAAACCGAGGACCAGGACGCGCCGCCCGCGCGCCCCGAGTAGCAACGAGCGCGTCCGAACGCGATCGCGCGTCGATCAGCGCGGCGTCTGCGGCGGATCGAACGGCACGACGCCTTTCGGCTTACCGTCGGCGCCGAGCGCGATCTTCTCGATCCGCATTTCCGCGTCCTTCAGCAGGTCTTCGCAGCGCGCTTTCAGCTTTTCGCCGCGCTCGTAAAGCTGAATCGACTCCTCAAGCGTCACGCTGGCCTTTTCGAGCTTATCGACGATGCTTTCCAGCTCCGCCATCGCGGCCTCGAACGGCATTTTTGAGATATTGGCGGGCTCGGCGCTCAAAAGGCGGCTCCAGGTGGGCGGGGAAAGCGGTCTAGCATGGCCCGGCGTCGCCGTGAAAGCGTCGAAAACCTGTGGCTAGCTGCGGGGCGGAGGAACGCAATGGACAATTTTACGCGACGGGAAGAAGGATTCGAGCGCGCTTTCGCCCACGAGGAGGAATTGCGCTTTCGCGCCCGCGCCCGCCGTAACCGCAAGCTGGGCTTCTGGGCCGGGGAAGCGCGCGGTCTGTCGGGGCCGGCGCTGGCGGAATACGAGGCGGCTTACGTCGCGCGCGCGAGTGAGGCCGGCGACGACGAAGCGCTGGTGACGGAACTCGTCGCGGCGCTGCCCGAGATCTCGGAACATCGCATCCGCCGCCGCCTGGACGAATTCGGCCAGGAGGCGATGCGCGAGATTCAAGCCGGACGCTGAGCCGCGAGCGGCGCGAACCACGCCACGACCTGCACGTACACCGCGCGTTTGAACGGCACGACGAGATCGGGCAGGGCGTCGAAACGCTCCCAGCGCCAGTCCTCGAACTCGGCGCCATGCTTGCCGTCGGCGGGGCGGTGAATGTCGATCTCCGCCTCGTCGCCCTCGAAGCGGAACAGGAACCATTTTTGCGTCTGCCCGCGATAGCGGCCGCCGAACCGCCCGCGCGCGCCCTCGGGCAGGTCGTAGGCCAGCCATTCCGGCGCTTCCGCCACGAGGCGGGCCGAGCGCACGTTCGTCTCCTCGTAGAGTTCGCGCTGCGCGGCGGCGAGCGGCGCCTCGTCCGCGTCGATGCCGCCCTGCGGCATTTGCCACGCATGGGCGCCGCGTTCGCCGCGACGGCGGCCGACGAACACCTCGCCTCCCGCATTGACCAGCGCGACTCCGGCGCAGGGGCGATAGTCGGGGTGTGGGCTCAATTTGGATCTCGTGAAACCAATGACCACGACCAGCGGCGAATCCACCCGATTAGCCTAGCACGTGGAATGATCCCGCAAAAGCTCACGCCGGTTGCGCTTGAGCGGGTTTGTGCACGTCGATCTGCTTTTGCAGATATAATTCCCGCAATTTAATGAGGTCAGCAACTTTATAAAATTTATATCGTTCGATATAAAATGTGAGCGATGCCCCGAGTTGCTGCGAGCGATCTTTTTGCGCCACTAGATCTATTATATAGTTCAAAAATCCATCAAACTCCTTGTACTCAACAACCTCTGTGTCAATAAATTGTTGAAACATACCCAGTCGAAAAAAGAACCAATCGAATTCGTCTCTAAGGATCGCCTCCAAATCCGAAAAATTACCTTTGTCATCGTGATTTCGCAACGCCCAAGAAAGAACGGCAAATCGTTCCGCTTTCTCAAATGCAAACTTAACGGATTCAATCTTGCTGGAAACAGGTGCGTTGTCTGCAAGTAGCAAGCATTTTCCATTGAAGCCGCGGTCTTCGAAGTCAAAATATCTTCCGCTCCAATCGAGTATCGAAATTACTCGCTCGACGCGCTTATCGCCAAAGAAATCACGAGCTTCCTTCCCCAGAAATTCCGCCTTCTTCCAGTCCTGCTCTTTTTGTGTCTTTTCCAGGCCGGACTTGTAAGTCTTTTCTGCGAGCGCAAACTGTCGGGAGACGAATATAAATCCTGCCAAAGTGACCGCTGGCGACAAAAGCGCTGCCAGCCAAAGCCGGAGAGGCTCCCACGAGGTCAAAAAAGCGAAAAGGTTCGCGAGCACCATCGCAAATCCGCAAACATCCCCTGCAACCTAACAAGCAAGCGACTGGGAATCGAGCGCATAATCGCCATATTGTTATCGCGCAACATTTGCCGCGCGGTCGGGTTTGGCCAAAGTCAGCGCGGAGGCCGGTTCGAGCGCGAAACCCTTGCCCTCCAGGCCCGCCGCCCAGCGCGCCACGCGATCGAGCGTCTGCGGCAGGGCGCTGGCGACGACGAACACCGCGCCGCGGCGACGCGCGATGTCTTCGGCGCGGGCGAGCGCGGCCTCGATGTCGCCGCCCTCGGCGACGATATCGGCGCGGGCGGCTTTCAGATCGAGGCCCGGCGCCAGATCGGTCGCCTTGCTGAGCGGCGAGGCGCCATCGTCGAGATAGAGCAGGCCGCGCCGGGCGATTTCGGCCAGCACGGGCGAGACGGCGTCGGCATCGGCGCTGAATTTGCCGCCGAGGTAATTGACGATTCCGACATAGCCGCCGAAGCGGCCCATCATCCAGTGCAGCGAATCCTGGTTTTCCGCCGCGCTGGCGCCGGTTTTCAGCGTATGCGGGCCAGGATCGGCGCCGACGAGTGTCTCCATCGGCGCCTGAAGCCAGATTTCGTGGCCGGCGTTGCGCGCGCTTTCCGCCACCTTCGCCAGATCGTCGCCATAGGGCGCAAGGCCGAGCGACACGGCCGGCGGCAGACGCGAGATCGCGGCCTGCGTCGTCTGCGCGTCGAGGCCGAGGCCGCCGACAAACACGGCGATGCGCGGCGCGCCGCGGGTCAGGGCCGTCTCGGCGAAGGGGCGCGCGTAGATGTCGTAGGGCCGGGCGCCGTCCGCGCCGATGCGTGGCAGCGGTCCGAACTTCGAGGGCTCGATCAGTCGCCGGTCGGGCGCGGGGGCAAGCCGGCCCGCCAGCGCCTGCGCGACCTCGATGATCTGCGGCGAATGTCCGTTCGCCACGCTCGCGCCGCCGCTGCGGACGATCGAGACGCCGCCGTCCGCCTGCGGCGGAAACACCTTTGCGATCTCCGCCGCCGTGGCGATGGGCGAAGCGCTCGGCGTCGCGACGGGGGTCTTGATGGCGGCGAACGGAATGACCGCGACTTGCCGCCCCGGCGCCAGCGTCTGGCTGCGCCAATAAAGCGCTCCGGCCGAGGCCGCGAGTGCGACCACGGCCAGCCTCGCCGCCCAGCCGCCGAGCGGGCGCAGCCGCGCAGCCAGCGGCGCAGGCGTCGGGCGCAGTCCGAGCGGTTGATTGAGTTCGTCTCGCAAGCCCCAAGCTCCGCGAATCAGTTGGCGCATTGTTCACGTTCCGGCGCCCGGTTGGGAAGCGAAATCTGCGGGCCGGCGGCGTGAGGGAAAATTCCCCTTTCGCGACCAATCTCCGTTATAATGCCGTCACTTCTTTTAGAATCGCGCGCGCGATTCTGCATCTCTGCGAGAGTCGCCAAGCTTGACGGACGAAATCCCCTCTGAACCCGAAACCTATGGCGCCGATTCGATCAAGGTGTTGCGCGGTCTCGACGCGGTGCGCAAGCGGCCGGGCATGTATATCGGCGACACCGACGACGGCTCCGGTCTGCATCATATGGTCTATGAGGTCGTCGACAACGCCATCGACGAGGCGCTGGCCGGCCACGCCAAGCTGGTGACGGTGACGCTCAACGCCGACGGCTCCTGCACCGTCACCGACGACGGCCGCGGCATTCCCACCGGCATCCATGAGGAGGAGCAGGTTTCCGCAGCGGAAGTCATTATGACCCAGTTGCACGCGGGCGGGAAATTCGACCAGAACTCCTACAAGGTCTCCGGCGGCCTGCACGGCGTCGGCGTCTCCGTGGTCAATGCGCTATCGACCGTGTTGAAGCTGACGATCTGGCGCGAGGGCCAAGAGCACTACGTCGAATTCGCGCACGGCAACGTCGTGGCGCCGCTGAAAATCGTCGGTCCGGCTCCGGCTGTGAACGGCAAGCCTAAGCGCGGGACGGAGGTGACGTTCACGCCCTCGGGCGAAACCTTCACGATGGTCGAGTTCGATTACGCCACCGTCGAGCATCGGCTGCGGGAACTGGCCTTCCTCAATTCCGGCGTTCACATCGTGCTGACTGACGCGCGGCCCGCCTCGCCCAAGCGCGAAGACCTTTACTACGAGGGCGGGCTGGAGGCCTTCGTGCGTTATCTCGACCGCGCGAAATCCCCGCTCATCAACAAGCCGATCCTCATTCGCGGCGAGCGCGACCGCATCAGCGTTGAAGTCGCGTTGTGGTGGAACGACAGCTATCACGAGAGCGTGCTGCCGTTCACCAACAACATCCCGCAGCGCGATGGCGGCACGCATCTGATCGGCCTGCGCAGCGCGCTGACGCGGCAGGTGACGGGCTATATCGAGCGCTCGGGGCTGGCCAAGAAAGAGAAGGTCGACGTCACCGGCGACGATTGCCGCGAGGGGCTCTCCTGCGTGCTCTCGGTGAAATGCCCGGACCCGAAGTTCTCCTCGCAGACCAAGGACAAGCTTGTCTCCTCGGAAGTGCGCCCTGTCGTCGAGGGGCTGGTGAACGACAAGCTTCAGCAATGGTTCGAGGAGCATCCGGCCGACGCGAAGATCGTCACCGGCAAAGTGTTCGAGGCGGCGCAAGCGCGCGAGGCCGCGCGGAAAGCCCGCGAGCTTACTCGGCGGAAAGGCGTGCTCGACATCGCCAGCCTGCCCGGCAAACTCGCCGATTGCCAGGAGCGCGACCCGTCCAAGTCGGAAATCTTCATCGTCGAGGGCGATTCCGCCGGCGGCACCGCCAAGCAGGGCCGCAACCGCGAGTTCCAGGCCGTGCTGCCGTTGCGCGGAAAAATCCTCAACGTGGAGCGGGCGCGGTTCGACAAGATGCTCGGCAGCGAGCAGGTCGGCACGCTGATAACCGCGCTCGGCACCGGCATCGGGCGCGACGACTTCAATCTGGAGAAGCTGCGCTACCACAAGATCATCATCATGACCGACGCCGACGTCGATGGCTCGCATATCCGCACCTTGCTGTTGACGTTCTTCTATCGGCAGATGCGTTCGCTGATCGAGGCCGGCCATCTCTACATCGCCCAACCGCCGCTGTTCAAAGTCAAGCGCGGCCAGTCCGAGCAATATCTAAAGGACGAGCGGGCGCTTGAGGATTACCTGATCCTTCAGGGCAGCGACGGCGGCCTGCTGCGGCTTTCCAACGGCGAGCAACGCGCCGGCGCCGATCTGATGGCGCTGGTCGAGGAGGCGCGGGCGACGCAGCGGCTGCTGCGCGCGCTGCATTCGCGCTACGACCGGGCGGCGGTGGAGCAGGCGGCGCTGCTGGGCGCCTTGAAGCCGATCGCTGCCGCGGACGAAGATCAAGGCCCGGTCCGCGCGGCCGCGCTCGCTGACCGTCTAAACGCGATCGCCGAGGAGACCGAGCGCAACTGGAGCGGCCGGACCGAGAACGGCGGCTATGTGCTGACGCGCGAATTGCGCGGCGTGCGCCAGGCGATCACGCTTGACCCGGGATTGCTCGCCTCGCTTGAGGCGCGGCGGCTCGACGAACATTCGAAGCCTTTGCGCGACGCCTTCGCCGGTCCGGCCGTGTTCGTGCGGCGCGGCGACGAGACGCCCGTCTCCGGACCGTCTGAATTCCTGGAGGCGATCAACGCGGCGGGTCGCAAGGGCGTGGCGGTGCAACGCTACAAGGGCCTGGGCGAAATGAACAAGGACCAACTCTGGGAGACCACGCTCGACCGCGAGGCGCGCTCGCTGTTGCAGGTGAAAATCCGCGAAGTCGACGACGCCGACGACATTTTCGTCAAGCTGATGGGCGACGTGGTGGAGCCGAGGCGCGAGTTCATTCAGGAGAACGCGCTCAACGTGGCGAATTTGGACGTGTGAGCGAAGGCGGCGGTTTGCGGTGTTTTTGTCTCAATAAACTGACTCGACGGAGTTGCGATGAGCGACAGTAAATTCGACTGGAAGGATCTGGAGGATGATCTCGTCGTGCCGCGGCAAAGAGCCATCGCCGTCTATGAAAACCAAAACGGCGAAGTCGTCATTCGCCAAGCGCGAGATCACCCAGATGAAGATTCGATTATTGTACTGCACACCAATCATGTTCCAGCTTTGATTGAGGCGTTGCAACGCCATATCGACGAAGAGGAACGCGCGTAGCGCGATGTACGGAATCGCTTACGTCATCATGCCCACCGAATTCGACTCCTTGCAGGCTGTCCTCGACAAAGCGCTGGGGCGGTTTCGACGCGGCGGCGCCGACGAGTTTCCACGCGAGCATTTGGTCTTCGACGACGTGACGGACGCCCTGCGCCGGCTGCATCTTTCGCCGATCAGAGTGAAGGACGACGCAACGGGGTTCTCGCTTTCCGGCGTCGACCCAGGACTGACCATCGACGCAGACATTCACGCGCTGCGCGCGCTCCTGAAATCGCGCGGCGTTGAGGTGTGGACGGGGCGCCTGGCCGACATCGAGCCGGACTTCGACGAATTCGTGCGTAGGTTCACGGACTGGAAGCCGCGCGATCCGAAGGCGGGCGGCTACGGGCGGTGGCTCAATTCGCTCGGCCGATGGGATTGGTGGGAACTCGGCGGCCGGTTCGACGGCCTGGTCAGCGGCCAACCACGCCACGGTGCCGGGGCGGACTCCATGATTTCGTCAGGCCCGAACCGCGGTCGCGATCTCATCGGCGGCGTTGTGCGGGCGCTTGGCGACGCGCCGTCCGAGGTCGAGGCCGAAATCGCCGCCAATGTTGACCTCATCTCCGCGCTGCTCGAAGCCGCCAAAGGCAATGAGGCGCACGCTTTTCCAACCGCGATTGTGCTGCCGGTCGACTCTTGCCCCGCCGAACTTAGATGGTTCGACTCGCTGGGTTGGCGGCCCATTCCGCAGGGAACGAAGGCCTATCTATCGGCGCCGCACGACGCCTCCTTCCGCGAGACCGCAATCGCCGCCTACGAGCGTTTTCATGCAATGGCGGTCGCGGGGATCGCCTATCATTTCTGATGTGCGATGCGAAGCTGTCCTACTTCCCCTCCCCAAAAATCATCCGCTTGTCGAACCGTCCGCCCGCGGAGGGGGCGAGGTCGGGGATGGCGCTGACGATCATCGGCGCGCCCTTCTCGTCAACCAAAGTCCAGCGACCGTCGCGCTGCTCGATGGCGGCGATGCGGCCGAGCCGCGGCACGACCTCGCCGGGACGCACCGCGAAGATCCGGTTGCCCTCCCGCAACCACGCGAAGCGCGTTTGCGCCCCGACCAGCGCATAGCCGTTGACATGGTCCTTCTCGTGCGGAATCGCGCCGACGGGGCTCATGTCGACCGGGCCGAATTGGGGCGTTTCCGCGTGATGGGGATGGCTCGGTTGGGCGAAGATGGCGAGATGGTCCATGCCGAGGATCATCGGCGCGCCGACGCCGGTCAGTGTCATGTAGCCGGCAAATCCGACCGCGCCCGCCGCGGTGAACATGCTGGCGCCGATCAGCGCGAGATCGATCACCCGCGCCGCCGCCAGACCAGTCGCTGCGCCCAAAGCCACCGCGAGCGACTTCTTCTTATCCATTCGCGGCTTCCTCGGCTTTGGTCGGGGTACGCAGCGCGGCGGCGAGTT
>JANLPL010000152.1:0-3786 GCA_031367195.1 Bradyrhizobium sp.
GCGATCAGCTTGACGTCGGCCTCCACCGCGAGATCGCGCAATTCCTCGATCGAGGCGACGCCCTTCTTCCTGATGAGGTTCTTCATCATGACGGTGGCCGCCGCGTTGACGCCCGGCAGCATGCCCACGACATTCGGCATCGCCATATGCATGCCCATGACCGGCATCCTCATCGCCGCATTGCCGAGCGGCGTCACCTCCAGATCGAGCTTCTTCAACAGCAGCGGCAGGCCGTAAAAGGTGAAGAACATCGTCACATCGACCCCCATCGCGGCGGCGGTGGTGGCGAGGATGAACGGCGGATAGGCCCAGTCCAGCGAGCCCTTGGTGACGATGATCGACATCGACTTTTGATTGGAAACGGCCTGCTCGTTCATAAATCCATCCCCCGTCGCGGCCGCGCTGCGCTCATGCACCGGAAAGCTCCCAACTAGACATGGCCTGGGGAACGCCGATGTCAAGCCGGACGCGTGCGCGGGTCCGCGCGATCGACGCCGACGGCATCCGGCTCAACCCGGGAGGCCGTAGTACAATGTCGAAACATGGGTCGCCTCGGCGAAGAACAACCAGCGTTCGGCCCCCACGCCCGCGGCGGCGCTGAGCGTCGCCAGTCCCGCGGCGAGCGCGGAAACAAGCGGCGGCGCGGCGAGCGCGATGCCAAGCAGCGCCAACAGCGGAATCGCGAACAACGCCGCGATGACGAAGCGCCGCAGCTTCGCGGCATGTTTGCGCGCGACGCGGAAGCCCATCTCGCGCATCACGTAATTTTCTTCCGTATGCGGCGATTCCAGCAATCGAACCGCGCCGAAAGATGACAGGCCGGTCGCGCTCGCCAGCGTCGAGCGCGGCGCCTGATTGTCGATTACGCGCCAATAGCGCAGCTTCGCCAGCGCGGCGAGCGCCATCGACGCGACGCCAAGCCAACCAAACGCCGGTCGGAACGCGCCGAACGCCAGCGTCAGATCGACCCACAGAATAGCGCCGGTGGCGGCGGCCAGCGACAGATAGACCGGCGCGGTCCAACCATGGCTCCATTGCCGGATCGGCTTCAGGCTGGCATAGATCATCGCCGTGCAGGCGACGGTGAGGGCGGCCATCGCGCCGCTCAGCGCGGCGCAGACGGCGAACGGCCCGTCGACGCGATTGAGAAACACCCAGCCCAGCGCGAACGGCCCCACGACGACATAAGTCGCAATCGCCGCCACGCCCTCGCGCGCCAACCAGGACGAGCGCCATTGCGTCAACGCGCGCCAAGCCCGCTCCGGCCGGCCGAGGTGAAAGGTCGAGGCCAGCAACCCGGTTGTGATCAACGCCAGCGCCGCGCTTAAGCCGACGAGGCCGAACAGGCTCGTCATCGGCGCGAGGCCGGCGAGCGCGAACAAAGTCAGCCACAGCAACAGGCCGTAGCCCGCGCCCGAGGCGGTGGTGAACAGAATAACGGAAGCGGCGGGATGCATGACGCCTACCGGGACAGGATGCGGTCAACCCAGCGCAACAGCCCGGTCGGCTCGCCGGCGGCCCGCTCGGCGGGTTTGGTTGGAGCTGCGGGGCCGCGTCGGCCCGGCCGCGGCGGCAGATATTTGCTGGTCGGCTTGCACCCTGTCTCCGGCATCAGGTCGAAACCGCCGCGCTCGCGCGTCAGGCGCGACACATCGGAACCCGGATCGTTGAAGTCGCCGAAATGGCGGGCGTTGACGGGACACGTCGAGACGCAGGCCGGCACGCGCTCCGCCTCGGGCAGGTTCTTATTGTAGATCTTGTCGATGCAGAGCGTGCATTTCTTCATCACGCCCTCGACCTCATCGACCTCGCGCGCGCCATAAGGACAGGCCCAGGAGCACAATTTGCAACCGATGCACTTGTCGTGATCAATCAGAACGATGCCGTCTTCCGCGCGCTTGTAGGACGCGCCGGTCGGGCACACCGTCACGCAATCCGGCGTCTCGCAATGCAGGCAATTCTTGGGGAAATGCACGGTGCGCGCATCCGCCCCGCATCCGCCGGCCTCATAGGTGAACACGCGGTTGAACCAGACGCCGCGCTGCTCGGCCTGATAGGCGTTGACGTCGGTCAGCGGCGCGCTATGGCCGCTCGCGTTCCATTCCTTGCAACTGGTCGCGCAGGCGTGACAGCCGACGCAGGTGTCGAGATCGATGACGAGGCCGAGCCGCTTCGGGCTGGGGCCATGGGGAAGGCTGGTCATTTCGCCGGCGTCCGCCGTTGGCTCAGCTTCGCGCCAAATTGGCTGATGCGCGGCGCGGGCTTCAATCCAACCAGTTGCGGCAGATCGGGAAATTGCGGTTCGCTCAACTCCGCGCCCGGCTCGCATTTCTCCACCCGCACGCACAGGTCGAACCAGGCCGCCTGACCGGTGACGGGATCGGAGTTAGCGCGGCGGCTCTTCTCCTCCTCGCCGGGCAACAGTTCGCTGATGAGATGATTGAGCAGGAAGCCCTTGCGCGCTTCCGGCGCATCCGGCGCGAGGTTCCACGCCCCCGCCCGCTTGCCGATCGCGTTCCAGGTCCACACCGTGTCGGGATTGACGCCGTCCATGGTCCTGACCTGCACCTTGATTGTAGAATTGTGACTGGTCACGCGCGCCCAGTCGTCATCAACCAGCCCTAGCTCGCGCGCTTTCGCGGTCGCCAGATACAGCTTGTTGCGGCCCAGAATCTGCCGCAGCCACGCGTTCTGCGAGCCCCAGGAATGATACATGATCATCGGCCGCTGCGTCAGCGCGTGCAGCGGATAGGCCTTGCGGTCCACGCTCGCCTCCTCATAAGGCGCATACCAGATCGGCAGCGGATCAAACGCTTGTTGCAACCGTGCGCGCATCGCCTCGGGCGGCTGCACCGGCCCGTGCCCTTCGGCCGCGAGGCGGAATTTCTGCATCGGCTCGGAATAGAGTTGCAGCACGATCGGTTCGGGCGTCGCGACGAAGCCCATCCGCACCGCGAAGTCCAGATAGGATTTGTTGGCGAATTTGTAGAACTTCTCCTCCGGCGCCAGTTCGTGACGCCAGAAACATTCGTGCTCGATATAGGCGTCGAGTTGTTTCGGGTTGACCGCGCCGCGCCCGCTCGCGCCGCCGTCCGCGCCACGAAAACCCGCCAGCGGACCGATGCCGGGCGTGCGCTCGTGGTTGACGATATAATCGGGATAGCCGCCGGGATAAAGCGGGCTTCCGTCCTCGCGCGTCATGCCCGGCAGCCTCAAACGCGCGCCGAGATCGAGCAACACGCTTTGGAACGCGCGCACGTCGCGGTCGGGTTGCACGATGGGTTGGCGGATCGCGTCGGCCGGCCCGTCGGCGTCGCAGATCGGCCGGTCGAGCAGCGAAATGCAGTCCCAGCGCTCGAGATAAGTTGTGTCGGGCAGCACCAGATCGGCATAGGCGACCATCTCCGAGGCATAGGCGTCGGAATAGATGATGTAGGGAATCTTATAAGATCCGTCGGCGTCCTTGTCGGTCAGCATCTCCATCACGCGCCTGGTGTTCATGGCGCTGTTCCAGCTCATATTCGCCATATACATCATCAGCGTATCGATTCGGTAGGGATCGCCCGCCCAGGCGTTGGAGATCACCATATGCATCAGGCCGTGGGCGGCGAGCGGCGCTTCCCACGAATAGGCCTTGTCGATCCGGATCGGCCTGCCCGCTTCGTCAATCAACAAATCCTCCGGCCCCAGGATGAAGCCGAGCGGCATACCGGTGAGCGGCGTCAGCGGCGCGGTTGTCTTGCCGGCCGGCTTTTGCTCGGGCGGTATCGGCTTGGGGAACGGCGG
>JANLPL010000129.1:0-11888 GCA_031367195.1 Bradyrhizobium sp.
TTCGCAAGGCGCGCGCGCGCCGTGATCGGGGTGCGTCCGCATGACATCCGGCTCGGCTCGGGAAGCAACGAAGCGAAACTCGCCTCCAATCAATGGCTCGGCGATCAGAGCCATCTCGCCTTCGATGTCGCGGGCAAGCTGATGGTGGCGGTCGCGTTCGACGAGGTGAGCGCCGCGCGCGGCGAGGTCATGCGTTACGACATCGACAGCGCCAAGCTGCATGTGTTCGACGTCGACAGCGGCAAGGCCGTCTCGCATGGCGCCGAAGCGGCCTGAGCGGGGAAACGCGATGGCGGACATTCTGATCGGAATCGACGCGGGCACCTCGCTTATCAAGTCGATCGCCTTCGATCTCGACGGCGCCCAGCTCGCCGTCGCCTCGACGCCGAACCGCTATCAAACCCGGCCCGACGGCGCCGCCTTCCAGTCGCTCGACGACACCTGGGAGGATTGCGCCAAGACGCTGCGCGAACTTGCCCAGCGGATAGCCAATCTCGCGGGGCGCACCGCCGCCATCGGCGTGACCGGACAAGGCGACGGGACGTGGCTGGTCGACAAAACAAACAGACCTGTGACGGATGCCTGGCTCTGGCTGGACGGTCGCGCCGGGCCGACAGTGCGACGCCTGCGCGGGACGCAAGCCGACCGCGCGCGCTACCTCGCCACCGGCAGCGGCCTTAATGTGTGCCAGCAAGGCTCGCAACTCGCGCATATGAAGGCGACCACGCCGGAGATCGTCGCCGGCGCCGATGCGGCGATGCACTGCAAGGATTGGTTGTATCTCAACCTCACCGGCGAGCGTGCAACCGATCCGTCGGAAGCGTGCTTCACCTTTGGCGACTTCCGCACCCGCGCCTATGACGACAGCGTGATCGCCGCGCTCGGGCTGGAGCGCGAGCGCCGTCTGCTGCCCCCGATCGTCGACGGCGTGGCGACGACCCATCCGTTGAGCGCGGCCGCCGCCGCCGCCATCGGATTGAAGGCGGGCACACCGGTGAGCCTGGGCTACGTCGACGTGGTCTGCACCGCGCTCGGCGCCGGAATCCTCAGCGACGGCGCCCCCGCGCGCTGCACGATCATCGGCTCGACGGGGATGCACATGCGCGCAGCCCGCGTCGAAGACGCCTATTTCAACGACGAAGGCGCCGGCTACACCATGACCCTGCCGATCCCCGGCATGATCGCGCAGATGCAATCCAACATGGCCGCGACGCTCAATATCGACTGGATTCTGGGGCTCGCGGGGGATCTGTTCGCCAGCCTCGGCCACACCGTCTCCAAACGCGAGCTGATTGATCGCATCGAGGGCTGGATCGGCGAGACGCGACCGGGGTCTGTTCTGTATCATCCCTATATCTCGGAGGCGGGCGAGCGCGGGCCGTTCGTCAACAACCACGCCCGCGCCGGCTTCAACGGCCTGAGCTTTTCGCATCGCTTCCCCGATCTCGTGCGCGGCGTCGTCGAGGGCCTGAGCTTCGCCGCGCGCGATTGCTACGACGCGATGGGTCGAACAAACAGCGAAGTGCGGCTGACCGGCGGCGCCGGGCGCTCGAAGGCGTTGCGCGCGATCCTGGCCGCCTGCCTCGACGCGCCGGTGCGCGTCTCCTCGCGCGAGGAGGCGGGCGCGGCGGGCGCGGCGATGATCGCGGCTTGCGCGATTGGCGCCTACCCCGATATGAACGCCGCGATCGCGCGCTGGGTGACGCCGGCGCTGGGCGCCGTCGAAGCGCCAGATCCGGCGCTGGTCAAGATCTACAACAAAGTTTTTCCCGCCTATCTCGAAACGCGTCGCGCGCTTGAGCCGTTTTGGGATCGATGGGCGCAGAAGGGTTAGCATGGCGCGCGAAGTGGCGATCATCGGCGATTATTTCATGGCTCCGGAGGCGTTCGAGCAGAAGCTGCGCGCGGCCTGCGGCGAGAGCGTGAACCTTCGCCTGCGTAAGGACAACTGGCCCGACGAACCGATGGAGCATGGTTACGCCGTCGCCGGAATGGAGGGCCTGAAGGAATATTTCGGCGGCGCCGACGATGTCGTCGCCTTTATTGGCGAGGCGGAAATCCTCATCACCCATCTCGCGCCGATGTCGGGCGCGATGCTGGCGCGGTTGCCTCAACTAAAGATGATCGCGGTTTCGCGCGGCGGCCCGGTCAATATCGACATGAAGGCGGCCCACGCCCGCGGCGTGCGGGTGGTCAACACGCCGGGGCGTAATTCCTCCGCCGTGGCCGAGTTCACGCTGGGCGCCATTCTGAGCGAGACCCGCAAGATCCGCGTCGGTCACGAGGCTTTGCGTAAGGGCGAGTGGCGCGGCGATCTCTACCGCGCAGATGCGACGGGGCGCGAGCTGAACGAATTGACGGTCGGTGTGATCGGCTACGGCAAGATCGGCACGAAGGTCGTCCGGTTGCTGCGCGCGTTCGGCGCCCGCATCCTCGTCCACGATCCCTATATCCAGCTCAGCGCCGACGATGTCGCGGCCGGCGTCAGGTTGGTTGGCTTCGAGGCGTTGCTGAAGGAGGCCGACGTCGTCACCCTGCACGCGCGGGTGACGCCGGAGACCACGCCTATGATGAACGCAAACGCCTTCGCGCGCATGAAACCGGATGCGATCTTCGTCAACACCGCGCGCGGGCCCTTGTGCGACTACGACGCGCTCTACACCGCGCTGACCCAAGGCGTGATCGCAAGCGCCATGCTGGAGACGTTCGGCGTCGAGCCGGTCCCGCCCGATTGGCCGCTGTTGCAATTGCCCAATGTGACGCTGACGCCGCACATCGCCGGCGCCTCGGTGCGCACGGTGACGATTGCGGCGGAGCAGGCGGCGGAGGAGGTGCGCCGCTATATCAAGGGCGAGGGGCCGCTCAATCCGTGCTGAGGAACAGATGAGATGACGGATAAGGTCGATCTGCTCGTCATCGGCGGCGGCGTCAACGGCGCGGGCGTGGCGCGCGACGCGGCGGGGCGTGGACTTTCCGTCGTCATGGTCGAGAAGGACGATCTCGCGCAGGGCGCCTCGTCGCGTTCCGGCAAGCTGGTGCATGGCGGCCTGCGCTATCTCGAATATCACGAGTTCCGGTTGGTGCGCGAGGCGTTGATCGAGCGCGAGGTGCTGCTGCGCGCCGCGCCGCACATCATCTGGCCGATGCGTTTCGTGCTGCCGCATTCGCCTGAGGATCGCCCCGCCTGGCTGGTGCGGCTCGGGCTGTTTCTGTACGATCATCTGGGCGGCCGCAAGCTTTTGCCGCCGACCCGCACGCTCGATCTCGCGCATGATCCCGAAGGGGCGCCAATCAAGGACGAATATCGCAAGGCGTTCGAGTATTCCGATTGCTGGGTAGATGACGCGCGGCTCGTCACGCTCAACGCGCTCGACGCGAAAGAGCGCGGCGCCGAGATCCTCACCCGCACCGCTTGCATCTCCGCGCGTGTGGAGGACGGTTGCTGGACCTGTGAGCTGGAGGATCAAACCAACAACGCGCGGCGCAAACTGCAAGCCCGCGCCATCGTCAACGCCAGCGGTCCGTGGGTCAACGACGTGATCGGCCGCGTGCTCGGCGCCAATTCGCGCCGCTCGGTGCGGCTGGTCAAAGGCAGCCACATCATCACGTCGAAATTCTGGCAGGGCGGCCAGGCCTATCTGGTGCAGAACCACGACAAGCGCGTCATCTTCATCAATCCCTACGAGGGCGACAAGGCGCTGATCGGCACCACCGATATTCCCTTCTCCGGTCGCGCCGAGGAAGTCGCCGCCGACGAGGACGAAATCGCCTATCTCATCGCCGCCGTGAATCGCTATTTCAAACATCAGTTGCAGCGCGCGGATGTGCTCGATGCGTTCTCGGGCGTGCGTCCTCTGTTCGACGACGGCAAGGGCAACCCGTCGGCGGTCACGCGCGACTATGTGTTTGATCTCGACGATTCGCGCGGAGCGCCGGCGCTCAACGTGTTCGGCGGCAAGATCACCACCTTCCGCAAACTGGCCGAGCACGCGCTCGACCGGCTTAAGCCCTATTTCCCCGCGATGAAGCCCGCCTGGACCGCGCAAGGCGCGCTGCCCGGCGGCGATATGGCCGATTTCGCCGCGTTCCAGCGCGAGTTCAAAGGCCGCCATCCTTGGTTGCCCGCCGACCTCGCCGAGCACCTCGCCCGGCTCTACGGGACGCGCGCGCCCCGCGTTCTCGGACAGGCGACTTCGCTTGCAGAACTTGCCCGCCGCTTCGGGCCAACCTTCTACGAAGTCGAGGCGCGTTATCTGATGGAGCAGGAATGGGCGCGGGCGCCGCAGGACATTCTCTATCGTCGCACCAAACACGGGCTGCATATGAGCGAGGCGGAGCGCGACGCCTTTGCCGATTGGATGACGACGGCGGCTTGAGCGGGAGGAAACCATGCGTCTGAAAGGCAAAGTCGCCCTCGTCACCGGCGCGGCGTCCGGATTCGGGGCCGGGATCGCGGCGCGATTCGCCGCCGAGGGCGCGCGCGTGGCGCTGCTCGATCTCAATCTCGAAGGCGCGCGACGCGTCGCGCAAATATCGGGACAGGGCGCGATCGCCCTGAGCTGCGACGTCACGCGCGCCGACGAGATCGCCGCCGCGGTCGCGGCGATCAAACAGGGCTTCGGCCGGCTCGACATCGTCGTCAACAACGCTGGCTGGACCCATCGCAACAAGCCCTTGCTCGATGTCACCGAGGCCGAGTTCGACCGCGTCGCTAACGTCAATGTGAAGTCGAACTATCTGATGTCGCTGGCCACCACCCCGCTGCTGCGCGAGTCGGGCGGCGGCTGCGTCATCAACATCGGCTCGACTGCCGGGCTGCGGCCGCGCCCGGGCCTGACCTGGTACAACGGCTCCAAGGGTTTCGTGAATCTGGTCTCGAAATCGATGGCGGTCGAACTTGCGCCGCTGAAGATCCGCGTCAATTGCATCGCCCCCGTGCTCGGCCAGACCGGCCTCACCGAGGAGTTCATCGGCGGCCCGGCGACGCCGGAGCGGCTCGCCGCGTTCGTGGCGACGATTCCGCTCGGGCGCATGTCGCTCGCCTCCGACATCGCCTCTGCCGCCGTCTATCTCGCCAGCGACGAGGCCGAGTTCCTCACCGGCGTCGTGTTGCCCGTCGATGGCGGTCGCACGATCTGATTGACGCAGGGGCCGGAAGCGCTAGCCTCGCGCCGTGACGCCCTCGCTGGAAACCCGCGACCTGACGATTCGCTTCGGCGGCCATGTCGCCGTCGATGGCGTCACCTGCGCGTTTTTCCCCGGCCAACTCACCGCCATCGTCGGCCCCAACGGCGCCGGCTAGACCACCTTCTTCAACCTCGTCTCCGGCCAGTTGCGCGCGAGTTCCGGCGCCGTCCTGTTGCGTGGGCGCGACATCGCCGGGCTGGACGCGCCGCGCCGCGCGCGGCTGGGGCTCGGGTAATCGTTCCAACTGACGAACCTGTTTCCGGGCCTCAGCCTGTTCGAGAATGTGCGGCTCGCGTGTCAGGCCCGCGCGGGCGTGCATTATGCGATGACGCGCGTCTGGGACGACCGGCGCGACATCAACGCCGCCGCCTTGGCGACGCTCAGTCGCGTCGGCCTCGCCGACCGCGCCGCCGCGCCCGTTGCCGCGCTGTCGCATGGCGATCAGCGCATGCTCGAAGTGGCGATGATGATGGCGCTCGAACCCGATATCCTCATGTTCGACGAGCCGACCGCCGGTATGAGCATCGACGAGGCGCCCGTGGTGCTTGGTCTCATCGCCGAGCTGAAGCGCGATCCAACCAAGACTATTTTGTTGGTCGAGCACAAGATGGATGTCGTGCGCTCGCTCGCCGACCGCATCATCGTGTTGCACAATGGCCGACTCGCGGCCGATGGCGCGCCCGCTGAAGTGATGGCGTCGGCGATTGTGCGCGAGGCCTATCTCGGCGCGGGCGCGTCGTGAGCCTGCGCCTCGCGCTGCAAGGCGTTGATTTGGAGGCCCCGGCCGGTCGCGCCGCCCTGCTGCTCGGCCGCAACGGCGCCGGCAAGACGACGTGCCTGCGCACCATCATGGGCCTGTGGCGCGCCTCGCGCGGCGCGATCCTGCTCGGCCAAACAAATCTGGAGACGCAACGCGCCAGCGACATCGCCCGCGCCGGCGTCGCCTATGTGCCGGAGACGATGGCGATCTTCTCCGATCTCAGCGTGCGCGAAAATCTTGTGCTCGCCGCCCGCGCGGGCGCGATGGACGAGAGCCGCCTCGACTGGATTTTTGGCTTCTTCCCGGCGCTGAAGACATTCTGGAATTCCCGCGCGGGCTCGCCGTCAGGCGGGCAGAAACAGATGCTGTCGATCGCCCGCGCGATCATCGAGCCGCGCGAACTGCTGTTGATCGACGAGCCAACCAAGGGCCTCGCGCCCGGGATCGTCGAGGGTCTGATCGCCTGCCTGCGCGACATCAAACAACGCGGCGCGACGATCCTGTTGGTCGAACAGAATTTCCCCGTTGTGCGCGAAATCGGCGATCTCGTCTGCGTGATGGATAACGGCCGTATCGTCCATGCCGGCGAGATGGCCGCGCTCGCCGCCGATGAGGCGCTGCAAAGCCGCCTGCTCGGCCTTTCCCTGGAGAACCGCCCGTGACCGATCCCCGCGCCCGCGTGGACCTGCTGCCCGCGCTGACCCCGTTCCTCGTCGCGCTCATCGCCGCGCCCTTCATCGGCTCGTTCTCGACTTTCGTCACCCTCACGCTGGCGAGTCTCGCCATGGGCGCGATGCTGTTCGTGATGGCCTCGGGTCTCACCCTCGCCTTCGGCCTGATGGATGTGCTCAACTTCGGCCACGGCGCCTTCATCGCGGTGGGCGCCTATGTCGCGACCGTGGTTTATGGCCTCGCCCCGCAGGGCTCGCTCGGGCTCGACCTTGCGGTGTTCGCGCTGGCGCTGGCGGCGGCGGCGCTGGTCTGCGGCGCGCTCGGTTTTGTATTCGAGCGGCCGCTGATCGCCCCGGTCTATGGCCGTCATCTCGAACAGATCCCCATCACCATCGGCGGCGCGATCGTGATCGAGCAAGCGCTGCTGGCGTTGTTTGGAACGCAGCCGATTGATCTCACCCCGCCCGCCGCCTTTCGCGGCTCGTTGGCGTGGGGCCAGATCGGCGTCGAGAAGTACCGCCTCGTCGCGCTCGGTCTCGGGCTCTTGCTGTTCGCCGCGCAACTGCTCGTGCTCGGCCGCACCCGCATCGGGTTGTTGATCCGCGCCGGCGTCGAGAACCGCGAGATGGTGGAGGCGCTCGGCTATCGCATCGACCGGCTGTTCCGGGTCGTATTCATTGCGGCCTGCGCGCGGGCGGGCGTCGGCGGCGTGCTTTGGGGCCTCTATCAGGGTCAGGCGCGCGCGGGCATGGGCGGCGAATTGCTGGCGCCAGTGTTCATCGTCGTCATCATCGGCGGCCTGGGGTCCGTCACGGGCTGTTTCATCGGCGCGACATTAGTCGCGCTGGTCGCCAATTACGCCGGTTTTCTCGCGCCCAAACTCGCGCTCGTCTCCAACATCGGATTGATGGCGGCGGTGCTGCTGTGGCGTCCGCGCGGGCTCTACCCCTTGAGCGCGCGCTAGGGTGGCTCTCCGGCGATCCCCCGCGCGGGTGGCCCGCGCGCCCACTGGTGGCGCTGATCGCGCTGGCGCTGGCGGCGGCGCCGTTCGCCTTTCCCGGTGTGAAGCCTCTCGGCGTGGGTGAAAAAATCTGCGTCATGGCGGCGCTGGCGACGTCCTACGACGTGCTGCTAGGCTATACCGATATCGTCTCGTTCGCGTATGTGATGTTCTTTGGCGTCGGCGCCTATGGCGTCGGCCTGTTGCTCTATGCGCTGGGCCCCGGCTGGGGCGCGCTGGCGCTTGGGCTGGTCGCCGGGCTGGCGCTGGCGGGGGCGCTCGCGCTGCTGCTCGGCCTGCTCTCGTTGCCCGTGCAGGCGAACTTCTTCGCCATGGTGACGCTGGCGGTCGCCTACGCTTTTAACGTGCTCGCCTCGCAAATACCCGACATCACCGGCGGCGAGGACGGCCGCAGCTTCCGCGTGCCGGAAATTTTGCGCCCCGGTTACAAGCTCGGCCAGTTTCTCGGCCTCGACGTGACGGGTCGCACGCTCACCTATTATCTCGTCTTCGCCGGCTCGGCCGCACTGTTCCTCATCCTGCTGCGCGTCGTCAACTCCCCGTTCGGCCGCGTATGCCAAGCGATCCGCGAGAACCCTTTGCGCGCCGAGGCGCTCGGCTACCGCATCGCGGTGCATCGCACCTTTGCGATTCTTGTCGCCGCGCTGGCGGCGGCGCTCGCGGGCGCGCTCAACGCGCTGTGGCTGCGCTATGTCAGGCCGGACACGGCGCTGAGTTTCTCGATCCAGATCGACGTGCTCGTTATCGTCGTCATCGGCGGAATCGGCACGCTCTACGGCGCAATCGTCGGCGCGGCTTTGTTTGTGATCGCCGAGAATTATCTGCGCGCAGGCGTCGGCGCGCTGTCGCGCGGCGCCGCCGATCTCGGCCTGCCGTCGCTGGCGAGCCTGCTGCATCCCGACCGCTGGTTGTTGTGGCTCGGGCTCCTGTTCATCCCCGCCGTGCGCTTCGCGCCGCGCGGGATTATTGGCGAACTGGCGCGGCGCTCAGACCGCTAGCTTTTTCAACCAACGCACCGCTTGCTCCCGCACATTGTCCGGCGCCGTGCCGCCGTAGGAGGTGCGGCTCCTGACCGAGTTCTCCACGCCCAGCACGTCGAGCGCCGCCGCGTTGATGCGCGGCTCGACGCTCTGCAATTCCGCCAGCGTCAGCGCCTCCAGCGGCGCCCCCCATGCCGAGGCCAGCCCGACGATGCGCCCCGTCACATGATGCGCCTCGCGGAACGGCATTTTCAGCGTCCGCACCAGCCAGTCCGCCAGATCCGTGGCGGTGGAATAACCCGAGCCGGCCGCCGCCTTCATCCGCGCGGCGTCCGGCGTCATGTCGCGCACCATGCCGGTCATCGCAGCCAGGCACAGCGAGAGCGTGCGCAATCCGTCCATCGCGCCCTCCTTGTCCTCCTGCATGTCCTTCGAATAGGCCAGCGGCAGGCCCTTCATCACCATCAGCAGCCCGACCAGCGAACCCGTTACGCGGCCGGTCTTGCCGCGCACCAGTTCGGCCGCGTCGGGGTTGCGCTTCTGCGGCATGATCGAAGAGCCGGTCGAGAACGCGTCCGACAGCCGCACGAAGCGGAATTGCGGCGTCGTCCACAGCACGATCTCCTCGGCTAGCCTGGAGAGGTGCACGGCGCAGATCGAGGCCGCCGACAGCGCCTCCAGCACGAAATCGCGGTCGGCGACGCTGTCGAGCGAATTGGCGGTCGGCCGGTCGAAGCCGAGCGCCTTGGCCGTCGCCTCGCGGTCGATCGGAAACGAAGTGCCGGCCAGCGCCGCCGCGCCGAGCGGACATTCGTTGGCGCGCGCGCGGGCATCGGCGAAGCGGCCGCGGTCCCGCGCCAGCATCTCGACATAGGCCAGGAGGTGATGGCCGAAGGTGACGGGCTGGGCGGATTGCAGATGGGTGAATCCCGGCATCACCATATCGGCTGAAATCAGCGCCCGCTCCGCCAGCGCCGTCTGCAAGGCCGCGATCTGCCCCATCAGCGCCTCGACCGTGTCGCGCACCCACAGTTTGAAATCGGTCGCCACCTGATCGTTGCGCGAACGCGCGGTGTGCAGCCGACCGGCAACCGGGCCGATCAACTCGGCGAGCCGGCTCTCGACATTCATGTGGATGTCTTCCAGCGCGCGGCTATAGGCGAACCGCCCCGCCTCGATTTCGCCTTTCACTTGGGTAAGACCACGCGCGATGGCCTCGGCGTCGGCCGCCTCGATGATCCCGGTCGTCGCCAGCATGGCGACATGGGCGAGCGAGCCGGCTATATCCTGGGGGCCGAGCGCGCGGTCGAAGTCGATCGAGGCGTTGATCTCCTCCATGATCTCGGCGGGGCCGCTCGCGAACAGGCCGCCCCACATCTTGTTGCTCATGACCTCGCCCCGGACCAAAAAATGAACTTGAAACGCGCCGCTTTTGTTCTCGCGCCGCTGGGCCTCGCCGCCGTCGCGGCCGCGGCCTTCTACGGGACAAAGACCGACGGCGGCAAGGGCGCCTGCCCGGCCGCGTCCCTCGCGCTCGCCGACAAATTGCGGCCATTCGCCAAGGGCGAGATCGCCGCGCTGAATGTGGCGAAGATTTCGCACCCCGCGACCGCGCTCGCCTTCGCCGGCCCGGACGGCCGAAAGCTCGCGCTCGCCGATTTCAAGGGCCGCGCCCTGGTGCTCAACCTGTGGGCGACCTGGTGCGCGCCCTGCCGCGCCGAGATGCCCGCGCTCGACAGGTTGCAAGCGGCGGCGGGCGGGCGCGGGTTCGAGGTCGTGGCGATCAATGTTGATACGGCGCGGGTCGAGCGGGCCGGCAAATTCCTCGACGAAATCGGCGTCGCGCACCTGACCCGCTATGCCGACCATAGCGGCGACGCGTTCGAGACGCTGCGCCTCGCCGGCAAGGCGTTGGGCCTGCCGACGAGCCTGCTGATCGACGCTTGGGGATGCGAGATCGGAATCGTCGCCGGCCCGGCCAATTGGGATTCGCCCGACGCGCTGGCGGCGGTGAAGGCGCTGGAGGGGGGGTAATCTGCGGCCATTTCGTTTTACATGGAATCCCTCTACCCAAAATCCATTTTTTGAACTACAGTTCAGTGAACTAGGAAGATAGGGTGGCGCTATACAAGCTCAAGGCGTTCGTCCGCTTCGCGCGCAGCGAAAACATAGGCGACAAGTCGCTCGTCGAAGCGGTTGAACGGGCGGGGCGCGGCTTGGTGGACGCCGACCTCGGCGACGGATTGATCAAGCAGCGCGTCGCTCGAAAAGGCCAGGGACGTCGCGGAGGCTATCGAGTTCTGATCGCATTTCGGTCCGGCGATTTCGCGGTGTTTCTGTTCGGTTTCGCCAAAAGCGCCGAGGACAATCTCGATGACCGGCAATTGGATGTCCTTCGCCGCGTGGCCGGCTTATGGCTCTCAACCGATGCGGCTTCTGTTCAAAGGGCTGTCGAAGAAGGGGAACTCGCGGAGGTGATCCCATGACAAAGGAAACAAAACAGGCGTTCGACGACCGCTTTGCGCAGGAAATGACGGAAGCCCTTGAAGGCATGCGGCGCGTCGGCGCCATGAGCGACCGGGATTACAAGGTGACGCTGCGCGACCTCCATCGCGCGCCGCCAGAGGAAACCGTCATACCCTTGACGGGGCCCGACATAAGGGGAATGCGCGAGCGCGCCAAATTAAGCCAGGCCGTTTTTGCGCGTTATCTCAATCTGTCGGTCGATCACGTGTCCAAATTGGAGCGCGGCGCGAAGCACCCGACCGGCCCCGCGCTTGTGTTGCTGAACGTCATCCGCCGGAGGGGGATCGGGGCGATTTTGTGAAGCGAACGGGAAAAGAATTACGGGGACATGATACCAATTGTATGAATTCCTGTCTGCAAAGTTCCACCGCGCCGACGCTTGTGCGAGCCTCGAATCGTGCAATCGGAATCATGTCCCCGTAATGACGATGGGTCACAGTCAAAGCTAAGATCGGCTGTCCAAGCTGACTGCAATCGCAGGTGCCGATTCCGGGAAAAACGCGGGATATATACAACCCATAAGCACAGGCCGGCGCATAGGCCTCTCAGGGCGCAATATCAAATCGCGTATAACATCAATTTCTGGCTCCCCGCTGTTTCGAGTGGGTGAGTTGGCGAGGATGTCACCGGCGATGAGGTAGACGATGGCTTTCAGGTTTCGCTTCGTCCGATAGCCTTTGGCCTTTCGCTTTGCGGCTTGGACGTTGCCGTTGATGGCCTCCAGGACACCGTTGGAAAGGCC
>JANLPL010000241.1:0-17420 GCA_031367195.1 Bradyrhizobium sp.
TCCGCGCTCTTTCGCTGGGGTAGTTACGAGAACGTTTAACCGTTGATTGACTTTTCACAGATTACGCCGCCGCTAACGGAAGCTCGGCATTCCTCATTCCGGCTCTGCTTACAGTTGCGGAAGGATTCTGCGATCAACTCAGGGCGCCGAGCATATGTGACGCGCGAAAACCTCTCGAAAAGGAACTTATTTAATAGGTTCGTCTGGCGCGGCGGGGCGGGGGCGAATAAAGCTGCGCCTCCGTCACTGCGAGGATCGCCTTGTCCCACGCCGCCGCGCGCCCGCACGCGCCTGTCTTCACCCAAGGCAGTCTGATGCGTCATGTCGCCGTGATGACCGCGACCGGGTCGATCGGGATCGTCGCCCTGTTCTCGGTCGATCTGCTGTCGCTGTTCTGGGTCTCCAGGCTCGGCGTGGTCAGCTACAAGGCGGCGATCGGCTATGCGAGCCAGCTTTCGTTTCTGCTGATGTCGGTCAATATCGGGTTTACAATCGCCATCTCCGCCCGCGTATCGCGCGCGCTCGGCGCCGGCGACCGACCGGGCGCGCGCCGCTTCGCCGCCTCCGGGCTGCTGCTGACGTTCATGGCGTCGCTGGTATTATCGACGCTGTTGTGGCTCATTCGCGATTTCGCGCTCGATCATTTCATGCACGCGCGCGGCGAGGCGGCGCAGGTGGCGAGCGGGGTGCTCGCGATCACCATTCCCGCCAATGTGCCGATGGCGCTGGGCATGGCCCTGTCGGGGGTGTTGCGCGCCTGCGGCGACGCGCGACGGGCGATGTATGTGACGCTGTCGGGCGGAATCGTCACCGCCTTCACCGATCCCGCGCTGATCTTCGGCCTGCATCTGGGCGTCTATGGCGCGGCCTGGGCGACGGTGATCTCAAGGCTGGTGTTTCTGTGGGTCGGCTGGGCGGGCGCATCGCGCGTGCACAATCTGGTCGGCCGGCCGAGTTTTACGGCGCTGGCGGGGGATTTGCCGCCGCTCGCCAGTATTGGCCTGCCTTCGATCATGGCCAATCTGGCGACGCCGGTGTCGGCGATCTACGTGACCCGCGTGTGGTCCGATTTCGGCGAGCCGACGGTGGCGGGCGGGGCGATCATCGACCGCGTGATCCCGCTCGCCTTCGCGGTGATCTTCGCGCTGACCGGCTCGATCGGCCCGATCATCGGCCAGAATTACGGCGCGCGGCTGATGCCCAGGGTGCGGCGGGCGCTGACTGATTCGTTCATCCTCGCGGTCGCCTACGCCTTCGCCGCCTGGGCCGCGCTCGCCATCGCCGCCCCGTTCGTGGTCGAGGGTTTCGGCGCCAGCGGCGACAGCGCGGCTTTCGTGTTGATGTTCTGCCGCTATGGCGCGCTGGCGTGGGTGTTCATCACTTGCCTGTTCGTCGCCAACACCGCGTTCAACAATCTCGGTTTCGCGCTGATGGCGATGCTGTTCAACTGGGGCCGGGCGACGCTCGGCACCATTCCGTTCGTGTTGCTCGGCGCGAAATTCGGCGGCGTGCCCGGCGCGATGGTCGGTCTGATCGCCGGCGCGGCGATTTTCGGGCTTGGCTCGGTCGCCGTCGCCTATGGCCTCGTCGCCCGCCTCGCCAGGCGGGTGGAAGCGGCCTAAGAAGCGGCACGGGAGCACCTGTCCATGAATTTGAGCGACATTCTTCAAAGCGCGCAGGGCGGCGCAGGCCTGCAAAATCTCGCCAATCAATTTGGCCTGTCGCCGGAGCAGATGCAGGCGGCGGTGCAGGCGACCGTCCCCGCGCTGAGCCGCGGGCTGCAACGGGCGGCGCAAAATCCGGGCGCGCTCGGCGGCGTGATCGGCGAAATAGCGAGCGGGGACCATGCCGGCTCCTATTCCGACCCCTCGCAGACGGGCGCCGCGGCTGACGCCGGCTCGGGCGCGATGGGTCAGATTTTTGGCGGCCCGAACGTCACGGGCGAGATCGCGCAGCAGATTTCGCGCGTGTCTGGCCTAAGCCCTGAGATCGTGGCGAGCCTGTTGCCGGCGTTGACCTCGATGGCGCTCGGCGGCCTCTCCCATGCGATGCAGAGCCAGGGCCACGGCGACGTGCTGAACCCCGGCGGCGCGGCGCCGGCCTCCGGCGGCGGCCTGCTGGGCACGCTGATCTCGGCGGTGGGGGGTATTCTCGGCGGCGGCGCTGGCGGCGCTGGCGGCGCGATCCCGCCCGGGCTCTCGACGCTGATCAACATGTTCGCGCCGGGGATGGCGGTGTCGCCGGATCACGCGCAGTCGCTCAACCAAATTCTGCCGCGATAAGGCCACGCGGCCTTCATTGCTTTGTCGCGACCTCGCCCCTATCTAGGGCCGGCCGCCGGGCAGGCGGGGGGCGGGACTTGGCATGGCGCGCGATGTGACTGACGTGGAGCCGGTGAACGGACGACGCGACTTGATCGCGTGGTTCGAGGCCGGCTGCAAGGCGCCCGACGCGTTCAAGATCGGCTCCGAGCACGAGAAAATCCCGTTCTACGTCAACGATCTCTCGCCGGTCCCCTACGAGGGCGAGACGGGGATCGGCGCGCTGCTGCACGCCATGCGGGCGCGTCTGGGCTGGGACGCGATCGAGGACGGCGGCCACCTGATTGGCCTTTATGATTCAAAGGGCGGCGGGGCGATCTCGCTGGAGCCGGGCGGGCAGTTCGAGCTTTCCGGCGCGCAGGCCGGCGACATTCATGCGCTTTGCGCCGAACTCGACGCGCATCTGGAAGCCGCCCACGCCGCCGCCGGCCCGCTCGGCATCGGCTTTCTCTCGCTCGGCATGAGTCCGAAATGGACGCTCGGGCAAACGCCGCGAATGCCGAAAAGCCGCTATCGCATCATGACCGATTACATGCCGAAAGTCGGCAGGCGCGGCCTCGACATGATGTACCGCACCGCCACCGCGCAGGCGAACCTCGATTATTCCTCTGAGGCCGATATGGTGGCGAAGCTGCGCGTGGGCCTGGCGCTTCAGCCGGTGATGACGGCGCTATTCGCCAATTCCCCGTTCACCGAGGGCAAGCCGAACGGGATGCTTTCGGCGCGCTCGGAGATCTGGCGCCACACCGACGCCGACCGCACCGGCATGTTGCCGTTCGCCTTCGAGCCGGGCATGGGGTTTGAGCGTTATGTCGATTTCGCGCTCGACGTGCCGATGTATTTCGTCAAGCGCGGCGATCTCTATCACGACGTCGCGGGCGCGAGCTTTCGCGATCTGATGGCGGGGCGGCTCGCGGCGCTGCCCGGCGAGCGGGCGACGATCTCGGATTGGGCCAACCACCTCTCGACGATTTTCCCCGAAGTGCGGCTGAAACGTTATCTCGAAATGCGCGGCGCCGACGTCGGGCCACCATCACGCATCATAGCGCAATCGGCGCTGATGGTCGGGCTCTATTACGATGACGCGGCGCTCGACGGCGCATTGCAACTGATCGGCGGCTGGAGCGCGCAGGCGCGGCAGGCCCTGCGCGACGAGGCGCCGCGGCTGGGCTTTGCCGCCGAGATCGCCGGCCGCACGACGCGCGAGATCGCGCGCGACATGTTGGCGTTGGCGCGGGCCGGGCTGGCGCGGCGGGCGCGCCAGGACACGCGCGGTCGCGACGAAACCCATTTCCTCGACCCGCTCGACGCTATCGTTGCGAGCGGCGTCGAGCCGGCGCGGGCCTGGCTGGCGCAATTCGCCGGCGCGTGGCGCGGTTCGGTCGATCCGGCGTTCGCACATGCGCGTATCTGAGCCCATGGGCGAGCCCTGCATCATCTGCGTCGCGCTCACGGGTTCGGTGCCGACCAAGGCCGACAATCCGGCGGTGCCGATCCGCGTCGCCGAGCAGATCGAAAGCGCGCAGGAAGCGTTCGAGGCGGGCGCGACGATCGCCCATTGTCATGTGCGCGACGATGAAGGACGGCCGACCTCGGACCCCGAGCGTTTCGCGCGGCTCGGCGAGGGTCTCGCCAGGCATTGTGCCGGCATGATCGTGCAATTCTCGACCGGCGGGCGGTCCGGATCGGGCAAGTCGCGCGGCGGCATGTTGGGGCTGAGGCCCGACATGGCCTCGCTGACGCCGGGCTCGAACAATTTTCCGACCCGCGTCTATGAAAACCCGCCCGATCTCGTCGATTGGCTGGCGTCGGAGATGAGGGTCCACGGCGTCAAGCCGGAGATCGAGTGCTTCGACCTCTCGCATATCGTGCAGGCGGCGCGGATGCAGGCGGACGGGCGCATCACAGGGCCGCTCTATGCACAATTCGTGATGGGCGTGAAAAACGCCATGCCGGCCGACGAGCGCATCTTCGATTTCTATATCGAAACGCTGAAGCGATTCGCGCCGGACGCATTGTGGTGCGCGGCGGGGATCGGGCGAGACCAGATCGTCGTCAACGAATGGTGCGTCGCCAAAGGCGGGCATACGCGCACCGGGCTTGAGGACAATGTGCGGCTCGACCGCGACAGGCTGGCGCCGTCCAATGCGGCGCTGGTGCGGCGGGTCGTAGAGCTTTGCGAGCGTTACGAGCGGCCAGTGGCGAATTGGCGCGAGGCGCGTAGTCTGCTGGGGTTGGCGGCGTAAACCTTTAGTTCAGGCGATGGGCGTGGGTGGCCTGCTCGGCCATCGCGGCGGCCTCGGCGGCGTGCATGTTGCGGACGCGCTCGCGCAAATGCCGCAGTATGGGATCGACCAGACTATGCGCCAGCGCGACGCCCGCCGCAGTCGCCTCGGGCGTGACGCCCTCGACATGCGCGAACAGTTTCGCCCGCACGCAGGATTCGAACACGTCGACATCCTCGCGATATTTGCCGACCAGCATTTCGGCGCCGAGCAGGTTGATCATTTTGACGAGGGAAGCGAGCGCCACCTTCGTTTCGCCAGCGTCGGAAATCATTCGGTCCTCCGCGCGCACCCCGCAACGGGGCGATATTAGGGCGCCGATTGTTAATCTCGGGTGAATCGCCGCCCGGCCCCTTGCCTCAAACCGGAAGCGACGCCGCCGTGCGTATTAACTGTGTCGCGCAATAATGCAACCCATAGTTGCAAAAAATGAGGATTGTCGGTCCGACGAAGGCGGTTCGCGCGGCTCGCCATTTCCATGCCCAGCCGTCCTGGGGTACAGCACGCTTCGCTCGATCACGGAATTCGCACTTGCAATATCTCTCCACGCGCGGTCAGGCGCCGCGGCAGGCCTTTGTGGACGCCATGCTCTCCGGGCTCGCCCGCGACGGCGGGCTCTATACGCCCGAGACTGTACCGACCTTCGCGCCGCAGGCGATCCGCGCGCTCGCGGGGCTCACTTACGCGCAAGCCGCCGCCGCGCTGATGGCGCCCTTCGTCGGCGGCGCCTGGAGCGACGCCGAGCTTGGCGCCATGACGCAGGACGCCTATCGCGACTTCCGCCACGCCGCGCGCGCGCCGCTGACCCAACTCGACGACAATCTGTTCCTGCTGGAGCTGTTCCACGGGCCGACGCTGGCGTTCAAGGATTTCGCCATGCAGTTCCTCGGTCAGGCGATGAACCGGGCGCTGGTCGACCGGGGGGCCCACGCGACCATCCTGGGCGCGACCTCCGGCGACACCGGCGCGGCCGCGATCGAGGCGTTCGGCGGGGCGGAGCGAACGGATGTGTTCATCCTGTTTCCGCACGGTCGCGTGTCCGAGGTGCAGCGCCGGCAGATGACCTGCATCGACAAGCCGGGCGTCCACGCGATCGCCATCGACGGCTCGTTCGACGATTGCCAGGATATCGTAAAGAGCCTGTTCGGCGATCTCGATTTTCGCGACCGGCTGTCGCTGTCGGGCGTCAATTCGATCAACTGGGCGCGGATTCTGGCGCAGATCGTCTATTACTTCACCGCCGCCGTCTCGCTGGGCGCGCCCGACCGGCGCGTGTCCTTCGCCGTGCCGACGGGAAATTTCGGCGATGTGCTCGCGGGCTGGTGGGCCAAGCGGATGGGGTTGGACGTAGAACGGCTGATCGTGGCGACCAACGAGAACGATATTCTCGCCCGCGCTCTGGCGACCGGCGAATACCGGCCGGCGGGCGTCAAGCCGACGCAATCGCCCTCGATGGACATTCAGGTGTCGTCCAATTTCGAGCGGCTGCTGTTCGAGCGGCTCGGCCGCGACGATGCGAACTTGCGCGGGCTGATGGCTTGCCTCAAGCAGTCGGGCGGCTTCGCGATTCCCCAGGGCGCCTTGACGGACATCCGCGCCGAATTCGACGCAGCCCGCGCCTCTGAAGGCGAATGCGAGGCGGAGATGGCGCGGGCGTGGAGGGAAAGCGGCGTGCTGCTCGACCCGCACACGGCGGTCGGCGTTCATGCCGCGCGCGTGGCGTTGAAGCGCGATCCCGCCACGCCGGTGGTGGCGCTGGCGACGGCCCATCCCGCAAAATTCCCCGATGCGGTGGAAAAGGCGACCGGGGTTCGGCCGCCGCTGCCGCCGCATCTGGCCGACCTGCTCGGCCGGCGCGAACACCTCACGCGACTGCCCAACGATCCCAAGGCGGTCGCTGATTATGTCGCCGCCCATGCGAGGGCGCGGTCTTGAGCGTTCGCGTCACCACGCTGCCTTCGGGTCTGCGCGTCGTCACCGACGCCAATCCGCAGTTACGCACCGCAGCGCTCGGCCTGTTCGTCGCCGCCGGCTCGCGGCACGAGCGCGAGCAGGAGCACGGGCTGTCGCATCTGCTCGAACATATGGCGTTCAAGGGCACGGGGCAGCGCAATGCGCGCGAAATCGCCGAAGTGATCGAGAATGTCGGGGGCGACCTCAACGCCGAGACCGGCGTCGAGCAGACCGGCTATTTCGCGCATGTCTTGAGCGAGGACGCCGGGCTCGCGCTCGATCTGCTCGCCGACATCTATTGCGACAGCCGGTTCGACCCCGCCGAGCTGGAGCGGGAAAAGGGCGTGATCGTGCAGGAGATCGGCGCGGTCGAGGATACGCCCGACGATCTCGTGTTCGACCATCTCAGCGCCGTCGCCTGGGCCGATCAGGCGATCGGCCGGCCGATCCTGGGCACGCGCGAGACGGTGACGCAGTTCGACCGCAGCGCGATCGACAGCTACCTCCGGCGCCATTATCGCGCCGGCGCGACCGTTGTCGCGGCGGCCGGGGCGGTCGAGCACGACGAAATCGTCGCGCGGGCGGAGATCGCGCTTGCGGGGCTGGGTCTTGAAACCGCGCCGCCGCCTTCGCCCGCGCACTACACCGGCGGCGAGCGGCTGACCAAGAAGGCGCTGGAACAGACCCATATCGTTGTCGCCTTCGCCGGCCGCGCCATTGGCGAGGCTGACCACGACGCGGCGCAGGTTTTCGCGACGGCGGTGGGCGGGGGCATGTCCTCGCCGCTGTTTCAGGAAGTGCGCGAGAAACGCGGGCTCGCCTACGCCATCAACGCTTTCCACTGGTCGTTCGCCGATTGCGGCCTGTTCGGCTTCTATGCCGGTTGCGCGGCCAAGGACGCGGGTGAACTGATGGCGGCCTCGCTCGATTGCCTGGCCGAGGCGGGCGAGCGGCTCGACGAGGCGGCGGTCGCGCGCGCCAAGGCGCAGCTCAAGGTGGCCACGCTCAGCGTGCTGGAGCAGCCCGGCGCGCGCGCGCAGCAGCTCGCGCGGCAATTGTTCGCCTATGGCCGGACCTTGACGCTCGAAGAGGCGATTGCGCGAATCGACCGGATCGATGCGACCGATGTGCGCCGCGTCGGGGCGGCGATGATGGTTTGCCGGCCGACGGTGGCGGCGATCGGGCGGGTGGGCAAGGTTTTCACTGTGGAAAAAGTCGCCCGCCGGCTCGCGGCGGCGTAGAATAACAAAATGTCACTGTTTCGACTGACGAGGGCGCCTGAGACCGAGCCGCTGATCCGCGGCGACGGCCTCTATTTGCGCCCCGCTGTATCCGCGGACTTTGCCGCCTGGGCGGAGTTGCGCGCGCAAAGCCGCGATTTCCTGAAGCCGTGGGAGCCGACCTGGCCCGACGACGATCTCACCCGCGCCGCCTTCCGCCGCCGTCTGCGGCGGCAGGTCGAGGACATGACGCGCGACGAATCGTTCACGTTTCTCATCTTCGATGCGGCGACCGACGCGCTGCTTGGCGGGTTGACGATCGGCGGCGTTCGCCGGGGCGTGGCGCAGACCGCGACACTCGGCTATTGGATGGGGGCCAGTTACGCGGGCAGGGGCCGCATGACGCGCGCCGTGGCGGCGGCGACGCGCTACGGTTTCTCGACCTTGCGCATGCACAGGATAGAGGCGGCTTGTCTGCCGGAGAATGTCGCCTCGATGACTTTGCTCGAACGCAATGGATTCCAGCGCGAGGGTTTCGCCCGCGCTTTTCTCAAGATTGACGGCGCGTGGCGCGATCATGTCCTCTACGCCTTGCTGGAGCATGAGGCGCCGCGTGGGTTTTAGAGTGGCTTCCGACCAAGGTGAAGCGCCGTCATTGCGAGGAGCGCAGCGACGAAGCCATCCACCGTGGCGTTCGCGTCGCGTTCCAATCTCAATCCTGGGCATAACGGCGCGATGGATGGCTTCGTCGCGCCTCGCGTCGCTCGGCGCTCCTCGCAAGGACGGCGCCTCGCGATTCAACACGGTCGGTCACCGCTCCCGTTTCTCCGCAAGAGTTTTTCACCGATTCGCGGCGCTGCTCGCGTTGTTGGCCTTCGTCGTCGCGATCGGTCCCTCGGCGATGGCGGTGACGAAGATCGTGCGCCTCGCGGCCACCGACGACGCCATCGACCTCGCCTCGGCGGTCGAATATTTTTCGGCCGACGGCGACAAGCTGCAAGTGTCGAGCGCGCCTGGCCCCGACGGCATCGTGCGCCGGATTGAGGTCGGCGCGCTTCAGGCCGGCGCGCATCCCAGCTGGATGGTGTTGGCGCTCACCAACGATTCCGACGAGCAACTGACGCGATTGCTGGTCGCGCCGCACTACCGTTTCGTCGGCTCGGGCATCGTCTGGCCCGATCTCGGCTCGACGCGGATCGCCACCATCACCGCCAGCCAGGGCAACCCGCCCGAGCGCGAGGACGTGGCCGAGGCCGACGCCTTCCGCCTCACCATCGATCCCGGCACCACCGTCACCTATGTCGCGGAACTGCGTACGGCTAAACTGCCGCAGATCTATTTGTGGGAGCCCGACGCTTACAAAGCCAATGTCGCCAGCCTGACGCTCTATCGCGGCATCGTCATCGGCATCGCCGGGCTGCTGGCGCTGTTCATGACGATCGTGTTCGTCGTGCGCGGGGTGCTGGTGTTCCCGGCGGCGGCGGCGCTGGCCTGGTCGGTGTTCGCCTATGTCTGCATCGATTTCGGCTTCTGGCGAAAGATCTTCAATTTCGACGACGCCACCGAGCGGATCTGGCGCGCGGCGATCGAAGCCTCGATCGGCGCGACGCTGATCGTGTTCATGTTCACTTATCTCAACCTGCGCCGCTGGCACGCGCGGTTCCTGCACATCGGCCTGGCCTGGATACTGGCGATGGCGATCGTCGTGGGTCTGTCGGTCTATAATCCGACCGTCGCCGCCGGGGTCGCGCGCATCTCGATCGCCAGCGTGGCGGCGATCGGGCTACTGCTGATCCTGACGCTGGCCGGGCGCGGCTCCGACCGCGCGGTGCTGCTGATCCCGACCTGGTTTCTGCTCGGGGTCTGGGTTGTGGCGGCGGCGGCGGCGGCTCTGGGGCAGGTCACCAACGATCTCACCTCGCCGGGTCTGATCGGCGGGCTGGTGCTGATCGTGCTGCTGATCGGGTTCACCATCATGCAGACCGCCTTCTCCGGCGGCGGGGCGTTGCGGGCGCTGGGCGACGACGCGGAGCGGCGGGCGCTGGCGATGACCGGGGCGGGCGACGCCATCTTCGACTGGGACGTCGCCGCCGACCGCATCTATGTCAGCGGCGACGCGGAGAGCCATCTGGGCCTGCGCCGCGGCGCGCTGGAGGGTCCGGCCGCGGGCTGGCTCGAAGTGCTGCACCCGCTCGACCGCGACCGCTATTCCGCCGCGCTCGACGGGTTGCTGCTGCAACGCTCGGGCCGTATCCGCCACGATCTGCGCCTGCGCGGCGCCGACGGGCATTACACCTGGTTCCTGTTGAAAGCGCGCCCGGTGCTCGATTCCGGCGGCGACGTGATCCGGGTGATCGGCACGTTCGAGGACGTGACTGAAAGCCGCGCCTCCGCCGAGCGCATCCTGCACGATGCGATCCACGACCATCTCACCGGCCTGCCGAACCGGGAATTGTTCTTCGACCGGCTGGAAAGCGCGGTGACGGGCGCTCGCCGGGCGGGCTCGCCGGGACTGGTGGTGGCCCTGTTCGACATCGACCGGCTGGCGGCGATCAACGCCTCGCACGGCATGTCGTTCGGCGATTCCGCGCTGTTGACCATCGCCCGCCGCGCGGCGCGCGACCTCAAGCCCGGCGACACGCTGGCGCGGCTCGGCGGCGACCATTTCGGCGTCATTCTGCCGCGCGAGGCGGAGTTCGATCCCGCCGTTTTCGGCGACGCGCTTCGCAAACAGCTCGCCAACCCCATCAGCTTCGGCGACCGTGAGGTTTCGGTGACCGCATGTGTGGGTCTGGCCGCTTACGATGGCGCGCGCCACGCCAAGGCGTCCGATCTGTTCGGCGATGTCGAAATCGCGCTCGCCAACGCCAAGGCGGGCGGGGGCGACCGCACCGCTGTGTTCCAGCGCATGATGCGCAACGCCCGCGAAACGCGCGCTTCGCTCGGCTCCGAACTGCGCCACGCCTTGACGCGCCGCGAGATATTCGTGCTGTTCCAGCCCGTCGTTCGGCTTGAGGACCGCACGGTGGCCGGCTTCGAGGCCACCCCGCGCTGGCGCCATCCGCGGCTCGGCGTGCTGAGCCCGGCCGAGTTCCTGCGCGACGCCGACGGCGCCCTGGCGATGACGGAAATCGGCGCCTTCGCGCTCGACTACGCCGCACGCGAACTCGCCGCCTGGCAAAAGGCGCTGGAGGTCAATCCGCCGATCTTCGCGCTGCTCGGCCTGTTTTCACGCCAGATGCTGGCGCATGATCTCCTGAGCGACATCCGCGCCACGCTCGGCCGCCACAATGTCGCGCGCGGCTCGCTCAAGCTTGGCGTCAGCGAGGCGCTGGTGATGGAGAATCCCGAATTCGCCGCGCAATTGCTACCGCGCGCGCGCGAACTGGGCGCGGGGATTGCGCTTGACGATTTCGGCTCCGGCTACACCTCGCTGGGCGAGATCGAACGCTATCGCTTCGACACGCTGAAGATCGGCTCGGCGCTCGCCAGGCCCCGCGGCGGCTCGGGTCGTTCAGTCGTGCTGCGGGCGGCGGTGGCGATGGGGCACGATCTCGGCATGGACGTGATCACCGACGGGGCGGACAACGAATCGGATGCGGTGGAGCTTGCCCAGCTTGGTTCGGAATTCGCCGAGGGGCTCGCCTTCGGGTTGCCCATGACCGCCGCGCAGGCGCGAAAGCTGATGGGGGCCCCGACGGACTGAGCCGCATGGGAACCGACACACAGGCGCGCGCGTTGAGTTGACGCGCGACGTGTCTTGGCGCCCTTAAGCGGAGGCTTCAGCCATGCAAAACCGTCTCATTATCGCGATGCTGGTCTATATGATGGTTCAGGCCGTCCTGTTTGGCGTCGGTCTGCTCGTCATTCTTGCGATCCCGGTGACGCGTGACGCCATGGGCGCAATTGCCTGGATGATCGCCATCACCGCCGCGATCTCGGTGCCCATATCCCTGATGATCGCGCCTCGCCTGACTGCGCGCTATTGGCATGGTCGTCACGGCGACGTCATTTCCGGCTGACGCCATTTTAGCCGAAATTGTCGGAAGCGAGCTGCGTCCAGCGGTCGCCCGCGAAGCCGCCCAGCATCGCCTCGCCGCTCTCGATCGCGCGGCGAATGTCGGGCCGGTTGGAATAGGCGAGCATTCCGCCTGCATAATAGAAAAACACGCCGCGCACGCTATAGGCATGGGCCATCATCGCCTTTTTGAGCGGGCCGTGAATGGCGATGCAGCCGCGTTCGCGCGCGCTCTCGCGCATCTTGTCGAACAGGCGGCCCCAGCCGTGCGGCGCGGCGACCGCGTGGAACACGCGCGCGACGTCGCCCTTGCCTCCGAACGCGGCATAGGCCCCGGCCGGCGTCCCGGCGGCGTCGTACACCACGCGCAGATGCAGCGGGCCGGCGCTGCGTCGGCGTTTCGCCATTGCGATCAACCACAGGAATTCCGGCCTGGAGAATTCCGGCCGCAGGCGATAGGGTTCGAAGAAGCGCGGCGCGATCGCGACGAACGTCTCGGCGTCGACCTCCTCGTCGCGCCACGCCGACGGTTTCGTCGCGCCTTCGGCCTTACGCAACGCGGCCCCGGCCGCCAGATCCAGGCCGCGCGCGAGCGGCCTCAGCGCCCCCAGCCAGCCGGCCCCGAGCCGTTGACGGACCTTATGCAAGGCCAGGCTCGCGGGGTCGAACACGCAGGCCCATTCCAGGCTGTCGGGCGAAACGACCTGATAATTGATCGCCTGGCAGATCGCGAGCGAATTGCGATTGGCGCTGTCGGTGACGAACAGGTCGTAGTCGAGCTTGCGACACTCTCTCAGAATCTGCACCGCGGCCATGGCGTGGCCGGGCGCGGCGGAGGCCATCAGCGTGCCCGTGATGCAGGCTTTCGCCGGGCGGCCGTCGAACTGGAAATTGGCGCGCACGCCGCCGCAGAAGGCGCCGATCGCGCCGGCCGAATCGATCGAGACCAGCGCGTCCGCGTCGCCCTCGCGCATGGGATGATCGAGATAGAGCGCCTTTATGCAGGCGGCAATCTCGGCGCGCGCGCGCGCGCCGCGGCGCGAGGACCGGAACCGTTGCAGGAATAGATCGGCGACCGGCTCCAGGTCGCTTTCGGTCAGCGGCCGCACGCGGGCGCCCGGACGCGCGCTCGCGGCGCTCGGCGTGTTGCGGGGCTGCGCGGGGAACTTCGTGACGACGCCGGTGGTCATGGGGAAGCCTTCGCCTCGCAGGTTAATTCGGAGGATGGCGGGCTGGCGGCGCGCGGAACTCTGGCGCCGTCGGATCTTCGTTTGGCCGCGAAGCTCTGCGTCGAAAGTTTCCAGGTCGCCGCCGCGACGACGCTTTCACCCAGCACCGCGCCGAGGATCGCATAGGACGGCGCGGCGAAATGGAGCAGCGCCAGCGTCAGCGCGAACGTAATCGCGGCGCCGAAAGTGGTGATGACGGCGATGTCGCGAAAACGCATGCGCGCCTCCATGAGGATGCGCGGCATCAGATAAACGAGCACGACGGCGTAAAGCGACCAGGCGAGAACGGCGATGAACAGCACCGGCTGATGATTTTCGATCGAGCGCAGGTGCAGCCTGGGGATGGCGGCGAAGCCGAGATCGCCGTAGAGCAGCGCGAGCATACCGGCGCGAAGCGTCCACGTATTGCGCATCGCGCGCCAGCCCTTCTCGTCGCCGCGCGCGACCAGGCGCGAGATTTCCGGTTGCAGCATGTTGGCGAGCGATAGCGCGAAGATGCGCAGCGGCGCGAAAAAGGCGAGCATCGCGGCGATCGGCGCGAAGGCCGCGGGTCCGGCGAAAGCGACGACGAGAAAGGCCACGCCCTGGCCCTGAAGAATGGTCGCGGTGACGCTGTAGAGCGACCACGCGAGCCGCCGCGCCAGCCGGAAATAGAACCAGCGCGCGCGGCGTCCGAAATTGGCCAGCGGCGGCGCGCGGCGAGCCAGCGACAGCGCCGCCGCGCCCGCGATATTGGCGAGCGCCAGCGCAAACAGCACGCCCTGCAACAGGTCTTGCGCGAAATGCAACGCCGCCGCGCTCGCCGCCGCGCCGGTCGCCGCGAACACGGCGTCGCTTGATGTCACCGCGCCGGCGCGTCGGCGCGCGAAGCCAACCGTGCGCAGATGCGAGCGCAGGCTCCACAGGCCCACCACCGCCCCGCCGCCGAGCGCGGCGTCGGGAGACCATGTGGCGATCACCGCTCCGGCGATCAGCGCCATCACAGCGCATAAAGCCAGCGCGGCGGCGCCGAACGCGCCTTCGTAGAAATGCGCGCTCGATTCGCCGCGGGCGCGGCCGATATAGGTGCTGGCGGGCATCGCGGTGAGCGAGCGCACATAGGTGAGGCCGACGCCGCCGAGCACCAGCGTGAAGGCGAACGTGCCGTAATCGCGTGCGGGAAGCAGCGCGATCAATACGAGATTGAGGCCGAAATGCAGGCCGCTCTGCATCGCCTCGCCGCCGAGCACGAGCGCCAGCCGTCGCCACTCCGCCGTCATGCCGGGGAATTTCATGAGGTCTTGGCCGCCAGCGCCTGAGCGCCCGGAGGCGAGCGATCGCGCGCCAGGCAGCGCGCCGCCGCGGCGCCGAGCGCATCCGCCGCCGCCTTGCCGCTGAACAGCCGCTCGTAGCGCGCCCGCGCCTTGGCGCCGAAATCGCGCCACGCCGACGCATCGCCCAGGATGGCGGCGAGCCGCTCCGCCAGCGCGTCGGCGTCGCCGGGCGGGACGTGCCAGCCGGTCTCGCCGTGCGCGACGACTTCGGTCAGGCCACCAATTGCCGAGACCAGCGCGGGGCGCCCGTAAGCCATCGCCTCGATGGCGGTGCGGCCGAGCGATTCCGGCAGTTTCGACGGCGCGACGACGATGTCGGCCCAGCGGTAGATCGGCGCGGTGTCGGCCGCGAATGGCTCGACCGAGACGACATCGGCGAGGCCGGCCTGCTTGACCTGATCGCGCAGCCGCGTCTCCAGGCCGGGATCCTCGAACGCGCCGCCGACCATGCGCACTTGCAGCCGGGTCGCGTCGAGCTTGCCTAATGCCGCCAGCAGCACGTCCTGACCCTTGACGCGGTTGATGCGGCCGATCAGCGCGACGCGCAGCGGGCGCGCGCCGTCGTAGGTGGTCGGTTCCGGCGCGGGCGGCCCTTCGAGACCGTTGTAGATGACGTCGAAAAGTTGGTTGGCGGGCGGCGCGAAACTGTCGCGGGTGGCGCGCGAATTGAAGATCAACCGCGCGCCGCTCGCAAGCGCCAACCGGCGCAGCACGGCGCGCACGAGGCCGGTGGGGATCTCGTGGATATGCAGCAGCGCCTTGCCGGGAAACGCCCGAGCGGCGATCTGATAGTCGAGCACGACGGAGGTGTTGATATAGACGAGATCGGCGTTTCGCAGCCGTCGGCTCGCGCGCCACAACGCGGCGGGCAGGGTGAATACGCCCGTCAGCAGCAGGCGCGGCAAAGCCTTGCGGCGCAGAACAAACAAAGGCTCGAACACGATGCGGTCGGCGAGGGGCGTCAGCGCTTCGACGATCGGCCCCGCGCGCGGCAGCACAACTTCGATTTGGGCTTGGCGGTAGGCCTCGCGCAGCGCCGCGACGCTTTCGACGAAGCAGCGATCCGAGCCATACAGTTCGTAGCCCTGATGCACACAGGCAATCCGCATCTATAGATCCCATCTTCGCCGACGACCGCGCCCGCGCAATCCCTATGCCAGGCCCCTCGCTTGCTCCTTCTTGGCTCAAGAAGCCGAACGCCGCCTTAAGCGGATCGCTTCAGGACAGAGGGCGCCCCGAAATGACACAACCCGAGAAAACCCTTCTCATCCTGGGAACGCGAGGGATTCCCGCCAGTCACGGTGGCTTCGAGACGTTCGCGGAACGCTATGCGCTGTTCCTCGCCGAGCGCGGCTGGAACGTCAGCGTCTATTGCCAGGACGATGTAGAGAAGGTGACGCAGCCCGTGCGCGCCGATGTCTGGCGCGGCGTTAACCGCATCTTCATCCAGACCGCGCGCAAGGGTGGCTTGGGCGCGCTCGATTTCGATTTCAAATGCGTGCGCGATGCGCTGAAGCGGCCGGGCGTCTGTCTGGTGCTGGGCTATAACGGCGCGGCGTTCCTGCCCGCGCTGCGGCTCGCCGGGCGCAAGGTGTTAACCAATATGGACGGCATCGAATGGAAGCGGCCGAAATGGCCGATGCCGGTGCGCGCCTGGTTCTTCGTCAACGAATGGATCGCCGCCTGGACCTCGCAGCGCCTTGTCGCCGATCACCCCGCGATCGCCGATCATCTGGCGACGCGGCGGCCGCGCTCGGCGGCGGTGGTCATTCCCTATGGCGCCGATCCCGTATATGGCGCGGCGGTCGGTCCCGTGCAGAAGCTCGGACTGGAGCCGAACAAATATCTGATCTCGATCGCCCGCATCGAACCCGACAACAATATCGCGACGATGGTGCGCGCCTTCTCCGCCAAGAGGCGCGGCATGAAGCTGGTCGTGCTCGGCAAGCTGGAGCAAGGCAATCGCTATCACGAGGAAGTGCGCGCGGCGGCGAGCGAGGAGGTCGTGTTTCCTGGCGCGATCTACGAGCCGGCGGTCGTGCGCGCGCTGCGCTTCCATGCGCGCGCCTATTTGCACGGGCACACGGTCGGGGGCACCAACCCTTCGCTGGTGGAGGCTTTGTGGGCCGGCAACGCGGTGGTGGCGCATGACAATTCCTATAACCGATGGACGGCGGGCGCGGCGGCGTTGACGTTCAAGGACGAAGCCAGCTGCGAAGCGACGATCGCGCTGGTGATCGCCGACGACGCGCTGGTGGCGCGGCTCGGAGCCGAAGCGCGCGCACGGGCGGCCGAGGCGTTCCAGTGGCGCGATGTGTTGGTCGCCTATGAGCGCGAATGCATAGGGATCGCCGCGCCGCGCGGCGCGCGCTCCCGGACGATGCAACCCGCGACGCCGAGATGGGTCTGATCACGCGCCGGGCCGCGCTGGCGGGCGCCGCTGCGGCGCTGGCCGCCCCATCGCTGGCGCGCGCGACCCCCGCGCCGCTCAGCCTGCGCCGGGGCGTGAACGCGTTTCCGTGGTTTCAGTTGACGCAGGAATATCCCGCGCCGCGCCGCGACTATGCTTCGCCGCCGTTCCAGCCGACGCGGCCTGTGCCAGAGTCGCGCGACCTGAACGCGCTGCGTGCGGCCGGGTTCGACTTCCTGCGCCTGCCGGTCGATCCCGGCCCGTTTCTGGCGGCGAGCGCGCCGGAAAAGCGCGTATTGCTCGATCAGTTGATGCGCGCGGTCGAGCTTTGCCTGAAGGCCGACCTGAAGGTGGTCGTCAACGTGCAGGCCAACGCCGGCACGCATTACTGGACACCCGCGCGCATGACGGCTTCGATCGACGCGCCGGAGTTTGCCGCCTATCTCGCGCTGGTGGGCGAGATCGCGGCGCTGATGCCGGCGCGCACGGCGCTGGAGCCGATCAACGAGCCGATCGGCGCGTGCGCGTCCGCGCAGACCCGCGACGTGCGCGAAGCGCTGCTGGCGCGGGCTCGGAAGGCCGCGCCGGATCTGACGCTGATCGCCTCGGGCGGCTGCGGCAGCCTGATTCAGGGGCTGGCCGATTTCGATCCCGCGTCCGTCTCCCGGTTC
>JANLPL010000139.1:0-5182 GCA_031367195.1 Bradyrhizobium sp.
AGCCGGCGAGCGGCCGCCCCGTCGCGAGTTCGGCGCCAAACCCGCCCGCAGCGAAGGCGGCGCCCGCCCTCCTCGCAGCGCTCCTCCCCGCAGCGGTCCTCCCCGTAGCGGCCCACCGCGCGGCAAAGGCCCTCGAAAGCCTCGCGGCTAAATGCGGGTCGTCGGCGGCCGGCTGAAAGGGCGCGCGATCCTCGCGCCTGTCTCGCGCGCGATCCGGCCCACGTCGGACCGGCTGCGCGAGGCTTTGTTCGATATTCTCGCCCATCGCCATGTCGGGAGTCTCGAAGGCGCCCGCGTGGTCGATCTGTTCGCCGGCTCGGGCGCACTCGGGATCGAGGCTTTGTCGCGCGGCGCGAGTTTTGTTCTGTTCGTCGATGACGGCGCCGAGGCGCGCGCGCTGCTGCGCGGCAATGTCGAGGCGCTCGCGCTTGGCGGCGTGACGCGGATCTGGCGCGCCGACGCGGCCAAGCTCGGTAAGGCGCCGTCCGCGCCGCCGTTCGATCTCGCCTTTCTCGACCCGCCCTACGATCAGAACCTCGCCCCCCCGGCCCTGGCGGCCCTCGTCGCCGGGGGCTGGCTCGCCCCGGACGCGCTGGTCGTGGTCGAGGAGAACGCCAAAGCCGCGCTGCCCGCCCCGCCCGGCCTCTCCCTCGTCGACGAGCGCGTCTATGGCGACACGAAGCTCGCCTTCTTCGCAGCAGCCGCGCCGGAAACGCTTGATCAGCGCGGCTGAATCGGGCATAGGACCGCGCAATCGCAGACCGTGGGTTCTTCCCGCAGCGTCAAAAACTCGGGTGAGCCATGAAAGTCCGCAATTCTCTCAAGTCCCTGCGTAACCGCCACCGCGACAACCGGCTCGTGCGCCGCAAGGGCCGCGTCTATATCATCAACAAGACACAGAAGCGCTTCAAGGCGCGCCAGGGCTGAAGCCAGCCTTTGACCGCCGTCGCGCGGGGCGCTAAACTGCCCCGCATGAGGCGATTTTCTGTTTCGTTCGCATTGGCGCTGGGGCTCGCGCCCGCCGGCGCTTTTGCTGGTTCCTACACGCCGCCGCCCGGCTATACGTCGCCGAATGCGCGCGCGACGCCGGAGGAGCCTGTCGAGACTTCGCCGGCCCGGCGGATCGACCGGCTTTACCAGCGGCTCGCCAAGACCCGCTATCCCGACGAAGCCGCCGGCATCCTCGGCGAGATCGACCGCGAGCGCGCGCAATCGGGCTCCGACGCCGCCGACCTGCTCTATGGCAGGGCGCGGAAGGCGCGCGAGAGCGCCAATCTACCGCTTGCGCTGCAACTCTACGACGCCATGGTGGACCTCGACCCCGAATGGGCGGAGGCGTGGAGCGCTCGCGCCACCGCGCGCTTCCAGTCCGGCGACGTCAAGGGGGCGATGGGCGATATCGCGCAGACCCTGAAGCGCGAACCGCGCGACGTCGGCGCGCTCGCCGGCCTGGGCGCCATCCTGCTCGATTCCGGCGATCCCGAAGGCGCCCTGCGCGCTTACGATCAAGCGCTGGCTCTCGCCCCCGCTTTCGAGCCGTTGCAAGAGGCGCGCGCCCGCGCGCAAAACAAAGCGTGGAGCCGCGCGCCTTGATCGTGGCGTGGATCGTCGTCGCCTTGGTTCTCTCGCTTAGCTTCACGCTTCTGCTCTGCATCGACCTGCGGCGGCGATATCCCCCGGTGGGCCACCACGTCGATGTCGGCCCCGGCCGGCTGCATATCGTCGAGACGGCGCCGCGGGCGCCCGCGCGCGGCGCCGTGCTGCTCGTCCACGGCGCCTCGGGCAATTTCGCCGATCCCCATGTCGCGCTCGCCGGGCGCCTCGCGGACGAAGGCTTTCGCGTGTTCGCGGTCGATCGCCCCGGCCACGGCTACAGCGACCGGATGGCCGGCCGATCCGCGACCTCGCCGCGCCGGCAGGCGGCCTGGATTCGCGCTGGCCTCGAAAGCCTCGGCGTACAAGACGCCATCGTCGTCGTGCATTCGCTTTCCGGCGTGCTGGGTCTCGCGATGGCGCTCGACTTCCCGACCTTCACGCGCGGCCTCGTGCTGCTCTCCCCCGTCAGCCATCCCTGGCGCACAGGCGTATCCTGGTATTACACGCTCGCCGCCACGCCCGTGGTCGGCGCCTTGTTCCGCTGGCTGGTCGCGCCGGCGGCCGGGCTGGCGCTGACATCGGGCGCAGTGCGCGGCGTGTTCGCCCCCAATGCGGCGCCGCCAGATTACGCGCGCCGCACGCGGCTGGCGCTGCTGTTCCGCCCCTGGCATTTCCGCGCCAACGCCGAGGATTTCGTCGATCTCTGCGCCGAGGCGGCGGCGCTTTCGCCCCGCTATGGCGAGATCGCGGCGCCGACGGCGATCCTGATGGGCGCGCAAGACAAGCTCGTCTCGATCGACATTCACGCCCGCGCCTGCGCGCGCGAAATTCCCGGCGCGACGTTGCGGCTGTTGCCGGGAATCGGCCATTCCCCGCATTTCGCCGCGCCGGAAGCGGTCGTCGCGGCGATCCTCGATGTGACGGCGCGCGCTCAGGCCGTCGCGCAACCCTGTTCGGAGACGGCTTGATGGATATTTCTAACGCATTCGCCCGCGTCGTGTCGGGCATCGGCGCGGCGACCATCGCCTGGCGCCGCCTGGCGGGGGTTCCCACCGAGCAGGCGGTCGGACCGAGGCCCGAAATCCCGCAGGCGCGGCCGCAGGGGATGCTGCCGACGCTGAAAATGCCGACCGCGCGCGGCTGGGACGCCGGCCAGACCCCGACGCCGACGCCGGGCCTCAGGGTCAACGCCTTCGCGACCGGCCTGAAACATCCGCGCTGGCTCCATGTGCTGCCCAACGGCGACGTGCTGGCGGCCGAGGCGCTGCAACAGGACCAGCCGGTAAAGTCGGTGTTCGATTACGCCATGGTGGCGACGCTGCGCCGCGCCGCCGCGCTGGGGCAAAGCCCGAACCGCATCACGCTGCTGCGCGATTCCGACGGCGACGGCGTCGCGGAGACGCGCGGCGTCTATCTCGACGGCCTCAACCAACCCTTCGGCATGGCGCTGGTCGGAGATACGTTCTACGTCGGCGCCACCGACGGGCTGATGGCGTTCCCCTATCAACCCGGCGCGACGAAACTTACCGGCCCTGCCCGCAAACTCGCCGCCTTCAAGCCGGGCGGCCATTGGACCCGCAGCCTGCTGGCGACATCGGACGGCGCGACGATCTATGTCGGCGTCGGCTCGCAGACCAATATCGCCGACGAAGGTTTCGGGCCGGAAGAAGGCCGCGCGGCGATCCATCGTTACAACATCGCCTCGGGCGCTTGCGAGGTTTTCGCCGGCGGCCTGCGCAATCCCGTCGGCCTCGCCTTCGAGCCGTCGACGGGGGCGCTGTGGACCGTCGTCAACGAGCGCGACGGGCTCGGCGACGAGACCCCGCCCGACTATCTCACCAGCGTGCGCCAGGGCGGCTTCTACGGTTGGCCCTGGTGCTATTGGGACCGCGTCGTCGACGACCGCGTGGCCGCCAATCCCGCAATGGTCGCAAAGGCGATCCAGCCCGATTTCGCGCTCGGCGGCCACACCGCCTCGCTCGGCCTATGCTGGCTGCCCGCCGGCGTGCTGCCGGGCTTCGGCGAGGGCATGGTGGTGGGCCAGCATGGCTCGTGGAACCGCAGCAAACTCAGCGGCTATCGCGTCGTGCAAGTGCCGTTCGAGAATGGCCGGCCCTGCGCGCCGCCGCGCGACATTCTCTCCGGCTTTCTCTCGCCCGACGAGGCGTTCTCCTACGGCCGCCCGGTCGGCGTCGCGCTCGGGCCGAACAAATCGCTGCTAGTGGCTGACGACGTCGGCGACGTCGTGTGGCGCGTCACCGGCGCGTAAGCCGCTGAACTTGCCGTGATCCGCGAAAAGACCCGGCGCTTTTTGCGTCCCCCGGCGGCAAACGCCTTGCGGGCGCCGCTCCGCTCTGGCATGTTAGCTTCATCGCCCTTCGTAAGGGCGGCGCCGAACGGCGGAAAGCCCGGCGCTCAAAGGGAGGTCACGCCATGAATTTGCGCGTATCTGCGCTTGCGCTCGCCGCCGTTTTCGCCGCTTCGGCGGCTATCGCCGGACCTAAAGTCGTCTCAGGCCCCGGCGCGGACGCCGGGTGTTTCAAGCCCTGGTCGGACAAGACCAAATTCTTCCAGTGGGAGAAGAAGCCCGGCCCCTACCGCATCGCGCTGGTCAACGGCTTCGTCGGCAACATCTGGCGCATTCAGATGGTCAAAACCGCCAAGGCGTTTTCCGAAACGCCCGGCATCAAGGAGAACCTGAAAGAGTTCAAGGTCGTCTCCACCGGCACCGACGTCGCCGCCCAGCTCGGCGCGATGGAGGATTTCATCAACCAGGGCTTTGACGCGATCGTCACCATCGCCGTCGCGCCCGACGGGTTCGACCGCATCATCCGCCTCGCCGACAAGAGCAACGTCATCGTCGTTCCCTTCGACAACATCCTCGACACCGACAAGGTGATGATGGTCAACGAGGATCAACACGCGATGGGCGTGATGTCCGCCCATTGGTTGATCGATCAGATGGGCAAGACCGCCGGCGACATCCTCGAAGTGCGCGGCCTGCCCGGCAATTCGGTCGACCGCGACCGCCACGTCGGCTTCCGCGAAGTAATGGAGGCGGCGCCCAACAAGTTCAACATCACCGAAGTGGTCGGCAACTGGGATCCCGGCACTTCGCAGAAAGTCACCGCCGACGCGCTCGCCGTGCACAAGCACTTCGACGGCGTGTTCACCCAGGGCGGCAGCGACGGCACGGTGCGGGCGATGATGGACGCCAAACATCCCTTTGTGCCGATGTCGGGCGAGGGCGAAAACCGCTTCCGCATTCAGATCGCCGACTATGCCAAGGACGGCCTGAAAGGCATGTCCTATGGCCAGTCGCCCGCCCTGGTGGCGATTGCGATGAAAGCGGCGATCTCGGCGCTGCAAGGCAATATCATGCCGCAGCTGGTGTCGATCCCGATCCCCGTCGCCGATTTCAACACGTTGAAGGCCGGCGAAAATTACTTCCCCGACCTGAAGGCGGACTTCTTCGCCCCCAATCAGTTCCTGCCCTGCGGCGTGACCTTCACCGCGCCGCAGATCATGTCGCAGAGCGAGGCGAACACCAAGTAAGCCCAAACGCCCTGCAAGCCAGGCGGCGACG
>JANLPL010000143.1:0-8548 GCA_031367195.1 Bradyrhizobium sp.
GACCGCCACGACGCCGTATTGATGCGTCTCCTCAGCCGGAACCTGCTCGACCGCAATGACGTTGCCGCCGTGCTTGTTATAAGTCTCGACGCATTGGGCCAGGCATTGTGATTTCGTCGCACCGCCCATCGTCACCATGTCGGGCAGCAGCACCGCGAACGGCTCGTCGCCGACCAGTTCGCGCGCGCACCACACGGCATGGCCGAGGCCGAGCGGGGCCTGCTGGCGGGTGAACGCGCAATTGCCGGCGCCGGGCAGGTCGTTCAGCAGCGCCTCAAGCTCTTTCGTCTTGCCGCGACGCCGCAGCGTGTCCTCAAGCTCGTAGGCGTTGTCGAAATGATCCTCGATCACCGACTTGTTGCGTCCCGTGACGAAGATGAAATGCTCGATTCCCGCCGCCCTCGCCTCATCGACGACATGCTGGAGGATCGGCCGATCGACCACCGTCAGCATTTCCTTCGGCACGGTCTTGGTGGCCGGCAGGAAGCGCGTGCCGAGCCCGGCGACGGGCAGGACGGCTTTGCGAATTTTTCTTGACATTAGTCGGCTTCTCCCAAGGACTTCGGACCTTTATAGCCCGAGGACGCGGCCGCGTTGACCTGTTACGCTTTCCGCAACGGCTTTGACCTTAACTGGGCTTGCCGCAAATTCGTTAAACGGCGATGAGCGGCCGGCGGAGACTTTTTTGATGACCGTGCTTGTAACCGGAGGCGCCGGCTATATCGGCGGCCACATGGTGCTGGGTCTGCTCGACGCGGGCGAAAAGGTCGTCGTGCTCGACAATCTCTCGACCGGCTATTCCTGGGCGGTGCCGGAGGGGGTCGAACTCATCGTCGGCGATTTCGGCGACGCCGATCTCATCGGCCAAGTCATCGCGACGCGCGGCATCGACGCCATCGCCCATTTCGCCGCAAAAATCGTCGTGCCGGACTCCCTGGCCGATCCGCTCGGCTATTATCTCAACAACACCTCCAACGCGCGCACGTTGATCGAATGCGCCGTCAAGGGCGGGGTGAAGCATTTCATCTTTTCCTCGACCGCCGCCGTCTATGGCGACACCGCCTCGTCGCCAGTGACCGAGACGACGCAACTCAACCCGATCTCGCCCTATGGCCGCTCGAAGCTGATGACCGAATGGATATTGGAGGACGCCGCCCGCGCCCATGATTTGCGCTATGTCACGCTGCGCTATTTCAACGTCGCCGGCGCCGATCCCCGCGGCCGGCTCGGGCAGACCTCGAAACACGCGACCCATCTGATCAAGATCGGCGCCCAGACCGCGCTGGGGCGCCGCCCGTCGATGAGCATTTACGGCGAGGATTATCCCACCCGCGACGGCACCTGCGAGCGCGACTACATCCAGGTCACCGACCTCGCCGACGCGCATCTCGACGCGCTGCGCTATCTCAGGAACGGCGGCGCCTCGACGGTGTGCAACTGCGGCTATGGCCACGGCGCGACGGTCAAAGAGGTGATCGACGTCGTGAAAAAGGTGTCGGGCGTCGATTTCAAGGTCGAAATCGGCCCGCGCCGGCCCGGCGACCCCGCCGTGATCGTCGCCCGCGCCGAACGGGCGCGCGAAGTGCTTGGCTGGAGGCCGAAGCGCGACAATCTCGAACAGATCGTCGCCCAGGCGCTCGACTGGGAGCGCCGGCTCCACAACAAGGGTCTGTAGCGTCCCATGCCGCTGACATCGGATCAACGCGGGCGCCGCTTGCAGGAACGCCTGGCCGAGCTGGATCCGTGGCGCGTGCGGGCGCGGGTTGCGATCGAGGGCTGGACGCTCGATGGCGTTGATATCGCGCGCGGCGCGGCCTGGCCGAACCGGGAGGGTGTGCGACGCTTCGCCGCACGCGCGACGGCGCCGGAGGGATGGCCGCTCGCCGAGACGCGGCTGCGGCTCGACCTCGGCGGCGAAAGTCTGGTCACGCTTTCGTATGAGGGCGGAGAGTGTGAGAGTTTTGGCCTCGACCCCTATCACCGCGAGTTTCCGTTGCTCGGACGCGCGTTCGCGATTGAGGCCGAGAGCGTCGCGCGCGCGCCGTTCGGGCAGCCGGTGGCGGCGCCTTCGCTGGCGCTGGCGGAATTCGCCTGGATCGACGGCGACGTCGAGGCGTTGCACGCGCTGCTGACGCAGATCGTCGAGGCGGTCTCGACGCTGGGCGCGCATGAGGCGGTTCCCCATTTGCTCGATGCTGGCGAGACGGCGCTGCGGGCGTTGCGCTGGCCGTCGCTGACGGCCGATTACGTCGCGCGAATCGCGACGACGTCGCGCATGAAAACATTGTGGCGTCTGCCGCCCGTCGCCGCCGATCCGCCGGGGCTCGACGAACACGAGCGCGCCAGCGTGACCCGCGCTCTCGCCGCGCTGACGGGGCGATTGCGTGAGTTGCAGCGACTCTATCCCCCGCGCGGAAAAGTCGCCTTGAACGGCCACGCGCATATCGATCTGGCGTGGCTGTGGCCCTATGACGAAACGCGGCGAAAACTGCGGCGCACGTTCCACACCGCGCTCGGGCTGATGGCGCGCTCGCCCGATTTTCTGTTCAACCAATCGAGCGCGCAATACTATGCGCAGATCGAGCAGGATGATCCCGCGCTATTCCAAGCGATCCGCGAGCGGGTGGCGCAAGGGCGCTGGGAGCCGATCGGCGGCATGTGGGTCGAGCCGGACACCAATTTGCCAACCGGCGAATCGCTCGTGCGGCAATTGCTGTACGGCCAGCGCTATTTCGAGCGCGTGTTCGGCGCGAAATCGCGGGTGTGCTGGCTGCCGGACTGTTTTGGCTTCTCCCCGGCGCTGCCGCAATTGTTGCGACAGGCCGACATCGACAGCTTCTTCACGATCAAGCTGCTCTGGTCGGAGACCAACCGCTTCCCGCACGATCTGTTCTGGTGGGAAGGGCTCGACGGCGCGCGCGTGCTGGCGCATGTGTTCGACAATCCGCTCGCCGGCTACAACGGCGACGTGCGGGCGCACGGGGTGCAGCCGACCTGGGCCAATTTTCGCCAGAAGGACCAGCACGACGAGACCCTGCTCGCGGTCGGCTATGGCGACGGCGGCGGCGGCGTCACGCCCGAGATGATCGCGCGCGAAGTTCAGTTACGCGATTTTCCGGCGCTGCCTAGAGCGAGCTGGTCGCGCGTCGATGCGTTTTTCGCCCGCGCCCACGAGACGGCTGCGGCGAAACCGCTGCCGCGCTGGTCGGGCGAGATGTATCTGGAACTGCACCGCGCGACCCTGACGACCCAGAGCGGGGTCAAGCGTCGCCACCGGCAAGCCGAGCGCGGGCTGATCGTCGCCGAGACGCTGGCGTCGCTGGCCCACCTGCTTGGCGCCGAGCCGCCGGCCACGCTGGAGCCGCTGTGGCGCCTTGTGTTGAAGAACGAGTTCCACGACATCCTGCCGGGCTCCAGCATCCGCGAGGTCTATGAGGACGCGGAGGGCGAACTCGATTCCGTGATCGCTTCCGCCGCGCAGCGCCAACAGGACGCGTTGCGGGCGCTGGCGGCGCTCTCGCCGCGCGGCGAGAGCGAGGCGGTGCTGGTCGCCAATCCCTCGCTCGACCCGCGGGTGATCGAACTCGACCTGCCCGAGGGTTTTGTGTCGATGGCGGAGACGATTCCGCCGTTGAGCGTCCACATCCTGCGCCGCGATGCGCTGCGGCCGGCGCCGGGCCTGTCGCTGAAAGGCCGCGTGCTGGAGAACGCGCATCTGCGCGCCGAGATCGGAGCCGACGGGACCATCGCCAGCCTCGTCCACAAGGCGACCGGGCGCGAAGCGCTCGACGGGCGCGGCAATCAGCTCTGGGTCTATGCCCAGGACAAGCCGCGCAACTGGGACGCCTGGGACGTCGAGGAGGATTACGAGGCGTCCGGCGAGGAGATTCCTGGCGCGGTCGAGGTCGCCAAACACGGGCCGCACTACGCCAGCCTGCGGGTCAGCCGAAGCTGGCGCCATTCGCGCATCGTGCAGGAAATCGGACTGTCGGCGGCGGGACGGCGGCTCGACATCCGCACCTGGATCGACTGGCGCGACCGCCGCGCGCTGTTGCGCAGCCTAACGCCCGCGCGGGTGACGGCGCGCCACGCCATCGCCGAATGCGCGTTCGGCGTGATCGAACGGCCGACCCATTCCAATACATCGTGGGAAGCGGCGATGTTCGAATGGGCAGCGCATCGGTTCGTCGATCTCGCCGAGCCCGGCTTCGGCCTCGCCTTGCTCAACGACGGCAAATATGGCCACAGCCTGCGCGACAATGTGCTCGGCCTCAGCCTGGTGCGCTCGCCGGTCTATCCCGATCCGCTGGCCGACGAAGGCGAGCAGTCCTTCACCTATGCCCTGATGCCGCACGCCGGCGCCTGGCATGAGAGCGTGCGCGCCGAGGCGGAGGCGCTCAATCAACCGCTGCTCGGGCTTGCCCTCGCGCAGGTCGCGGAAGGGGTATTGCGGCCGCTGGCTTTGGAGGGCCTGCACGTCGCGTTGGCCGGGTTGAAGCCGGCCGAGGACGGCGCCGGACTGGTGCTGCGGGTTTACGAGCCCGCCGGGGCGCGCGGCGTTTGCGCGCCGATCGCGCCTGCGGGCTGGCGGGTGGTCGGACCGGTCGATCTCATGGAGCGGCCTGTGGAGGCGCCAGCGGAATTGCGGCCGTTCGAGCTGCGTAGCTGGCGGCTGGAGCGGGCGTAAAAAAACGCCCCGCCAGAGCGGGGCGTCAGGTTCATTCAACGATCAGTGCGTGGAAGCCGCGTCGATGCCGATGCCGGTCTGCGAACGCACGTATTGCGCTTCGAATTCCGCCTGCTCGCGCGCCCCTTGCGCCGACTTGTCGGTGACCGAGAACACGTAGCAGCACAGGAACGAAAGCGGCATCGTGAACAAAGCCGGCGAGACATAGGGGAACCATGCCGAGCCCTTGGGATGGCCGAGCACGACTTCCCAGATCCCCGGGCTGAGGATCGTCAGACCGACCGCCGAGATCAGGCCGACGAAGCCGCCGATCACAGCGCCGCGCGTGGTCAGGCCCTTCCACAACATGGAGAGCAGCAACACGGGGAAGTTGGCGCTGGCCGCGACCGCGAAGGCCAGGCCCACCATGAACGCGACGTTGATCTTCTCGAACTCGTAGCCGAGCACGATGGCGATCACGCCGAGGACGAGGGTGGTGATGCGGGAGACCCGCACTTCCGTCACCTCGTCCACGTTGCCGTGGCGGATGACGCTGGCGTAGAGGTCGTGGCTGACCGCGCTCGCGCCCGAAAGCGTGAGGCCGGACACCACCGCCAGGATTGTCGCGAAAGCGACCGCGGCGATGAAGCCCTTCATTATGTCGCCCCCCACCGCGTGGGCGAGATGGATCGCCGGCATGTTGCCGCCGCCGAGCAGCCCTTTCGCGATGTCGCCGGCGTCGTGATAGGCCCCGTTCGGCAGCACCAGCACGATCGCGCCGAAGCCGATGATGAAGGTGAGGATGTAGAAATAGCCGATGAAGGTGGTGGCCCAGAACACCGACTTGCGCGCTTCCTTGGCGTTGGAGACAGTGAAGAAGCGCATCAGGATATGCGGCAGACCCGCCGTGCCGAACATCAAGGCGATGCCGAGCGAGAAGGCGTTGATCGGATTGGCCACCGCCGTTCCGGGGGTCAGGATCGCGTCATGCTTGGGGTGCAGTTCGATCGCCTTGGCGATCAGGGCGTTGAAGTCGAACCCGAATTGCGCCAGCACCAGAATCGAGATCAGGGTCGAGCCGCCGAGCAGCAGGCACGCCTTGATCAACTGGACGTAGGTGGTCGCGATCATGCCGCCAAAGGTGACGTAGATGATCATCAGCACGCCGACAATGATAACCGCCCAGAGATAGGGCAGGCCGAACAGCAGCTCGATCAATTGTCCCGCGCCGACCATCTGCGCGATGAGATAGAACGAGACGGTGACGAGCGTGCCGATCGCCGCCAGGGTGCGGATCGGCCCCGCCTGGAGCCGGTAGGAGGCGACGTCGGCGAAGGTGAAGCGGCCGAGGTTGCGCAGGGGTTCGGCCATCAGGAACATGATGATCGGCCAGCCGACGAGGAAACCGATCGAATAGATCAGCCCATAGAAGCCGCTGGTGTAAACCAGCGCGGAAATGCCGAGGAACGAGGCCGCCGACATATAGTCGCCCGCAATGGCGAGGCCGTTCTGGAAGCCGCTGACGCTGCCGCCCGCGGCGTAGAAATCCTTGGCGGTGCGGGTGCGCTGCGCCGCCCAATAGGTGATGCCGAGCGTCAACGTCACGAAGGCGGCGAAAATGACGATCGCGGTCCAGTTGGTGGCCTGCATCGTCCCGGCCTCGATCGGGCCGGCGGCGAGCGCGGGGCTCGCGAGAGTGGCGAGCGCCGCGGAGAGTGCGAGTTTGCGGCTCATTTGACCACCCCTGTCGAGGCGGCGACGATCGCGCGGTTGAGATCGTCGTAGCGGGTGTTGGCGCGCAGGACGTAGAGGCCGGTCAAAAGCACCGAGGCGACGATCAGCCCCGCGCCCATCAGGATGCCGACGGTGATGACGCCACTGACCTTGGTCGCGATCAGGCTGGGATCGAAAGCTACGATGGCGATGAAGCCATAATAGAGCACCAGCATGATGATCGCGAGCGTCCAGCCGAACGACGAACGTTCTCGCACCAGCGATTGATAGTTCGGGTCGCCCTGTATTCGGGCGAGCATCTTGTCATCCATAGCGATTCCTCCAACACAATTTACAGCTTGGCGCGCGGGCGCCGTGCGGAGGACATCGCTTCCGGCGCTGAAAGTTTGGCCCCCCGATAGACGACCGGAAACTTCCGCGCACGTTGGTCGGGCAGCCCCCCGCCCCGGCGCGCAATATGCTTGCAAAAACGTTACGCGTCGACCGGGCGCGGCTAGTCACTTGGTCGGTAGCCCCTGGTCTAGGATCGGCCAAAATGCGAACGAATTGCGATTTTCAGAAACATTTGTGCACTGCGCTGATGTCGGCTAAGACTCCTTGGGGCTAGCCCGCCGACACGATGCGGGGTATCAGGCTTGGCGACGCCGGCCGAACACCCCATATCGAATTCTTCATCTCCGAGGGCGAGCGTTTGCGCGTTCAGGAGGTTCGGCGAGATAGCCGGGGAAAAAAAGGCCGAATCCATGGATTTCCTCCAGCCACGGTTGCTCCGCATGAACCGCCGCCGAAGAATATATGAAGGCAAAGCCAAGATCCTTTACGAAGGGCCGGAGCCGGGCACGCTGATACAACACTTCAAGGACGACGCCACCGCCTTCAACGCCAAGAAACACGAGGTGATCGAAGGCAAGGGCGTGGTGAACAACCGCATCTCCGAATATCTGTTCTCCCGCCTCAACGACATCGGCGTGCCGACCCATTTCGTGCGCCGTCTCAACTTGCGCGAGCAGCTCGTGCGCGAGGTCGAGATCATCCCGCTCGAAGTGGTGGTGCGCAACGTCGCCGCCGGCTCGCTGGCGACGCGGCTGGGGATTGAGGAAGGCACGCAACTGCCGCGCTCGATCATCGAGTTCTACTACAAGAACGACGCACTGAACGACCCGATGGTGTCGGAAGAGCACATCACAGCCTTCGGCTGGGCCGCGCCGCAGGAACTCGACGACATCATGGCGCTGGCGATCCGCGTCAACGACTTTCTCACGGGATTGTTCCTCGGCGTCGGCATCAAGCTGGTCGATTTCAAGATCGAATGCGGCCGGCAATGGGAAGGCGACAACATGCGTATTCTCGTCGCCGACGAAATCTCGCCCGATTCGTGCCGGCTGTGGGACATCAAGACCAACGACAAGATGGACAAGGACCGCTTCCGCAAGGATCTCGGCGGCATGATCGAGGCCTATACCGAGGTCGCACGCCGGCTCGGCGCCATCACGGAAAACGAGACGGTGAGGACGGGTGGGCCGAAGCTGGTGAAGTAAGGCTTTTCGGTTTAGTGAGGGGGCCGGACCGTCGCGGGTCCGGCCTTTTGCGTTCGGGCCGCCTCTCAAGCCGTTTGAGCGCCATCCCAACCGGCCGCCGCCAAAGCCTTGCGTTCCCCAAATTCGTAGCTACATTGAAGCTACGAAGTCAGGAACGTCCATCATGCCCGCCACCGAAATTGTCCGCGCCCGGATAGACCATGACACCAAAAAACGCGCGACGGCGGCCTTGGCCGAAATGGGCCTGTCCGTCTCCGACGCGATCCGCCTTCTCATGCTGCGTATAGCCGACGAAAAGCGCCTGCCTTTCGAAGTGAAGGTTCCGAACGCCACCACCCGCGCCGCGATCGCTGAGCTTGAGGCTGGCAGAGGTCAGCGGTTTGGCGCCGTCGCCGATATGATGGCGTCGCTTCGCGATAAGAACGATTGTACTGGCGACAGCCTTTTGTCGCGATTACAAGCGCGAGAGCAAAGGGCGGCATAGCCGGACGCTCGACGCCCTTTTATGGCCGAAGCCTTGTTGCCAACTCATCAAAGGAATGCTGCATGAGTTACAAGCCGCGTTCGCTCTTTCGCTTAATCGAAGAGATCAACCGCAGCCTTTTCCTTC
>JANLPL010000310.1:0-18385 GCA_031367195.1 Bradyrhizobium sp.
GGATTTGTCCCAACTCTCGTCCACGACGGCGTATCCGCTTTTCGGGGCGCCTTTACTTCGGCCTTGCGCGCCCGCTCCGCTCAACCCACATGCTATAGAAGTTGGCGTGGCCCGCGGAAGCGGGCGCGGGGAGTTCGGGGCTAAGGATGCGCGATCCCTATTCGGTGCTCGGGCTGGCGAAGACCGCCAGCGCCGCAGAGATCAAGTCGGCTTTTCGGAAGCTGGCGAAAAAATATCATCCCGACCAGAGCAAGGAGCCCAAGGCGAAGGAGCGCTTCGCCGAGATCGGCCAGGCCTACGAGATCCTTGGCGACGAGAAGAAGCGCGCCGCCTTCGACCGCGGCGAGATCGACGCCGAGGGCAAGCCGCGCACGCCGCAATTCGAAGGATTCGGCGCCGGCGCGGGGGCGGGCGCCGGCAATTTCCGTAATTTCGACTTCGGCGCGGGCGACCCCGGCGGGGGCCGCAATTTCGATCCCGACATTTTCGCCGAAATGTTCGGCGGCGGGATGCGCAGCCGCGCCCGTCCGCCCACACGCGGCGAGGATGTAGCGGTCTCGGCGACGGTTCCGCTCGCGCAGGTGGCGACCGGGGGCGACGTGCGGGTGACCCTGTCGACCGGAAAAACGCTCGACGTCTCCGTGCCCGTCGGCTTCGAGGACGGCAAGGCGATCCGCCTGCGCGGCCAGGGCGAACCCGGCCAGCGCAACGGCCCGCCCGGCGACGCGCTCGTCACGCTGCGTTATGCGCCGCATCCGCTGTTCAAGGTGGAAGGCCGCGATCTCCGGCTCGATCTGCCGATCGCGCTTTATGAGGCGGTGCTGGGGGCGAAGGTGCGCGCCCCGACCCTGTCCGGCGCGGTCGAGATCGCGGTGGCGGCGGGGACGAGCAGCGGGCGCGTGCTGCGGTTGCGCGGCAAGGGCCTGCCCGGCGCAGGCGATGCGCCGCCCGGCGATCTGCTGGTGACATTGCGAATCGCGTTGCCGCCGCAGGAGGACAGCGCGCTCGCCGATCTGATGCGCCAGTGGCGCGACGAGAAACCCTATGATCCGCGCCAGGGCATAAGCGCGTAGTGCATTCATTTTCCGAAGAAAACGCCGCCCCGAGATCCGGGGCGGCGTTTTGCGTAACTACATCTTGTGCATCATGTGGTGGCGATGGTGATGCATCATGTGGTGGTGATGATGATGGCCGTGATGCATATGCATCATGTGCATCATGTGATGATTGTGGTGGTGATGGCCCATCATGTGATGATGGCGCATCGCGGCGGAGGCGGCGACGGGCGAGAAGGCGATCGCCAGGGTAGCGATGGCGGCGGCGGCGAGAGTTTTGATCACGATTGGCTCCATTCCTTGGGACGATTCGGTTTATGTCTGAACCGGCTCGCTTCATGGCGGGTTCAATGTGAACGCAGGCTGAATTGAAACTTAACATACGTATAATCTTCTTAACCTCCCCCCCTTGTAGGCGCCGCATTTTCCCTGTGAAAGAGCGGGGTTAAGCCTCCCTTTCACGATTTCGCCTTCATTCAGCCTCCGTTCACATTGGGGCCGATCTAGTGACGCTCGACGTAATGCCGGCTTAGAATCGGCGACGGCGATCGGGGGCGTTGTTCCGCGGCCAGGGCCGCAGGTTTTGGCTCGACCCATCACGTCGCGGATTCGCGCCGGCTTAGAGGACTAAGCCTGTGTCGATCGCCAACGCCCGCCCGGAAACGCTCCTCAAGGACGCCGAATCGCTCGCCGCCCTGCCCTTCGCGCGGACATCGAAGCATCCGCTTTCAATCCTGTCCGACGGCGACATGCTGCGCTGGCGCTACGGCGAGCGGCTGGAGGACGTGATCGAGGACGCCTGCCGCCGCCATGCCGACCGCGTCGCCGTTTCGCTCGACGGGCTCGACATCACCTTCGCCGAACTCGACGCCCGCGCCAACCAGATGGCGCGCCATTTCCGCAGCCTGGGCGTGTGCGCGGGCGACCGCGTCGCCGTGCTGCTCGACCGCGGCCTTGATTGCTATGTCACCCTGTTCGGCCTGTTGAAGGCGCGCGCGGCCTATGTGCCGATCGACGCCAACCATCCCGCCGACCGGCTCGCCTATATCCTTGAGGATTCCCGCGCCAAACTCGCCGTCACCAACCAACGCTTCGCCGACCGGTTCCCCACCCGCCTCAACCTCGTCGTGCTCGATCGCGCGCGCTATGAAATCGCCGATCAGCCCGAGGGCGCGCTGAAGGACGACGAGCGCGGCGCCGGCGTCGAGCAACTCTGCTACGTGCTCTACACCTCCGGCACCACCGGCCGGCCGAAGGGCGTCGCCGTCGCGCATCCCTCGATCTGCAATTTTGTGCGCGTAGCGGCGGAGACTTACGGCTTCGGCGTGGGCGACCGGGTCTATCAGGGCATGTCGATCGCATTCGACTTCTCGATCGAGGAGCTTTGGGTTCCCCTCGTCGCCGGCGCGACGCTGGCGCCCAACGCCGCCGAAAACAGCCTGTTCGGCGAGGAACTGGCGGAGTTCCTTGAATCGCGCCGCGTGACCTGCTTCTGTTGCGTGCCGACGCTGCTCGCCTCGATCGAGCGCGATCTGCCCAATCTGCGCGTGCTGCTGATCGGCGGCGAGGCCTGCCCGCCGGCGCTGGTCAAGCGCTGGAGCCGGCCGGGCCGCGCGCTGCTCAACAGCTACGGCCCGACGGAAGCGACCGTCACCGCCACGCTCGGGCGGATGACGCCGGACAGGGCCGTCACCATCGGCCGCCCGCTGCCGACCTATTCGATTCTCATCCTCGACGCCGAGCGCGCCGAGGCGCTGCCGTTGGGCGAGGCGGGCGAGATCGGCATCGCCGGCATCGGCGTAGCGGAGGGGTATCTGAACAGACCGGAACTGACGGACGCGAAGTTCATCGCCGATTTCCTCGGCATTCCCAACAACCCGTCGGGCCGCATCTACCGCACCGGCGATCTCGGCCGCATCACGTCGGACGGCGAGATCGAATATCTAGGCCGCATCGACACCCAGGTGAAGCTGCGCGGCTATCGCATCGAGTTGACCGAGATCGAATCGGTGCTGCTCGAACTGCCCCTCATTTCGCAGGCGGCGGTCGCGACGTTCGAGCCGATTCCAGGGGCGACGGAGCTGGTCGCCTATTACTCGGTCAAACACGGAGCCCCGGCGCCGCTGCAGGCCGAGATCGTCGCACATCTACGCGCCCGCCTGCCCGCCTATATGACGCCCGCCTATTTGGAGCGGCTGCCGTTCATCCCGATGCTGGTCAGCAACAAGACCGACCGCGCGCAATTGCCGAGGCCGAAATCGCCGCCGATCCGAGTCAGCGCGACCCATGCCGAGCCGGAAACCGCGTTGGAGCGGATTTTATGCGACGCGCTGAAATCCTCGCTGGCGCTCGACTTGGTTTCCATTGACGGCGACTTCTTCAAGGAATATGCGGCTCATTCGTTGCTGATGGCGCGCTTTTGCGCGCGCATCCGTCAGGTCTCGCCGCTGACCCAGGTCGCCATGCGCGACATCTACGCCCACACCAATGTGCGCCGGCTCGCCGCCGCAATGCAGGCCGCGCGGCCGACGGTCGAGACCTATGCGGAAGCATCGATCGAGGCGCCGAGCCGGCTCGCCTATACGCTGACCGGCGCGGCGCAACTGGCCTTTTATGCCGTCGCCTTCCTGATCGGCGTCGCCGCGATCCAGGCCAGCTTCGCCTTCACCTATAACGTCATACATTCGCCCACGGCGCTGCTCTTGCGCGCGGAAATCGTTGTGATTGGCTGGTTCTTCGGCCTCAATCTGCTCGCCATCGCAGCCAAATGGGTTCTCATCGGCCGCGCGCGGCCAACCACGATCAAATTATGGAGCCCCGCCTATTTCCGCTTCTGGGTCGCGCGCCGGCTCATCAGCATCGCGCCCGCCTACCTGTTCGCGGGCGAGCCGCTGTTCAATCTGTTCCTGCGCTGCCTCGGCGCGAAAATCGGCGCGCGCGCGGTTATCGCCAGCGTCGCCGTGCCGGTCGCGGCCGATCTGTTCGAGGTCGGCGAGGACGCGGTGATCGCGCGCCGCGTGATGGCGCCGGGCTATGGCGTGGTTGGCCAGTCCCTGCATTTCGGCGGAATCGCCATCGGCAAGGGCGCCTTTGTCGGCGAGGCCAGCGTGCTCGACATCGATACCGCGCTCGGCGATTTCGCTGAACTCGGCCACGCCTCCTCGCTCCAGCGCGGCCAGCGCGTGCCGCACGGCAAGCGCTATCACGGCTCGCCGGCCGAGGAGACCGCCACCCAGTTCCGTCTCGCCGACGAAATGGCCACCGGCGCGTGGCGGCGCGCTTTGTTCACCATCGGCCAGCTCGTGCTGGCGCTGGTTGTGCTGGGGCCCCTCGCCGACGCCGCCGCGACCTGGGCGCTGGCGCTGTGGGTCGCGGGAGCCGATGTGGCCAAACTCGGCGCGCAGCCGGTCAACACCGCGCTCGATCTGCTGCCAACCGTGTTCGGCCTCACCGCGGCGCTGTTTGTCGTCTCGTTGTTATCAGGGCTGGTGTGGATCTACGCAGTCCCGCGCCTGCTGAACCTGTTCCTGCGCGAGGGCCGGCACTATCGGCTCTACGGCCTGCATCATTTCCTGCAACGCAATGTCAGCGGCTTCTCGAACTCCGGCTTCTTCCACTTGCTGTTCGGCGACAGCGTCTTCATCGACAAATACCTGCGCCTGGCCGGCGTCAAGCTCGCGCGCGCGCCCTCGACCGGCTCCAATTTCGGCACCGAGCAATCATTCGAGAACCCGTTCTTCTGCGTCATCGGCGCCGGCACGGTCGCCTCCGACGGGTTGACGATGGGCAATGTCACCTTCTCCAGCCACGCCTTCCGCATCGGAACGGCCCGCGTCGGCGCCAATAGCTTCCTTGGCACCGACGTGTTCGTGCCGCCGGGGGCGCGCATCGGCGAAAATTGCATGTTGGGCACCAAGGTGATGGCGCCGATCGACGGGCCGATGCGCGAAAACGTCGGCCTGCTCGGTTCGCCCGCGTTCGAGATCCCACGCGCCGCCGCGCGTGATGTCGAACTCGCGGGCCGGCTCACCGCGGCCGAGCGCGAGACGCGGCTGGCCGAAAAGACCCGCCACAACATCGTCACCGGGCTGGCCATGCTGGGCATGAGCTTCGCGCTCGATTTCCTCGCCCTCTATGCGCTGACGCTGACGGCCGAGCTTTACGGCTGGCGCAATGTCTGGGCGATGGCGAGCGCGATGGCGTTCATCGCCGTCGCCAGCCTCGCGCTGCACATCGTCGTCGAGCGCGCGGCCTATGGCTTCCGCCGCATGAAGCCGCTGGTCGCCACCTCCTACGACCGCGCCTTCTGGGAGATCGAGCGTTTTTGGAAGCTCTCCGGCGCCGGCTCGCACGCCAGCTTCTTCGCCGGCACGCCGTTCCGGCCGATGGTGCTGCGCCTTGCCGGCGCCAGGGTCGGCCGCTGCGTCTATGACGACGGCGCCAATATGAGCGAGCGCACTTTGGTCGAGATCGGCGACGGCGCCGCGCTCAATCAGGGCGTCATGCTGCAATCGCATTCGCTGGAGGAAGGGGCCTACAAGTCCGACTTCATCCGCATTGGCGCCGGCTCGACGGTGGGCGTCGGCGCCTTCGTGCATTACGGCGTGACTTTGGGCGAGCGCACGCGGCTCGATCCCGACGCCTTCCTGATGAAGGGCGAAGTGACGCCGCCGGATTCGCGCTGGCGCGGCAATCCCGCCCAACTCGTCGGGCGCCGCGAAATGCCGGCGGCGATGCGAATCGCGGCGGAGTGAGCCTCTCGCAACGGCTGCGCGCCAAAGGCGTGTGGCTGGAGACGCGCCGCATCGCGCCCGGCGACGAAGCCGCCTTCGCCGACCCGCCCGAGCCGCTCGCCCGGCGCCGCGCCAGCGGCGCCGCCCGCTTCGCTGCGCGCGCGGCGCTCACCGCCCTCGGCGGCCCGGCGGACGCGCCCCTGCCCCGCGCTCCCGGACGCTTTGCGCTTTGGCCGGACGGTTTCGTCGGCTCGCTCGCCCATGACGAGGAGATCGCCGTGGCGGTCGCGGCGCGGCGCATTGACGTCGCCGCGCTGGGCGTCGACGTCGAGCCGGCTTTGGCCTTGCCTGAAGACGTTGCGTCCATCGCGCTGCTGCCGTCCGAGCGGCGCGCCCGCGCCGCCGATCCCGCGCTTGGACGCGCGATTTTCGCCGCCAAGGAGGCGGTCTATAAGGCGATCAACCCGCTCGACGGCAGCGAGCTGGAATACGAGGACATTGAGGTCGATTTGGCCGCCGGCCGCGCGACGCTGCGCGACGGGCGTTGGCTGTGGTTAGAGGTCGAGCGCGGCCAACGCTGGATCGTCGTGGCGTTCACGAAATAGGTCGCGTTTGCGCGCTTGCCCGCGCGGGCGCTTGGCCACAGAGTTCATCGACGGAGGCGGCCATGCGCGCTTGGGTGACGACGATGTTGGCGCTGCTGGCGGCAGGGCCGGGCTTCGCGCAAGTCAACCCGCACGAAACCGATCCCGCTGTATGGCTGCGTCAGATCTACGGCCTCTACCAGCGCGCGCAGAAGGACGAGAAGCTACAAGCGCAAGCCACCACCCATCTCGTCGAGCAGCGCGCGTCGCGGGCGCTGGCGGCGCTGTTCAAACGCGACGCGGAATGTTCGACGAAATCGAACCAGGTCTGCGCGCTCGACTGGGATTTCGTCATCGACGGTCAGGACTTTGAGCTTTCTCAGGTCAAGGTCGGCGCGGCGCAAGTCTCCGGCGACAAGGCGACGGTGACAGCCAGCTTCGTGAATATGAAAACGCCTTGCGTGAACGTCTTTTATTTCGTGCGCGAGGACGGCGTCTGGAAAGTCGACGACATCGAGACGCGGCCGAAAGGCCAGAAGCCGACGCGCATCGCCGCGATGCTGCGCGACTTCAAGGATTATTGAGCGTCTTTCACCCCGCAGCGCCATAACGCTGACGCAAGAACTCCACCCGCTCGATGTCGCGGCGGATGCGGCAGACCAGCCGGCGCTCGTAGAGCGAACCCTCCAGCCCGCTCTCGATCAACGGCAGATCGCTACATTCGCGGTCGCGCAGAATCCGCCATGCGTCACCAGCGTTGCGCAGGCTGCGCGCGACGCTGTCGGCGACGACGGGATTGACGTTCGCGTGGCGCCCCAGCCCCGCGATCACCTCGTGCTCGGCCCGCTCCACTTCGCGGTCGGCGAGCAGCACGGCGCCGCCAAGACAGGCCGCGAAGTCGCGCTGGCCCGGTTCGCAGGCGCCAAAGGGGTGATCGCGGCCCGGCGCGACCGGGGGCGGCGGCGGCGCTTTGGCCACGAGCGGCTCATGCGCCGGCTTAGGGGGCGGGGGCGGCGGCAGCTTGTGGCGCGGCGCGTTGTCGTCGCGATAATTCGGCGCGAACAGGTCGGGCGCGATCTGGCGCACCTCCTCGGCCCGCGCGCCGACGACGGCGACAATCAGGGCGAGGGCGGCCGCGGCTCGCCAGCCTTGTAAGTGGCGGCGATTTTGTCGCTCACCGTGTCGCGCAAGGCATTGAAGAAACGCCCGCAGCCGACCGCGTGGCGCCAGCGCTCGGCATGGACGCCCCTGGTGTTGTCGCGAAAATAGAGGAAGTCCGTCCATTCCTCGTCGGTCGCCTTTTGCGGCTCGCGCACGAGATGCGCCTGGCCGCCATATTTGAATTCGACCTCAGGTCGCTCCATTTCGCAATAGGGGCAGCGGATCAGCAGCATTTTGTAGCCCTCTAATGCGCGACGGCGGCGGCGGTCGCCTCGTTGACGAGCGCGCCCGAGCGGAATCGGTCGAGCGCGAACGGCGCGGCGATCGCGTTGGGCTCGCCGGTGGCGACGAGATGGGCGAACACATGGCCCGAACCCGGCGTCGCCTTGAAGCCGCCCGTGCCCCAACCGCAGTTGACATAAAGCCCCGGTACGGGGGTTTTGCTGAGAATCGGCGAACGGTCGGGCGTGGTGTCGACGATGCCGCCCCAGTTACGCAGCATTTTCAGCCGCGACGTGATCGGGAACATTTCGCAGATCGCCTCCAGCGTCGAGACGGCGATATGCGGCCCGCCGGTCTGGCTGTAGGAGACATAACCGTCGGTGCCAGCGCCGATGACGAGTTCGCCCTTGTCGGATTGCGACATATAGGCGTGCACCGCGTTCGACATCACCACGCAAGGCATCACGGGTTTCAGCGGCTCGGAGACGAGCGCCTGCAGCGGGAACGATTCGAGCGGCATCCGCAGGCCGGCCATCGCCATCACGACGCTGGTGTTGCCAGCCGCGACGACGCCGATTCTGCGGGTCGCGATCTCGCCTTTCGTCGTCGCGACCCCGGTCACGGCGCCGCTGGCGTCGCGCAGGATCGCCTTCACCTCGCAATTCTGGATAATGTCGACGCCGCGCGCGGAAGCGCCCCTTGCGTAACCCCAGGCGACCGCATCGTGGCGCGCGGTGCCGCCGGTGCGCTGCAACGCCGCGCCGCGCACGGGATAGCGGATGCCGGGATCGATGTTGAGGATCGGGCAGAAGTCCCGGGCTTGCTCAGGCGTCAGCCATTCGTTGGGAATGCCGGCGAGCCGGTTGGCGTGGATATGGCGGCGGAACGCCTGCTCGTCGTGGTGATTATGCGCCAGCAGCATGACGCCGCGTGGGCTAAACATCACGTTGTAGTTGAGTTCCTGGCTAAGCCCCGGCCAAAGCTTGTGGGCGTGGCCGTAAATGCCCTCGGAGGCTTCCCAGAGATAATTCGAGCGAATGATCGTGGTGTTGCGGCCGGTGTTGCCGCCGCCGAGCCAGCCCTTTTCCAGCACGGCGATATTGGCGAGCCCATGTTCTTTCGCCAGATAATAGGCGGTGGCGAGGCCGTGGCCGCCGGCGCCGATGATGAGGACGTCGTAATGGCGCTTGGGCTCGGGCGAGCGCCATTGCGCCGGCCAGTCCTTGTGTCCGCGCAGCGCCTGTCGGGCGAGGCTGGCAAGTGAGAATTTCAACGAAAGCTCCCTTGGGGCCGGTGAAACCTATATGTCGGCGCGCGACCTCTTCGTCAAAGCCTTCTAACGGGGCCGGGGCGCTTCCGCGCGCGCAATCCTTCAGGGGGCTCCTCAACTCAGGTGATGGCGAAACGAAAATTCCGCTTGGCGCTTGGCGCCCGGTCAAGCCAATATCGCGACGCCGCAACGGCGGCCGAGGCGCGAAGGAAAACGGAATGCAAGCGGGCCGAAGCGAGTTTGCGCGACCGGCGTCGCTGGCGCTGATGGCGATCGCCGCCGTCGGCTGGCTGGTGGCGGCCTATTTCTGGGCGCAGGCGGTCGGATTGCGCGCCGACGGCGAGGAGGCACAGCGCCGCGCCGAGGTCGCCCGGCAGGAGGTCGTCGGCGAATTGCAGAATTTGCAGCGTCTGGTCGGCTCGGCGACGGAATTGCGCCAGAAGCTCGACGACGGGCGCAAGGCGCTCGACGACGCCGTTTCGCAACGCACCATTGTGCAGGGCGATCTCGCCGATCTCACCCGCAAGGTGGACGAGACCGAGCTTTCGCTCGCCTCCGAAACCGACCTGCTCGATTCCAAATCCACCTTGCTCAAGGACACCGAGGCGAACCTCAAAACAGCGCAGGACGAACTGGCCGACATCGCCGCGCAAAAGACCGCCGCCGACGAGGATCTGCAAAAGGCGCAGGCCGCGCTCGCCGACGCGACCGCCCGCGCCCAGGCCGCCGACGCCTCGGCGGTGGCCGCCAAATCCTCCGAAACCGCCTCGCGCGCCATGATCGACGATCTCGGCAAAGCCGCGCAAGCCGCCAAGGCGCGGCTCGACGACCTCGAAGCCAGGATCGACGCGGCGCAAAAGCGACAGACGGTTCCCCTTGCGCCCGCCCCTTCGCCGACGCCCTGATCTTGCCCCCCTGCCCCGATCCGCTCGCCGAGCGGCGCTACGCCTATGCCCGGGCCGCCGCGCGCGAGGGCGATGCCCGTACCGCCGCGGAGGTGTTCGAGCAGGCGCTCGAACGCGCGCCGGATTGGGCGCCAGCGTGGTTTGCGCTGGCGGAAGCGCGCGAGGCGCTGGGCGAATACGCTCTCGCCGCGGCCGCTTTTCGCGCCGCGTTGCGCGCCGACCCCGACGACGCGCAAGGCGCCGGGCCGCGTCTCGCCCTTCTGGAAAACCACGCGGCGACGGCGCTGCCCCCCGCCTATGTCACGCGATTGTTCGACGATTATGCGCCCCGGTTCGACCGGCATTTGCAGGAGACGCTCGGCTATCGCGGCCCGGCGCTGCTGGCGGACGCGCTCGACGCGGTCGCGCCGGAACGGCGGTTCGGCCTCGCGCTCGATCTCGGCTGCGGTTCGGGGCTGATGGGCCGCGCGCTGCGGGATCGGGTCGCGCGGCTCGCCGGCGTCGATCTGTCGCCGGGCATGATCGCGCAGGCGCGGGCGACCGGGCTTTACGACGAACTCGTGGTCGGCGATCTCATGGACTTTCTCACTGAGCGGCCGCGCGGCGGCGCCGATCTCGTCGCGGCCGCCGACACGCTGGTCTATCTCGGCGATCTGCGCCCGATCTGCGCCGCCGTCGCGCGCGCGCTGGCCCCAAGCGGTCTGTTCGCCTTCACAGTCGAGAGCGGCGAGGCTCCGTTCGCGCTTGGCGAAACGATGCGTTTCCGCCATTCCGACGCGCATCTGCGCGAGGCGGCCGCGCTTGCGGGGCTGCGGATCGCGCATCTCGCCCCGGCCTCGACGCGGCGCGAAGCGGGCGTGGAGGCGGCGGGGCGGGTGGTCGTGCTCGCGAAGGCCTAACCCCTGCGCTCCAGATGGCTCGCCCCGGCCCCGCGCGCTCGCCCCGCCCGGCGCACCCGCACTTTCTCGCGTCTTCCCGCGCGCAGGATCGCGGCGTTCAATTCGCCGCCGAACACGAAGATCGCCGCGACCGAATAGAGAAACACCAGCGTGATCATGACCGAGGCGAGGCCGGCGTAGGTGGTGACGTAGTTGCGGGCGAATTCGTTGAGATAAAGGCCGAACAGTTCGCCGAAGCCGACCGAGCCGACAAAGGTGAGAATCACCCCCGGCGCCACATCGACGATGCGCAGCTTCACCGCCGGCAGCCAGAGATGGGCGACCAGCAAAGTCAAGCATAACACCACTGCCGCGACGCCGAGCCGCCCCGCGGTGACGAGTTGGTGCAACGGCGCGAGTTGCGGCGCAAAAGCGAGCGCCTGCGCCCAGATCAGCGGCCCCAGCACGACGAGAAAGGCCAAAGCCAGCAATCCGAACGAAGCGACCATCATGAACAGGATCGATTGCAGCCGTAAAAGCCACCACGACCGGTGTTCCAGCGCGTCATAGGCGCGGTTGAGCCCGGTGCGCAGAGCCTCGACGCCGCTCGATGAAAAATACAGCGCCAGCACCCCGCCGATGGTGAGCAGGCCGCCGCGCGGTTGCGTCAGCACGTTCTGCACCTCGCCCGCGATCGGCCCGGCCACCACCTGCGGCCACGCCTCGAAGATCAGTTTCGTCGCTTCGCCGGCGAGTTCCGACGTGCCGAGAAAGCCAGCGAGCGCGGTGACGAAGATGAAGAACGGGAACAGCGAGGTCAGCATCGACAGCGCGATATGGCTGGCGATCGGCCAGCCGTCGTCCATCAGGAAACCGCCGATGGCGTCGAACACCACGCCCACCGTCTCCTTCATGCCTTTCCCTTCCGCTGCCGGCCGACAGCCTTACGCGAAAGTCGCGTCGGCAGAAATGCGGATTGCGTCAGCGGCTTTCAAGCCGCATGTTGCGGCGCCGAAATGAGAGGAGCGCAACCTTGGACTTCGACGATCTCGCCGCTCAGGCGCAGCAGGCGATGGACAGTCTGCTCGCCCGCGCGACGGCTGCGGTGCGACAAAAAGTCGCCGTGGACGGGCGGCTCGATGCGGCGCTGATCGAGGCCGAGCAGCACGCCGTGCACGGTCTGGCCTGGCTCGCCACCTACCGCCAAGCCGTGCGGCAAATGGTCGCCTACGCCGGGCGGATGCAAGCCGAGGGCCGGTTCGGCGAGACGGAGGCGCTTCTGACGCGCATTGGACTTGGCGAATATCTCGCGCAGGTCATCGGCGGCATCCCGATGAATCAAGGCGAATTCGTGCGGCTGGCCGATTTCGGCCTCGACGAGGAGGCCGTGGCCCCGCTGCGCGCCGGCGCGGCCGCCCACCTGATCGCTACCGGCTCGACGCCAGAGACTCGCGCCAAACTCGCCGCGCTGATCGAACACGCCCCCGACGGCGCCATCGGCGATCCCGGCCTCGACGAAACGCTGGAGGCGATGCGCGCCGAAATGCGCCGCTTCGCCAACGCCGAGGTGATTCCTCACGCGCAGGGATGGCATCGCTCCAACAGCTATATCCCGCTCGAAGTGATCGCGGGATTGGCCGAAATGGGCGTGTTCGGGCTGACGATTCCGGAAGGATACGGCGGCATGGGGCTGGGCAAGGTCGCGATGTGCCTGGTCTCGGAGGAGCTTTCGCGCGGCTATATCGGCGTCGGCTCGCTCGGCACCCGCTCGGAGATCGCGGCCGAACTGATCCTGGTCGGCGGCACGGACGAGCAGAAGGCGAAATATCTGCCCAGAATCGCCAGCGGCGAAATCCTGCCGACCGCCGTGTTCACCGAGCCCAACACCGGGTCTGACCTGGCCTCCCTTCGCACGCGGGCCGTCCGCGACGGCGACGTTTACAAGGTGATGGGAAACAAGACCTGGATCACGCATCCCGTCCGCGCCGACGTGATGACGCTGCTGGTGCGCACCAACCCTGAGGAGAAGGGCTACAAGGGCCTGTCGATGCTGCTGGCGGAAAAGCCGCGCGGCTCCGACGCCGAGCCGTTCCCCGCCAAGGGCATGTCGGGCGGCGAGATCGAGGTGCTCGGCTATCGCGGCATGAAGGAATACGAGATCGCGTTCGACGGTTTCGAGGTTCCCGTCCGCCAGTTGCTCGGCGGCGTCGAGGGCCAGGGTTTTAAGCAACTGATGGAGACGTTCGAGAGCGCGCGCATCCAAACGGCGGCCCGCGCCGTCGGCGTGGCGCAAAGCGCGTTCGAACTGGGACTGCGCTATGCCAAGGATCGCATCCAGTTCGGCAAGCCGCTGATCAAGTTCCCCCGCGTCGCCGACAAGCTGGCGCTGATGGCGGTGGAAATCCACATCGCCCGGCAGATCACTTATTTCGCAGGCCGCGCCAAGGACGCCGGCCGGCGCTGCGATCTCGAAGCCGGCATGGCGAAACTGCTGGGCGCCCGCGTCGCCTGGGCCGCCGCCGACAACGCGCTGCAAATCCACGGCGGCAACGGTTTCGCGCTGGAATATCCGATCAGCCGCGTGCTGTGCGACGCCCGCATCCTCAACATCTTTGAAGGCGCGGCGGAGATTCAGGCGCAGGTGATCGCGCGGCGGTTGCTTGAAGGGGGAAATTGACGGCGCAGCGACGCAAGCGCAGAGCCGCTTTCTGGAATTCGCCCTTTCCGCACGCCGGCGACGGCTCGGAGCGGCCGCTAGCCGATCTTGGCCGAAAGCGTCGGTTTGTAAGCGTATGTGAAATCTTGCGGCGGGGTCGTGACCGCGAAATACACGAGTGGCTCGGGTCCATTGTTCACGATCCCATGAACGTCTCCGGCGGGCGTGCGCACAATGTCGCCCGCGCGAAGCGCGTCGGTGTTTCCGTTCTCAAGCAGCAAGTCGCCCTTCCCTTGCACGACGATCCAGATCTGTTCGCAGGCCGTGTGGGAATGGCGCTCGGATACTGAGCCGGGCGCCATCGTGACCTGCGTGATGGTCGACTGAGCCTCGGGGGAATTCTTCGGCCAAACCAACTGTCGGGATAGGACGCCCGACCGCGCCAGCACTTCGCAGTCGTCGACCCTCCATTTCTCTATGCTCATCGGAAGCCTCCATGCCTGACGCATCCATCCTAGGCGAGCCAGGGGAAGGGAGGGAAGACGTTGATCGCAGACGCCGCTCGCTTCCCGAGAGAATATGGCGAAATGGCTGCGCCCATGGTAAGCTCTTCGAGAGAGCGGTTCGGAGTTTTTCGATGCTCGACATGCCGCCGCTGCAATTCGCCGATCTGCCCGGCCTGCGCATGGGCTATTACGAGGCGGGGTCGGCGGACGATCCGACGCCGCTGGTCCTGCTGCACGGTTGGCCGGAACTGGCCTTCAGCTGGCGCCATCAGATCAGGGCGCTCAGCGCGGCTGGTTATCGCGTCATCGCGCCCGATCAGCGCGGCTATGGCGCGACGCCGGGGCCGGAGGCGGTCGAGGATTACGACCTCGACCATCTCACCGGCGACATCGCGCATCTGCTCGATCATCTCCAAATCGACAAGGCGATCATCGTCGGCCATGACTGGGGCGGCATCGTCGGTTGGGGTTTCCCGCTGCGCCATCCCTCGCGTGCCGCCGGCGTGGTCGGGATCAACACCCCGCATCTGGCGCGCCCGCCGGCCGACCCGATCGCCATTCTCCGCAAGCGTTTCGGCGACAGCATGTATATCGTGCGCTTTCAAGACCCCGCGCGCGAGCCCGACCGCATTTTCGCGGCCAATGTCGAAAAGCTGTTCGACTTCATGCTGAAGAAGCCGCCGCCGGCGCGCGGGACCGGCGGGCCGATCAATCTCGATTTCCCCACGATCGTCGCCAACTACGACCCCGCGCGCGATCCGCGACCATCCATCGTGTCGGCTGAGGAAAAGGGAGTGTTCGTCGAGGCGTTCCGCCGCTCCGGCTTCACCGGCGGCATCAACTGGTATCGCAATTTCACCCGCAACTGGGAGCAGGCGGCGGACCTCGATCATGCGATCCGCGTCCCCTGCCTGATGATCGCGGCCGAACTCGACTCCGTCCTGCCGCCCGCGATGTCGGAGGGCATGGAGCAACTGATCCCCGATCTCGAACGCCATCTCGTCAAGGGCAGTGGGCACTGGACGCAGCAGGAATTCCCCGACGAGGTGAGCGCGACGATTCTCGATTGGAGACGGCGGCGGTTCAGCAGCCACGCGGCGGGATGAACACGTATTCGTAGGTCATCATCGCCTTGCGGCTCCGCGTGCGCGCGAACGGCAAGGTGAGGCGCTGGGCCACGGAGAGATCGAGGCCGGGGAACACGGCCCGCGCCTCGCGCGCGTCGATATGGTCGCGGTAGATCAGGATGGCGCCCTGGGCCTCGCGCAAGGCGGGGTCGTAGCCGGGCAACCCGTCCATCTCGATCAGATGCACGCCGGGGCGCGGCGGCCGCATCGACACGCCCAGCCCATAGGCGCTCCAGAAATCGCCCATCACATAGGCGGGACCGCAGGCATAGCGCGCGCGCCACTCCGCCTGCAATCGCGCGGCGGCTTCAACCAGCGGCTCCTGCTGGCGCGGATGGATTGTAAACACGCCATAGATCAACCAGCCGCCGATCAGCGCCAAGCCCGCGGCCAACGCGGCGGCCCGAATCATCCAACGTCGGGTGGAAGCGAGCCGGTCGGGCGCAAAGCCGACGTAGCTCGCGCTCGCCAGCCAGACCAGAAACAGGAACGGCGAATCGTAGCGCGAGGGATATTTGAAGCCGAGCGCCAGAATGAGGACCAGCAGCATCGCCAACCCCGCCGCCGCGGTCGCGCGCACAAACCGGGCGGCGGCTTCAGGCGCGGGCGCAAGCGCCCAGTCTCCGCGCCGAAAACCCCAGCCGAGCCAGATCCAGGCCGGCGCGAGATAGACGACAAAACCGAGCGCGAACTCACGAAGATTGGTCAGCCGCCAGCCAAGACTCCCGTTCAGAAGCAGCGTCCCCGTCGCGTGATCGACGGCCCCGGAAGAGCGCGCCGCGATCAGATGCGGCGCGATCAAAATAAGGCCGGCGAGCGCTGCGAGATAGAGCCGGGCGTCGCGCCAGACGCCGCGATATTCCGGAATCGTCAGGCTCGCCAGCCCCAGCGAGGCGACCAGCAACGCCACGGTGTATTTGGCGTAGAACGCCAGCGCGAAGGCCAGCGTCAGCGCCGCCCAATGCAAGGTCTTGCGCGTCTCGAACGCGCGAATCGCGTGATAGAGCATCGCCGCCCAGAACGGGAATTGCAGAATGTCGGCGTTGAGCGCGAAGGCGACCGGCGCGCCGACGAAATAGACGCTGCCCGCCAGCAGCGCGCTCAGGAGAGCCGCCGTCTCTCGCCCGCTCCACAGCCGCAGCGTCGAAAAGACATAGACGAGCCCGACCGCGTTGAGCGCCTGCGTCAGCGCGACGCACCAGAAGGTGGTGGGCCAGGCGAAACGCATCACAAGAAAGCCCATCCACTGCATCATGGGCGGCTGCTTGGGCGTCGACAGGCTCGGATGGAGGCCCCAGGACAGCAATTCGCGCGTGTCGCTGCTCGGCGCCGGCAGCACAAGCGCCAGCCCCAGCGCGACGCAGAGAAGCAGCGCCGCCGCGACGGCGCTCGGCAACAATGTTCGCAAGGGGCGCTCCGCTTCCACGGGCGGTCTTTAGAAGGCTTGCGCACTTTGCTCAAACCTTTGCCTGTGGACGACGCACTGCGCTATGGCGCGGGGGCGAGGCGGCGGCTATGAGCGCGGGCATCCAAGGAATCCACTTTGACCGCGGCACTCGGCAAATCCTGCGGCGCCTGCACGATGTGCTGCGCCGCGCTCGAAATCGACGAACTCAAGAAGCCGGCCGGGCCGAGCTGCCGTCATTGCGTCGGCGCCGGCTGCGGCATTTACGCCGCGCGGCCGCAAGTGTGCCGCGACTTCGAATGCGAATGGCTGACCAGCCGCACGCTGCCGCAAAACTTCCGACCCGACCGGATCGGCGCTATCCTGATGGAGGATTCCGACGTCGACGAATACCGCGCCGTCTGCGCGCCGTCGCGCCCGCTGGCCTGGCGCCACCCTCGCGTATTCGCCCATCTCGTCGCGGTCGCCAAGACGGGCCGCACCGTCGTCGCCAAGGCGGGATTGCAGGCGTGGCGGATTTTTCCCTCCGGCGAATGGGGACCGACGGTCTGACCGGCGCCCAAATTTCCGGCGCCTGCCGCTGACGCGCGGGGGGCGTGGCGCGACCTGCCCGGCGATGCTAAGGAACGCTTTTAACACACGTTCCGACCGCCGCTGTACTAAGGAGCCCCCGCAGCCATGAAAAAGATCGAGGCGATCATCAAGCCGTTCAAACTCGACGAAGTGAAAGAGGCGTTGCAGGAAGCCGGCGTGCAAGGCATCACCGTGCTGGAGGCCAAGGGTTTCGGACGCCAGAAGGGTCATACCGAACTCTATCGCGGCGCCGAATATGTCGTCGACTTTCTGCCCAAGGTGAAGATCGAGGTGGTGATCGCCGACGAGAATCTCGCCCGCGCCGTCGAGGCGATCCGCAAGGCCGCGCAGACCGGCCGCATCGGCGACGGCAAGATATTCGTCTCCACGATCGACGAGGCGATCCGCATCCGCACCGGGGAAACCGGGCCGGACGCGGTATAAAGTAGAAGAAAAGACCAAACGGGAGACGAGGAGCCCCTATGAAGACGCCCCATGAAGTTTTGAAGCATATCAAAGACAACGACATCAAATATGTCGATCTGCGGTTCACCGACCCGCGCGGCAAATGGCAGCATGTCACTTTCGATCAGACGCTGATCGACGAGGAGGCTTTCGCCGACGGCCTGATGTTCGACGGCTCCTCGATCGCGGGCTGGAAAGCGATCAACGAATCCGACATGACGCTGATGCCGGACCCGACCACCGCCTGCATGGACCCGTTTTTCGCGGCTTCGACGCTGGTCGTCACCTGCGACATTCTCGACCCCGCCAGCGGCCAGCCCTATAACCGCGACCCGCGCGGCATCGCCAAGAAGGCCGAAGGCTATCTGAAGTCGACCGGCATCGGCGACACCTGCAACGTCGGCCCTGAGGCCGAGTTTTTCGTGTTCGATGACGTGCGGTTCCGCACCGATCCCTACAACACCGGCTTCCAGCTCGACCACCAGGAGCTGCCCGATAATTCCGACACGCAATACGAGGGCGGCAACCTTGGCCATCGCGTCCGCACCAAGGGCGGCTATTTCCCGGTGCCGCCGATCGATTCGGGCCAGGACATGCGCGGCGAAATGCTGAAGGCGATGGCCGACATGGGCGCCGTGGTCGAAAAGCACCACCACGAAGTCGCCTCCGCCCAGCACGAGCTTGGCCTCAAATACGGCCCGCTGACGCAGATGGCCGACCACATGCAGGTCTATAAATACTGCATCCACATGGTGGCGCAGAGCTACGGCAAGACCGCGACCTTCATGCCGAAGCCGATCTTTGGCGACAATGGCTCGGGGATGCACGTCCACCAGTCGATCTGG
>JANLPL010000157.1:0-7011 GCA_031367195.1 Bradyrhizobium sp.
TCCCAACCCTGAATCAGACTTTTGCTGATTCGCGAATCCCGAAAATTTCCTACTTTTAGAATTGCTGGTAATTACGCGACCACGACAGGCGCGGCAGAACCGATTGCAAGTTTGGCGGGTGTGCCTTCGGGCTGAATCGCAGTGACTTCGGCGCCGGGGAAGGCCTCTTTCGTCGCGCACACCGTGTCGCCGAAGGCTTCGATCGCAATCGCCACTTCAGCGAGCGTCCAGACCGAACCCTTGCGTTCCTTCGCCAGCGCGAGGGCCTCGTCGGAATCGCGCACGATGGCGATCACCTCGCCGGTCTCGGGCAGCACGGTTTCCCAGACCGTCGGCGCCAACGGTTTCCAGCCGCCGGTGATCGCGGCCGCATCGAGCGCATTCCAGGCCCGCAGCATGGCTTCGGCCTGGGCCGAGACAGCAGCCGAAACATTCGAACGGATCGCCTCGACGAGGCGTTCACCCTTTGACCGAAACCGAACGGCGAGCGGCGCATCGACAAGCTTCGGAAGGCGATCAATTCCCCATTTGCGTTCCATGGCGGAGGCCACCGCATCGAGGCGATCGAGTGAGGCGTTCGCCAGATCGGCTGATGGCATCGGGTTCAAGGCGGCGGTCATGGCAGCGCCCTCCGGTGGAAGCGCGGCGCGGGACGCCCTCGCGTGCGCGCCCGCGCGGTATCCCCGAAGGGGATATTGGCCTGTCTCCGTTTCCGTCTCCGCTTTGAAATCAACGAGTTAGCGAGACGTTTCCGCGTCTCCACGACGTTTCCGCCTCCAATGAAATCAGTGACTTGGCGGAAGTCTCCGCCGCGTCTCCGCCGACAATTTGCGGTCATTCGAACTCTTCCGCGGCTTCAGGAATTCGGCCCGCGCCGCGCATATCGCGCTCGTCCAGAGGGACGATCCGCAGGCCATAGGTTTTGGTTTTCGAGCAGAACAGTGCGCGTTCGATCATGCTGCCGCCCATTAGGCGGGCGAGCACATCCGCGACGGTTTCAGCGGCGATGCGCAGCGCCTTGCCGACGATCCCGGGCGCATAGCGATCCTTCGCCCGGGGCTGTTCGGAGAGCGGCGCGCCTGCGTTCCAAGCAGTTCGGATCGCCTCGAACAGCGCGCTTTCGATTTCGGCCGAGCGATCCTCTTTCGGCGGACGCTCATTCGGATCGTCGGGCGCCAGCGTGCCGACTTCTTCGCCGTTGGCGATGATGATCGAGACGCGCTTGAACCAGCGGGCCGAACTGAACGCGAGCGACAGGTTCGCCTTCGCATCATCGAGTCGCACCCAAAGTCGTCGCTCGTCCGCAACAAGGCCGAACTTGTCGGCGTCGCTTTGCGACATGGCGAAGAGCGTGCGCATGATCCGCGCGACACCGCCCAGCGACGACGCGCCGCGCGAGGCCGACAGCGATCCCGTCCAGGCATCGGGCGAAGCCGATGGCGGCTTGCCGGTGTGGTGGACGATCACAACGGCGCGATCGCCGCGCCGGGCCACTTCGCGCCACATGGCGGCGACGGCCTTGATCTGGGCGTTGTTGTTTTCGTCGACGTCGTGGGTTTCGACGAAGGGATCGACGATCAGGAGGCCGATGCCTTCGGCCTGCACGCGCTCGATGATGGCTTCGATATCCGGCAGGCGAACGACCGCGCCATCCTTGGTCGCCTTGGCGATAACGAGCGGGCGCTCCAAGCCGGAGTTGAGGCCGAGCTTGGCCAGCGCAGATCAGCGGGCGCGACGTTCTATTGCTGCATGATCGCGAGCCGAGGCGGCGGCGCAGTTCGTTGCGGTCGTCCTCGTTATTCCACACCCACGCCTTAATCGTCTCGTGAACGGTTTCGCCGACGATCTCGCCGCGGCCGGTGATGCCGGCCACCGCCAGCGCAATGCCGAGCGTCGATTTGCCCGCGCCCGGCGGCGCCACGAGCAAAGTCAGATGGCCGCGGATCGCAAAGGAGCCGACGAGCCATCGGCGGCGCGGGATGATGGCTGCGCTTGCGCCGTCCTCCCATTCGATATCAAGAGGCGGCGGCGGAAGCTTGTCGTCGATGGCGATTTGCGGGTTCAGAACGTTCCACTTGCGCCGCGCGCCCGTGATCATCGAGTTGAGCTGAAGGCGGGTCTGATCGACCGTGTAGCTTCGCCCGTCCGCAGCACTTCCGATCGTCAAGGCGCGAAGGACAGGATCTCGGCATTCGACCGCCCGCGCGCGACCCAGTTGCCGACGAGCCGCACGGCGTTCTGGCGCCAGCGGTCGTTGCGCTGGATCGCGGCCAGCGTTGCCTCGACCGACAGGCTGCCGATAGGAAGTTCAAGCGGCTGCGGCGTTGAGGGCGCAGGTGCGCTCGGTTGCGCGGATTGCTCCGGTGATTTCGGAGCGGAGTTGAGAAGCGGAGCGGGCGCCGCGAAGGCTTGCGCGAGCGCAGACGCCCAATAGGCGGGCGGGCGATTGTCCTCGGGGAAATGGACTTCGGTGACCTCAACAACGCGCCCGGGCTTGGCCGGCCAGGCGATCGATTCGCCGAGCCGGAGCACGCGGAACGGGGTTGAGACTGTGCTGTCGCCGCCAAGCGTCAGGCCGATGCCGGAGCACAACGCCTTGATCGCCGCGCCATCCCGCTCCGCGTCCACTAGACGCCACCACAATTGAGCGCGCATATGGGGATGGCGGCCGGTAACGACGGTCATGGTCGCCGGCACGCCCGCCGCCTTCGCCGCCCTGATAGCCGCTTCGACACAATCATCGTCGATATCCGCCCAGGCGAAGGGCGCGGCGCGGAAGTCAGCGTCCTTGCATCGGCTGCTTGCACCGTGTTTGCGCAGCGCGGCGCCGAGATAGACGTTGCAGCGCGCGGTGCGGTTCAATTCAGCGGCGCGCTCGACCAGTTCATCGAGCTGATCGGCGCCAAAGAGCTGCGCGTTGCGTAGCGCGCCGGTCGCCGGATCGGTCCACGCCAGTTCGACAAGCCCATCGAGCGCGCCATCGAAGCCGCCGCCGAACACCAGTTCGACATGGCGGAGCATCGCGGCGCGATCGGGCTCGGATTCTGGCGCGTGCGTCGTCATTCGCGCTCCAGCGCGTTGAAGGGATCAGGGCGGACGGAAAGGACGGGCGGCGCTCCCGGCGATCCGGGAGCGCCAGTAGGTCTGTTGTCGGTCTCGTAAACGGGTTGTGGCGCGGGTTTCGCGGCGGGCGGCGGCACTGGGCGGCGGGCGCGGGCTTCGACGCTGCGGCGGCGTTGCCTTTCCAGACCTCGCTCTCTTCGACAGCCGAGGCGTCCGGAAACTCGGCCGGACGATCGACCCACTTCGTCAGTTCGAGCTTCGGCCGGTAGTTGGCGCCATATTTGTCCTTCATGGCGTCCGCGCCGGTGCAGGCGATCACCGGCGCGATGCCGGAAGCGCCGATATTGAGTGCCATTGTTCGTCTCCTTGAGCGTTGAGCCTTGAGTGGTTCACGGGTTCAGAACCCGAATACATCCCGGCCGGCCGCGCGAACGGATGGGTCCGACCAGCAGAAACAGTCGAAGTCCGGGACGATGAGACCCGCGAGCTCGCGGGCGGCATGGGAGAGGGCGAGAAAGCGCCCGAGCGAGAGGGCGATCAGCCGAAGCGCCGCCAGATGCGCGCGCACGTCATCGCCCGACATTTCGAGAACCTGGACTTGGCCAGCCCGGCCCTTGCCGGGCGCGGGTTTCGCGCAGGCAAAGCGCATCCCGAAATTGCCATGCGCGGAGGCATAGACCGCGCCTTGCCTGCTGTGGCTCGCGCCGATCACTGCGGGCAATCGTTCGGTGGTCTTGAGATCGACAATCAGGCCATGGGCCGAGAACCGCCAATCGACGAAACCGATCACCGGAACGGCGATATCGTCCAGGCGGATTTCAACCTTGCCCTGATAGCCGTCGGCGTCGGGCAGGCCATATTGCCGGAGTTCGGCGAGCGCGCCGCGAACATAGCCCGGCAGCCTCTTGCGTTCCTCCTCACGGCGCGGATCGGGATTGAGCGCGGTCTCGCGATCGAAGGCGCTTTCCGCTTCCGCGATGCAGGCCTCAACGGGAAGCGCCGGATCGTGCAGGCCGACATTGACGCCGGCCTCGACCGCTTTGCCGCGCGCGGCGGGAATTCCCGAGGGCGAGCGGCGCCCTTGCAGGCGTTCCATGATCCAGAACGCCGGTTCCGCCGCCCAGAGATAGAGCGACGAGGCGGAGAGAGGCCCGATGCCATGCCGTTCGAAGGGGTTGCTCATCGCGCGCCCCCACGGATCACGATTTCGGCGCCGCGTTCGATCAGATCGGAAGGGGTTTCGAGGAATTCGACATCCTCGTCCCGGAAGGCCACGCCGAGTTTCAGTTCGACATCGCCGACGAAATCCAGCCGGGCGATCGGATCGATCTGCCACAGGCGATCATCAGCGGAGGGGTGTTCGCCGAAGCGCTCAAAGAAGGCGGAGCGGACGGCGTTTGCGGCGAGCGCACGAGCTTCGAGCCGCTCGGCGAATAGGAGGGGCGCGGTCATCGGGCGACGCCTGAGCGCTTCGACACCACTGGCCCGCGTTCCCGGGAGATCATCCATTCGCGGAAGGCATCGGCGCGATAAAAGACGCGGCGGCCGATCCGGATTTGCATCAGTTCGGCGGAAGCGTCTCCGCTTCGTTGCGCGTTAACTTGATCGTCCATGCCCGTTTCCCTTGACCCTTGCGGTTCCGATGACCGCAAAGAGACCACGGCGGGCCGACGTCAGGCAGGGTTGAAACGGGCGCAAACGGGGCGGAAACACAGGCATAAACAAGCGCAAGCGGGTTTCGCCCGCTTCAGTCCACAGTCAAGGGCGGCGCGGACCTTCCCACCAATCCACAGCGCGAAAGCGATGCTGCGAAAGAATCGACTCGACTCCGGAGCATAAAGAACATATCAAGAACAAACTGTTGACCAATCGGGTTATGAAAGGAGGCGAAGATGGTTATGGCCATCGCATATCCAAGCACGGCAGCGGGCGATCCTCATCGCTTGAGCGCCCAGACGATCGCCAGGATCGCCAGCGATATCCGCAGCCGACTGTTCGTTCAATAGCTCCATGTCGATCACTCCGATGCCCCCCGCCGTCGGCCAAGGGCGTAGGTTCGAACATGGGTCAATTCTCGATGGAAAAACCCGTAGCGCCCGGGTCAGCTCTCAGTGGAAATCAACAAATTGCGCCTCGTCCCATTTCCGTTTCGGCTTCGAGCCGCCCATCGCCTTCTGGGTCAACGCGACATGCGTCTACCCGAGCACGCAGGGGCGAGGGTCTTGAGGTCGCCGCCGGCATATTGCCGCAGTTCGATCGCGATCACTTCGGCAGGCTGCATCTGCGTGTTGTGGAACGCGACGCTCTTGCGCAGTTCCGGGGGGATGCGGTCGGCGACGAAGATCAAGCGAACGCGGCCCGATTGCAGGTTGGTCTTCACGCAAGCCCAATAGGTCTCCCACTCGACTTCCTCGCCGAGGTCCCCGGCAAGCGTCTCCTGCGGGCTCTGGTCGGATTTCCTGCCCCGCTCGAGGAAGCGGTCTCGCAGTTGTTCCGCCGGCCAGTACGAGAGGGCGTTGGCTGCGTAGTCCATCATCTGCCCGACGACCTCGCGTCGGATGCGCGTGTCGCTGCGGCGGCCGCTGCATGGGTTCTTGCGCTGGGTCCGCCATTGCCATCAATGCCCGCTATGATCCCCGGACCGGGGCGGGCGTCAGTCCGTTGCGCACGGCCCAACGCGCCACCGCATCCCGCGCGGAGGGGGCCGGGCCGAAGAAACGCTCTTGCAGCGTCATGTCTGCCACGAAGCTGCCTGTCCGAAAAAACAAGAACATCTGCAACAGGTCATAGCCCAGGTCCGAAAACATCCGCACCGGCCGCACCGCCAGACGCAGAACCCACCACGCCACCACCCAAAGCGTAGTGGGCCTGCCGGTGATTTCGGCGACGATCCGGGCCAAATCCTGCTGGCTTTGCGGGCCATCCTGCCAGCCGATGTCGATGGTCTGGTTCACAATCGCCGGATCGGGATGTGTGGCCGCGCGGGCCAGGCTGTGGGCCAGATCGTCGGTCAGCACATAGGACCAGCGTGTATCGCGGTCGCCCACGCCATAGAACCGCCCTTTCTGCAGCCCCTTGGCCAGATAGTCGTCGGCCTGATCCAGAAACGCCGGGGCGCGGACGAAGACATATGGCAAGCCAGACGCGCGGATCAAATCCTCAGCCACCTTTTTGGCGTGGAAATGCGGAACGTCAGGCGCCTTGTCACAGGCGACGATGCTGAGGAAGACAAAGCGCTTCACCCCCGCCCGTGCCGCCGCCTCGATCAGGTTGCGGTTACCCGCGAAATCAGCCGCGATGGTTTCCTTCATGTAGCCATTGGCCGAACTGACCACCACGTCGATGCCGTTCATCGCCAGATCCAGCGAAGCGGGGTCCATCAGATCGCCGCGCCGCCATTCGACGGATCCGGCAGCCCCGGATGGCGCGCTGCGCCTAGACAAGGCGCACAAGGACAGGGCGGGCATCGCTTGCAACTGGCGCAAGATTTTTGCGCCAAGAAAGCCTGTGGCGCCAACCACAAGGACCCGCAGAGGGGCGTCACGAAGACCGGAAGCGGGAGGCGTATCCTGGGACATGGTTGGGGCTTTCAAAAGGAGGCAGCCTTGTCGGCCGTCCGGGTTTCCATTCCGGTTCGTGTTGATCTCAACCTTGGCTGGGCGGTCTCAAATTTGAAGTGCAACACCCGGCCTCTGGATTTCATTGTAGAACACTTCCTTGGGAGTTTGAAATCCGAGGCATGCGCGCGGCCTCGTGTTGAGGCTATCGGCGATTTTTTCGAGATCGCGGTGTGAGTATGGGCTCAGATCGATTCCCTTGGGCAGATACTGCCTTACGAGGCCGTTTGTGTTTTCGTTGGTCGGGCGCTGCCACGGGCTGTGCGGATCGCAGAAATAGACCTTGATTTTCAGTTGCTTGGCGAGTTCGGCGTGGCGCGCCATTTCCTTG
>JANLPL010000325.1:0-12994 GCA_031367195.1 Bradyrhizobium sp.
CGATTTGGCGTTCGAGGTCGCTGACCAAGTATTTGGAGCCGTTGCCGATCAGGTTGAACCACTGTCATGGCGAGCGAAGCGAAGCAATCCACGCTTCCGTCGAGCCGAGCCTTTCTAGTTGGTCAACGATCTCGGCGAAATGGATTGCTTCGCTTCGCTCGCAATGACGGAAATGCCGATTCTATCTGCCTGAAAGCCGCTCCAAACTGAAGCGCTCCCCCCACCCGCCCCTACAACCCCCTCGCCCGCTCCCGCAGCGCATATTTCTGCACCTTGCCCGTGCTCGTCTTCGGAATCTCCGCGAACACCACCGTCCTCGGACATTTGTAGCGCGCCAGCCTGCTCTGACACCACGCGATCAACTCCTCGGCCGTCGCCAAAGCCCCCGGCTTCAGTTCGACGAAGGCGCAGGGGGTCTCGCCCCATTTCTCGTCCGGCCTCGCGACGACGGCGGCCAGCGCGACGGCGGGGTGTTGGAACAGGGCGTCCTCGACCTCAATGGACGAGATGTTCTCGCCGCCGGAGATGATGATGTCCTTCGAGCGGTCGCGCAATTGCACGTAGCCGTCGGGGTGTTTGACGCCGAGATCGCCGGAATGGAACCAGCCGCCGGCGAAGGCGGCCTCGGTGGAGGGCTTGTTCTTGAGATAGCCCTTCATCACGACATTGCCGCGAAACATCACCTCGCCCATCGTCTCGCCGTCGGCGGGCACGGGATGCATCGTCTCAGGGTCCATCACGTCGAGCCCTTCGAGCGCGTGATAGCGCACGCCCTGGCGCGATTTCAGCGCGGCCTGCTCGTCACCGGGCAGCGCGCTCCATTCGTCTTTCCAGTCGTTGACCACGGAGGGGCCGTAGGTCTCGGTCAGGCCGTAGAGATGCGTCACTTCGAAGCCGGCCTCGCGCATCGCGGCCAAAACGGCTGCCGGCGGCGGGGCGGCAGCGGTGAAGAAGCGCACGAGATGGGGCAGCGGGCGGCGCTCCGCCTCATCAGCGTTGAGCAATATCTGCATCACGATCGGCGCGCCGCACAGATGCGTGACGCCGTGTTCGGCGATCAGGTCGTACATTGTGCTGGCGCGCACCTGCCGCAGGCACACATGCACGCCCGCCTTGACGCTGATCGACCACGGAAAGCACCAGCCGTTGCAATGGAACATCGGCAGCGTCCAGAGATAGACGGGATGGCGCCCCATGTCGGCGGTCACGACATTGCCGACCGCCAGCAGATTGGCGCCGCGGTGGTGATAGACGACGCCTTTCGGATCGCCTGTCGTGCCGGAGGTGTAGTTGAGCGCGATGGCGTCCCACTCGTCGCGCGGCGCGGCGCGCTGGTAATTCGCGTCGCCGGAGAGAAGAAAATCCTCGTATTCGATCTGGCCGATGCGCTCGCCGGGGCCGGCATATTCGGGGTCGTCATAGTCGATGACGTAAGGGCGCGTCGGCATGTCCTTCAGCGCCTGCGCCATCAAGGCGGAGAATTCGCGGTCAACGATCAGAACTTTGGCCTCGCCATGTCGAAGCATGAAGGCGAGCGCGGCGGCGTCGAGCCTGGTGTTGAGCGTGTTGAGCACGGCGCCGCACATCGGCACGCCGTAGTGGCATTCCAGCATCGCCGGCGTGTTGGCGGCGATCACGGCGACGGTGTCGCCGTGCCCGATGCCGCGCCGCGCCAGCGCCGAGGCGAGTTTTCGGCTGCGGGCGTGGAAATCGCGGTAGTTGCGGCGCAAGGGGCCGTGGACGATCGCCAGACGGTCGGGAAACACGGATGCCGCGCGCTCCAGCAGCGTCAGCGGCGTCAGCGGCTGATGATTGGCGGGATTGCGGTCGAGATCGCGGTCATAGATCGTCGGGCTCATGGGACGTTCCGGAAGGGAGTTTGTCGATCATAGCCGCAGGCCAGCGATTTGTGAAAGCTCGCGCGGGGTAAGGCCGTTGGCAAGTCGGCATGGCGCCGCTAAAGCACGGCCTCGGATTCGAGGACGCCGCCATGAGCAAGCTGAAAGTGATCGCCGGCCCCTTCACCTTCGAGGGCCGGCTGGAGACCGAACTGGCGCCCAAGACCTGCGAAGCCATGCTCGCCCGGCTGCCGTTCGTCAGCAAGGTGGTGCATGTGCGCTGGAGCGGCGAGGGCGTGTGGATGCCGCTCGGCGAATACGATTTCAACGTTGGCTACGAAAACCACACCAGCTATCCCGCGCCCGGCCAGGTGATCCTCTATCCCGGCGGGATCAGCGAGACCGAGATCCTGCTCGCTTATGGCGGGGTGCGGTTCGCCTCCAAGGTTGGCCAGCTCGCCGGCAATCATTTTCTCACCCTGACTTCGGGACTGGAGAACCTCTACCCGCTCGGGCGCAAGTGCCTGTGGGAAGGGGCGCAGGACATCAGGTTCGAACAGGCCTGACGGCGCGGCGATCTAGCAACAGGGGAACGCAATGCGTCTGACCGTCATCGGCGCCGGCTATGTCGGCCTCGTCTCGGGGGCCTGTTTCGCCGATTTCGGCCATACCGTCACCTGCGTCGACCATGATTCGGACAAAATCGCGGCCTTGCGGGCCGGCGAGATCCCGATCTTCGAGCCGGGGCTCGACGACCTCGTCGCCAACAATACGCGCCAGGGCCGGCTGACCTTTACGACCGAAGTGGCGGCCGCCGTGCGCGGCGCGGAAGCGGTGTTCATCGCGGTCGGCACGCCGTCGCGGCGCGGCGACGGCCACGCCGATCTCTCCTATGTCTATGCCGCCGCGCGCGAGGCCGCAGGCGCGCTGGAGGGTTTCACCGTCATCGTCACCAAATCGACCGTGCCGGTGGGCGCGGGCGACGAGGTCGAGCGGATCGTGCGCGAGACCAATCCGCAAGCCGATTTCGCGGTCGTCTCCAACCCGGAATTTTTGCGCGAGGGCTCGGCGATCGGCGATTTCAAGCGGCCGGACCGGATCGTGATCGGCAGCTCCGACGCGCGCGCGCGCGCGCTGATGACCGAGATTTACCGGCCAATCAACCTCAACAAGCCGCCCTTGTTCTTCGTCGACCGGCGCACCTCGGAATTGATCAAATACGCCGCCAACGCCTTTCTCGCCACCAAGATCACCTTCATCAACGAGATCGCGGATCTGTGCGAGCGGGTCGGCGCCGATGTGCAGGACGTCGCGCGCGGCATCGGCATGGACAACCGGATCGGCTCGAAATTTTTGCACGCGGGGCCGGGTTACGGCGGCTCGTGCTTTCCCAAGGATACGCTGGCGCTGGTCAAGACCGGCCAGGACGCCGACGCGCCGTTGCGAATCGTCGAGGCGGTGGTCGCCGTCAACGATCTGCGCAAGCGCGCGATGGCCAAGAAAGTGATTGCGGCCTGCGGCGGCTCGGTGCGGGGCAAGACGGTCGGCCTGCTCGGCCTCGCCTTCAAGCCCAACACCGACGACATCCGCGACGCCCCCTCGCTGGCGCTGGCGCTCGCGCTGACGGACGCGGGCGCGCAATTGCGCGTCTTTGACCCCGAAGCGATGGGGCCGGCCCGGGCGAACCTGCCGGAGGCGACGTTCTGTCAGAACCCTTACGAATGCGCCGCCGGCGCCGAGGCGCTGGTGATCGTCACCGAATGGGACATGTTCCGAGCGCTCGATTTTCCCCGGCTGGCGCAGGTGATGGCGGCGAAAACGCTGGTCGATCTGCGCAACGTCTATAGCGGCGAGGACGTGCGGCGGCGCGGCTTCGCCTATTACGGCGTCGGGGTGGCCTGACGCGTCAGCTGCGCTTGCCCGGTCGCCTGGCCGCGCCCTTTTGCAGCGCGCGCCACGAATCGTTCTGGGCGATCATGTTGCGGATCGCGGCGACGTTGCTCGTCGCCTGTTCGGGCGTCATGTCCTGCCGGCTGACCTCCTCGGCCTCGGCGAACTTGCCCTCCAGCGACAACACGAGCGCGAAATTCTGCCGCACCCGCGCATCCGCCTTGGGCAGCGTGACGGCGTGGCGCAGGGTTCCGTCGGCTTCGGCGAGGTTCTTCGACAGCGCATAGGAGAGGCCGAGATTGCTGAGCACGGCCGGCGCTTCGGGCGAGATCTTCAGCGCCTGGAGATAGAAGCGCTGCGCGCCGGCATGATCGTCGAGCCGGTCGGCGACGGCGCCCTGCACGGACAGGATGCTCCAGCTCGGCCGGTCCGAGGGATAGGCGCGGGTCAGCACGTCGCGCGCCTGCGGCAGTTCGCCGTTGTCGGCCAGCGCCTTGCCATATTCGCCGAGCACTTCGTAGTCTTTCGGCGCCTTCACCGCCGCGGCCTGCATGACGGCGGCGGCCTCTTTGTAACGCGTCTGCGCGCGCAACGCGCGGGCGTAGTTGATCGAGGCGATCTTTTCGCCCGGCTTGGCGGCGTAGAGCTTGCCCCAACGGTCGCCGTAGGCGCGCAAATTGTTGTCGTCGGTGGGAAGCTGCGCCGATTCCTGCCCCGCGATCGAGGCGGTCATGTCGCCGAAATCTTTACAACCGCCGAGTGCGACAACGGCGAGCATGGCGAGAGCGCCGCCGAAGCGGGAGAGGCAGGTGAGTCGCGGCATCGGGGGCTCGCAGGTGAAAGGCTGCGCCGACAATATTTTGTTAACGCTAATGGAGAGTTAACGCTGGGCTCGCGGCGCACTGGTCGGGCGCGGGCGCGGCGGGTAAGCTCAAACTCCGAATCGCCTTTTGCCCGGACCTCCCGTGACCTCCGTTCCCATCTGGTTCGTCTCGCCCGACAATTTCGACCGCATCCGCCAGGAGATCGGCGCGCTGGCGGCCGGCTTCGCCGAGTCTTGCGGCTTCGAACCCAAGCCCGGAAAGATCCAGCTTTTGCCTGGCGCCGACGGCGGGCTGGCGGGAGTTCTGTTCGGCCAGGGCGGCGATCCGCTGGCGGCCGGGCAACTTGCTGCGAGCCTGCCGCCCGGCGCCTATCGCTTCGCCGCGCCGCCGGACAACTGGGAATTGGCGACGCTCGCCTTTCTGCTCGGGCGCTACCGGTTCGACCGCTACAAGGCCGCGCCGCGCGCCGCGCCGAGCCTCGAAGGCCCCGGCGTCGCGGAGGCCGAAAGCGTCGCGGCGGCGATTTTTCGTGGCCGCGACCTCATCAATCTGCCCGCCAATGCGCTGACGCCCTCCGCGCTGGAGCGGGAAGTGAGCGCGCTGGCGGCGGAATTCGGCGCGCAGGCACGGGTGACGATTGGCGAGGATCTGGCGCAGGGGTTTCCGCTGATCGCCGCCGTCGGCGCGGCGGCGACGGAAGCGCCGCGGCTGGTCGATTTCGTCTGGGGACGCGCGGACGCGCCGAAGGTGACGCTGGTGGGCAAGGGCGTCGTGTTCGACACCGGCGGGCTCGACATCAAGCCGGCCAGCGGCATGGAAATCATGAAGAAGGACATGGGCGGCGCGGCGACGGCGATGACGTTGGCTCGCCTCATCATGCAGGCGCGGCTCGATGTGCGGCTGCGCCTGCTGATCCCGATCGTCGAAAACGCCATTTCCGGGCCGGCGATGCGGCCGGGCGACATCTATCGCAGCCGCAAGGGCCTGACGGTCGAGATCGGCAATACGGATGCTGAGGGGCGGCTGATTCTCGCCGATGCGCTGAGCTTCGCCGCCGAGGAGGCGCCGGAGTTGATGCTGGATTTCGCAACCCTGACGGGCGCGGCGCGGGTGGCGCTCGGACCCGATCTGCCGCCATTCTACACCGACGACGAGGCGCTGGCGGCCGAGATCGCGGCCTGCGCCGAAAAGACCCGCGATCCCGTGTGGCGGCTGCCGCTGTGGTCGGCTTATGCGGGTATGCTCGACAGCCCCGCCGCCGACCTCAACAATGCGCCGGGCAGCCCGTTCGCCGGCTCGATCACGGCGGCGCTGTTCCTGCGCCGATTCGCGGAGGGCGCCAAAGCCTGGGCGCATTTCGACGTTTACGCCTGGAATCCGAAACCGCGCCCGACCGGGCCGCAGGGTGGCGAGATTCAGGCCGCGCGGGCGCTGTTCGCGCTGCTTTGCGCGCGCTACCCCGCCCCATGAGGTGGAAAATTTGGAGTGCGCGCGCAATTGACGCTTGGCGAATCTCCTGGAACGGTATAAGCGGAAAGTCGAACACGCGGGATAGGCGCCGGAAGCGCCGCCGTGGCTCTCTGGCCTGTGTCGAAATCTTGCGTCACGCTGCTGGGTTCGCGATTGTCGAATCAGGCGCGTGAAAAGTGCAGGACCGGCTCAAAGAGGGCGACCTGCGATCCTTGAGATCGCGAGGCGCTTGCATCCAGGGTCAAGGAAGCCCGATCCCGGCGCGTTGCGGGGAATTCCCGCAGACCATCCTATTCGCATGAAGGAATTCGACAGTCGGGACTGTTTGATTGCCCCCAGCGGCGCATATCCCAAGAGGATAGTCCGCTCCGCCCGACTGCGCCTGAAAGGACTTTGAGGAAGCCACGTATGAGACCTGGGCAGAAAAATAACAGAATGCGGAGCCGGCCGAGCAACAATCGACGCGGGCCCAATCCCCTCACGCGCTCTTACGAATCCAACGGGCCGGACGTCAAGATTCGCGGCAACGCGCATCATGTCGCGGAAAAATATCTCCAGCTTGCCCGCGACGCGCACACCAGCGGCGACCCCGTCGCGGCGGAGAACTACCTTCAACACGCTGAACATTATTTCCGTCTGATCGCCACCGCGCAGGCAGCCCAACTCGCCGCCCAGGGACGTCCGCCCGGCGAGCCCGAACCCGACGACGACGAGGACGACGACAACGGCGGCGTGCTCGACCGTTTCGCCTCGCCGCCCGAGCGCGCGCCGGCATTCGCGCCGCAGGCGCAGCCACAGCCCTATTCGCCGCCGCCGCCGCCGCCGCAACCCGCCGCCGCGCCTTACGGCTATCCCGACCGTCAGCCCTATGATGGCGAACGGCCGCAAAATGAGCGCAACAATTTCCAGCCGCGCGGCGATCGCCCGCAGCAGCATCGCACGGATAACCGCCCGCCGCGTCCGCCCTATGGCGAGCGCAACGACGCTGGCCCGCGCGACAATCGCGGCCATCAGGACAACCGTCAGCAGCGCGAGTTCCGCCCCTATCGCGACCCGAATGCGCCGCGCGAGTTCCAACCGCCGCGGGAGCCGGGCCCGCCGCGCGAACTGGGGCCGCAGCCGGACTTGCAGCCGCCGGGATTGCCCTCGTTCATCACCGCGGCGCCGCGCATCCCCGCGGCGGTCGAAAGCCTTGACGCGCCGCAGCCGGTGTTCGAGGCGCCCATCGCGCCGCCTGCGCCTGCGCCTGAGCCGGTCGAAGCGCCGGCGCTGGCCGCCGAAGAGCCGGCCGCCGATGCGCCCGCGCCGCGCGGCCGCCGTCGTCGATTGCGCTCGCCCTATGGGCTCCAGGGCGATGTCGATCCGTCCGCCGCTCCGGGCGGGGGAACGCCTTCGGAGGGATAGCGGCTCAGCAGACGCCGAGATTGGTGAATTTGGTTTCGACCGATTTGCGGTCGAACGGCTTCATCAGAAATTCGTCGGCGCCGGCGTGCATGGCGCGGGCGATCAGCGACACGTCGTGCTCGGTCGAACAGAACACGACTTTCGGCCGATCGCCGCCCGGCATGGCGCGTAGCTCGCGCACGAAGTCATAGCCGTCCAGCCCCGGCATGGCGCCATCGACGAAGATCGCGTCGGGCATCAAGAACGAACAGGCGGCCAGGGCTTGCCGGCCGTCCGCGGCTTCCGAAGTCGACAGACGCATCCCCTCGAGAATGCGGCGGGTGATTTTGCGGATGACGGGGGAGTCGTCCACGACCAGCACTTGTTTCATCTTAAACCTCCGGGATGACTTAGGTGTAACGCGAATTCTTTGCAGTTCCATCGCCGGGAAAGAGTCAATTCGTCGCAATTGCGCGATCACCCGCGATTCCGCTGCTTTGACGCGGAAGGCGGGCCAATTTCGAGTTGCGGGAATTGAACGGCAAGACGGCGGCTCCGATGGCGAATGGGTAAACGCCGTAGGGAACCTGCGCCTTCGCGAGTTAAGAAGCTTTGAAAGCCAAATCCGCGAAGTCTTTCGGTAGTTTCGCGGTCAATGCCGCGTTAATCCGCCTTCGCGGCGGCTTCCTCGACCGGCGCGGGCACGGCGTCGAACTGGAACCCTTCGAGCCCATGTTCGACCGTGACGGTCATGGCGCATTCGCGCGCCACGAGGCCGGCGAAATAGGGCTGGATGCAGTGCGCATCGACTTTGGCGGCGCCCTCGCGGCCGGACATAAGGTCGGCGAAGCCCGCCTGAAGACGGGCGTTGGTTCCCCTGGAGCTGACCCGCAGGCTCGCCCCCTCGCCCTCGCCCAACACCTCGACTTCGAGCACGCCGCCGCGCGGGATGGTGGCCTGCGCGATCTGGCACAGGTTCAACAGCAGCTTGACTTTGTTCTTCGGGAGAAACTGGCGCGCCGCCTTCCAGTTGAGCGAGGTCTTTTCCGTCTGAAACAGCCCGCGCGCGACCGATTCGGCGTCGCCCGTGTCGATCGAGGCGCCGACCGAGCCCGCCGCGCCAAAGGCCAGCCGGCAAAATTGCAGCCGCGCCGAGGCCCCGGCGGCGCTGCGCTTGATCAGGTCGAGCGCGACGTCGCGCATCGCGGGATCGGATTCGTCTTCGAGCACCTCCAGCCCGTTGACGATGGCGCCGACCGGGCTGATGACATCGTGGCAGACGCGCGAGCACAGCATCGCCGCCAGATCCAACGGGGCCAGCGCGATCGTTGCAGATTCCGTCGTTGTCATGTCCATAGTCCTGTGTTCAATCGCCGGACAAACTGAATTGCCCGGGGCGAATCGGCGCGCGCACGATGGTAACGGATTTGCGCGCGCGCGTCGCCGCCGGGAAACACGACAAGCAGCACGACAAACCATGCGAACGGAAGGCTTGAGGACATTGGTCGATTTCGGCGGACAGGACTGGGACGCGATGGCGCGCGCGCTGGCGGAGATCGCGCTCGCGGCCGGGCCGGCGGTGATGGAGGAATATGCCCATGTCGGCGCGTCGCGCGCCAAGGCTGACGGCAGCCCGGTGACGGCGGCCGACGAGCGGGCGGAGGCGATCATCGTCGCCCGTCTGAAAGAGATCGCGCCCGACATCGCGGTGGTCGCCGAGGAAGCGGCGGCGGCGGGGGCGGAACTGGTCGCGCCACGCCGGTTCTTTCTGGTCGATCCGCTCGACGGCACGCGGGAGTTTCTCGCCCGCAACGGCGAGTTCACCATCAATATCGCGCTGGTCGAGGACGGCGAGCCAGTGGTCGGGGCAGTCTATGCGCCGGCGATCGACCGCATCTGGTTCGGCGGCCGCGGCGCCTTTGCGGCCGGCTTGCGCGTCGGCGAGGCCTTGCCGGCGAGCGAGCGTTGCGAGACCTTGCGCGTTCGCGCGGCGCCGCCGCGGCTGACGGCGCTGGCGAGTCGTTCGCACGCCGATCCCGCAACGGAAGCGTTCTTGTCGCGACTCGACGTCGCGGAGCGCATTTCCGCCGGCTCGTCGCTCAAATTCTGCGTCATCGCGGAGGGCCGGGCCGATGTCTATCCGCGTTTCGCGCCGACGATGGAATGGGACACGGGCGCTGGCGACGCGGTGCTGCGGGCGGCGGGCGGGGGCGTGGTCGCGCTCGACGGCGTAGCCCTGCGCTACGGCAAGCTCGGGCAGGGTTTGCGCAACGCGGGCTTCGTCGGCTGGGGCGACGCTGCATTAAGCCAGCGCGTCATTAACGCATTGTAAGTCTATCGCGCCGAAATTTCGCGCCAAACAGGGCCGATAGGCGTCGCTATGGCGCTTCATGCGGTCGGGAGGTTTGCGATGCGATGGACCCGTAGGGAATTAGTCGCGGCCATACTGGCTTCCACGGCTGTGGGGCCAGCGGGCGCGCGGCAAAATGGTCTAGCCGAATTTTCACCCGACGAGATCGTCGACCGCGGCCACAAATTCTTCGGCGCCGTGTCGCGCGGGTTGGCGGAACTGGTGCAGGAGGCGGCGCGGCGCTGGGGCCTGCCCAACGGCTATGTGCTGGGCCAGGAGGTCTCGGCGGCCTTTGTGGGCGGTCTGCGCTATGGCGAGGGCGAGATGTACACGCGCAACGCCGGCAACCGGAAGATTTTCTGGCAGGGTCCGTCGGTCGGCTTCGACGCCGGCGCCGACGGCGACCGGACGATGATGCTGGTCTATAATCTGCCCTCGGTCGGCGCGATGCACCAGCGTTTCGGCGGGGTGGACGGCTCGGCCTATTTCATCGGCGGGCTGGGCTTCACGGCGCTGGCGGCGGACAATGTGATCGTGGCGCCGATCCGCGCCGGCGTGGGCGCGCGGCTGGGCGTCAATGTGGGCTATTTGAAATTCACGTCGCACGCGACGTGGAATCCGTTTTGAGCGGGCGGGGGCTCGGGGTTACACAAGGGCCGTCTCGTCGCCTCTGGGCGGGCCGAGCTTGAGGTGGGCGCGCCTTGGTTGAGACGGCGATCTATATTCTGCTGGGAGCGCTGGCGAGCGCGCTGCTGGCGCTGCTGGCGCTGCCTGCCGTTTCACGCCGCGCCTACCGGCTCGCGCGGCGGCGCGCCGAGCTGACCGCGCCGCTTTCGGCGAGCGAAGCGCGCGCCGAGCGCGACGCCCTGCGCGGACGCCATGCGGTGGAACTCGCGCAGGTCGAGCGCCGCGCCGCGCAGGCGCGGGACGATCGGGCCGTCGCGCAAATTGAGCTGGGGCGGCGAGCGACCGAGTTGCTGCAACGCGACGCGACGCTGGCGGAGCGTGGCCAAGAGATCGCCCGCCAGCGCGAGGAGCTTGCCGCGCTCGGCGCCGATTTGCGCGCCCGCGACGTGGAGATCGGCGCGCGGGAGACGGCGATGCGCGACGCGCACGGCCAGCGCGACGCCGCGCAGATTCGGCTGGGAGACATCGTCGCGCGGCTTGAGGGCGCCGTAACGCTGGCCGGAGAAGAGCGCGCGCATAGGATGAAACTGGAGAGCCAGATCGCCGCGCTGACGCTCGCCCTCGACCAAGCTCGGCCGGTTCCGCCGGACGCGGGGGAGGACCAGGAGCCGGATGCGCTGCCCAGGGCGCGGCTGCCCGACCTGTTCTCGCCGGTTGTCCGCCGCGAGAGGATCGACGAAATCCACGACCGCCTCGTCGAGGCCGCCTCGCGCGAATACGACCTGAGCCTGCGCGTGAAGGCGCTCGCCGCCGCCCGGCATGAGGCGGAGGCCGCTCTGCGCGGCGCGCGCAACGAGCGCGACGCGGCGCTGCGCGAATTCGCCCGTCTGCGCGGAGCCGACGCGGACCTGCGCGAGGCGATCGCCCGGCTCGGCCACGACATCGTGGCGCGCCATGGCCCCGAGGCGGCGCGCGAAGCCACGCAAACTTTTGTATCGCAAACGTAGTGCCAACGGCCAATCGCATCGACTCGTCATGGCCGGGTGGAGTCTGGCGAGCGGGTGGCCGCGGTGGCCAGGAGCGGCGGGGTTCGTAACCGGGGCAAATTCCCGGGCAATTCAATTCTCTCTGCGCCGATTGCGTATTCGGGGGTCGCCTAAGCGATTCAAAAGGCTCAACCTCGCAGCCGCAACATCGATTTTTGTGCAACTGCGTGCCCGGGAATTTGCCCCGGTTACGCGGGGTTCTGCGCAAGTCGCTTTACGAATGGCGCGACGTCTTCAAGGCTTGCGGGGCGGCGGGCCTGAACCGCAAGCGCGGGCCGAACCGGGTTCGCGCGACCGCCTGACCCGCCTGCGGACGAACTCAAGAAGGCCTGGAGCCGCATCGCCGCTCTGGAACGGCTGGTCGGGCGCCAGCAGGGCGATCTCGTTTTTTTTGCGAAGCCTTGCGATCCTGGGACGAGAAGTGAAGTGGACCCTGTTCGCGGGACCAGGGAGCGCCGGAGTTAAGGTGTAGTCGCGCCTGCCCTTGTCCTTCAAAAATCAGGCTGCTTCCTGCTGCGTCTGCTGCTTTGGGTATGTGGACAACGCGTTTGCGTTGTCCAAGCGAAGCGGCATATCCACAGCCCTTGCCGCCGCTTCGTTTCTGTCCATGCCGGCGCGCCAGACGGCCATCGGCATTTGGTTGTCCATCGCCTTGCGAGGACGAGGCTCGTTGTAAAACTTGCTCCACGCGCCGATGCCGGTGCGCGCCTCGTGGCCGTCGGCATAGGCCTTCAGATGCACTTCTTCATACTTCATCGACCGCCACAAGCGCTCGATGAAAATATTGTCGAGGAAGCGGCCGCGCCCGTCCATCGAAATCGCCACGCCCGCCGCGACGAGCTTGCCGGTGAAGGCTTCGCTGGTGAACCCCGGGTCAAGCCCGGGGAGGCTGCCCTGATCGGAGTTGAAGATCTCCGGCTTGCCGTGGCGCGCCAGCGCCTCGTCGAGCGCCTCGATGCAGAAGCGCGTCTCCATCGTGTTCGACAGACGCCACGCCAGAACCGCGCGGCTGGCCCAGTCCGAGCGAATGCAAAGCATTCGCGGGGATCACCGCGACGAGATAGAGAAAGCCGTGCTGCATCGGGATATACGTGATGTCGGTCGCCCATACGTGGTTGGGCTGCGTGATCGCCACGTTGCGCAGCAGATATGGGAATATCTTGTGCCCCGGCGCGGGCTTGCTCGTGCCTGGGCGCGGAACCAGCGCGACGATTCCCATCGTGCGCATCAGCCTTCGCGCGTGCTTGCGGTTGATCGCGTGGCCTTGCCTGGCGAGCTTGAACTGCATCCGCCGCTGAACACCCTGGATGCGTGGCGCAGCGCGGTTGGAAGTCTCGGGCGTTAACGTCCGTTCGCCGGACGACAGCGGTTGGTCCGACGGCGCCGTCGCAAGGAGCCTCTTTCTTGTGGCTTCTCGCTGTTTCAAGTGGGTAAGGCGAATTTTGGGGGGTGGGTTCGGTGGCGATCTCGCGGGCTTGGCTTTATCGACGCGGGATGCGAGACACTGACCTTTTTCAATTGGCCCTTGGTCTTTCGTCGCCGTGGACGGTGACGCGCGGCGTGTTC
>JANLPL010000338.1:0-1797 GCA_031367195.1 Bradyrhizobium sp.
TGCTTGAGCCGCTGAGCGAAGCCGATCTCATGCAATGCATGCGCCAGCGGGCGGACAAGCGCGGTGAGGCGGGCGAGCCGGTGCGGCAAATTCTGGCGCGCGAGCCGGAACGGCTGCGCGCGCTCTATGATCTCACCGGCGGCAATCCGCGCGTGCTGGACTTTATTTATCAGCTGCTGGAGCGGCGCGAGAGCGGCGAGGTTTTTACCGATCTCGAAGTCCTGCTTGATCAGGTCTCGCCCTATTACAAAGCCCGCGTCGAGGAATACGCCACGCCGCAGCAGCGCTCCGTCATCGACGCGATTGCGCTCAACTGGGATCCGATCACCTCGCATGATATCGGCGCGGCGGCGGGCATTGAGGTGACGACAATCTCGACGCATCTCAACCGGCTGAAGAAGGATGGGTTTGTCGAGGAAGTGCAAACTTCGGGCGCGCGGTCGGGCTATCAGCTTGCCGAAAGGTTTTTGAATATCTGGTATTTGATGCGGCATGGCACGCGGAAAATGCGGCAGAGGTTGCTGTGGTTGGCGAAGTTTCTGACGAAGTTTTATGGCGTGGAAGAACTTCTACGGATGGAGGCAGAGGCGCAGAGTGAAGGAGCCGAGCGTCGCTGGCATCCTGATTACGTCGAAGCAGTTAGTGTGGCCCGCGAATTGTCTGAGGCAACGGCGACATTAGACGCCAAATATCCGGTGGCGCTAGAATTTAACTCATACGCCTCCTTTCATATTCGGGGCGATCTACCATCCGCCGAACGCGACTTGCGTCGCCTTCTGCAATACAAGGAAGCTCCCATTGGAGCCAAAATGGGTTTCGTATGGCTCCTGCTGTTTACGGAGCGCTTAGACGAAGCCCGCGCATTTCACGCTCGTTTGAAGAGCGTTGAGCCTGTTGACTTGACGATTCTTGACGCGGGACTCGCGCTCGCGAGCGATAATTTTGGTTCGGCCGCTATCGGTCTTGGCAGTGCGCTTGCAGCTGCTTACGGCAAGACAACATTCTTTTTCTTTGACGATATTGCTTGCTTCCTTCGCCTCGCTGAAGCGCGCGGCTATGGCGAGAAGCTCATCGACTGGTTCGTCGCGAGCGGCAACGCGGACCGTTACGCCCCCGTCCATGCCGCCTTCGTCGCCTATGTGCGCGGCGAGCGGTTTCTGCTTGACGTCAACCCCGAGGTCCGCCGCCCGGCGCGCCTGCTGTTCGACAGGCTCAGCGCGCCGCGCCGCAACGCGCCGGGGGCGGTGAAGCCTGACGAGAAAAAGCCCAAGCCGCGCGGGCGGCCCAAACGGCCCGCGTAGCGCCAAGAGCATCCACGTGTGACTCCTGCTGTCGTCTCGCCGTCATCGCGAGCGAAGCGAAGCGACCCAGAGCCGCGCGTGAGGCCCCTGGGTTGCTTCGCTGCGCTCGCAATGACGGCGGGGAGACCCAATCGGTCAAGGACCACCGCCTTTGGCATAACCGCTGTCCAACAAAAAAAGGGCCGCCCTAACGGGCAGCCCTCTCTCAAACTCCAGCCAAACGGCCAGCGGCGTGGATCAGAAATCCATGCCGCCCATGCCGCCCATGCCGCCGCCACCGCCGCCCATCGGCATGGCGGGCTTGTCCTTCGGGGCTTCGGCGTTCATCGCTTCCGTGGTGATCAAGAGGGCGGCGACCGAGGCTGCGTCCTGCAGCGCGGTGCGCACGACTTTCGCCGGATCAACGATGCCCGCCTCGATCATGTCCACGTACTGTTCGGTCTGCGCGTTAAAACCAAAAGTCTGCGACTTGTTCTCGGTGATGCGGTTGACGACG
>JANLPL010000379.1:0-2373 GCA_031367195.1 Bradyrhizobium sp.
GGCGCTCGCAGCGGTTGTGATGTTGGCGATTCTGGCGGCGGGCGCGTCGGCGTGGCGCTACGTCGGGGCCGAGCGGCCGACGTTGGCTCAAACGACGGCGGTCGCGGTGCTGCCGTTCGATGATATCGGCGGCGACGCCGAGGCGGCGCGCCTCGCCGACGGGATGACCGAGGACGTCATCACCGATCTCGGACGCTTCCCGGAATTTCTGGTGATCGGCCGCAGTTCGATCCTGCAATACAAGGGCAAACCGGTCGATGTGCGCCAGGTCGCCAAGGACTTGAACGTCAACTACGTGCTGGCGGGCTCGATCCAGCACCGCGACAACCGGCTGCGAGTGACGGTGCAACTGCTCGACGCCTCGACAGGCGCGGAAATATGGTCCGAACGCTGGGACCGGCCGACCGCGGACCTGTTCGCCGTACAGGCGGAGATCGCCGACAAAGTTGCGCGGACGCTCGTCGGCAACGCCGGCTCGGACACGGGTCCGATCAAGAAACAAATGTTGGCGGAGGCGAAGAAGCGGCAACCGGCAAATCTTTCCGCCTATCAGTTCGTCTTGCTGGCGCGGGAGCAAACGGTAATAGGTTCCAAAGAAGGGAACGCCAAGGCTTGGGAATATGTCGAAAAGGCCATCGCGCTTGATCCGAGCCTCGCCAATGCCTACGCCCTTCGGGCTTGGCTCATACTTGGCCATGACAACCCGTGGGAGGCGAGGTCAAAAGAGTTCGAGAGCGATCTACGGCTGGCGCTGGCTCTCGAACCCACCAATTATGCCGCGCAGGCCGGACTGATTTATTACTTTGGCGGCATGGGTAAATGGGCCGAACTCACCGCGCAGATCGAACGCGCGCTGCGCGACAACCCGACGAATACCCTTGTTCTGGTACATGCGAGTCTGCAAATGCCCTATCTGGGTCGACCGGAGGAGGGCGCCAAAATGGCGGATTTGGCGTTGCGCCGCGATCCGCATATGCCTTGGGCTTACCTCAATAACCTCGCTAACCCGTATTTCTTTTCCCGCCAATTTGAGCGAACTATTGAACTCGTGGATCAGATTCCCGACAAAAGCATTGGTCCCTACCAAAGAGTTTTTCGGGCCGCGAGTTATGCATATCTCGGGCGAACCGAGGAAGCGAAACGCGCCAAGGACGAACTTGTTGCGAAAGACGGCGAGCAGGTGATGGAGTTGTGGGTTTACAACAACGGCGAGGTGTTCGCGCGCACCGAAGAGCAGGACATCGAGCGCGAGGGCTTTCGCAAGCTTGGCCTACGCATCTGCGCCTCTGCGGAGGAGCTGAAGAAATACACGAACCCCAAGCGCCTGCCGGAGTGCGTGAAGTCGTAAGGCTCGCCTCGTGATACCAACCGGCCGCGGAAACTGACCGTCGTCATGGCCGGGCTTGTCCCGGCCATCCACGTCGTCGAGCTATTCGCGGTCCAAATAAGTTGCTGACGGGTTGAAGAAAATCTTCGAGCTTCGTGGAAGCGGAGCGGCGTGGATGCCCGGGACGAGCCCGGGCATGACGAGTCAAAGCGATTGGCCGTTGGTATGACTTGCCACAATCGCATAACGATCAGCAGGCAATGCCCGTCGCCTATGCGGACGCCGAGCGCCCGCGCCCCTAGCGACGCGCTTCTCGATCCAGCCCCAACAGCCCATCCAGCGCGATCCTGCCGCCGCCGAAGGTGAGGATCGCCATCGCCATCGCGGCCCAGGGCAGATGAAAATTCATCCAGCCGTCGGGATAGGTGAGCTGGATGATCGCCGTCATCGCGAGAAGGCCCGCCGCGGCATAGCGGGTCAATAGCCCCAGCACGAGCAGCACGGGAAGCGTTGCCTCGCCGACGGCGGAGGCGAGCGCCATTCCTTCGGGATAGGGGAACGGGTATTGCGCGCCGAACCAGTGCAGTCTGTATTCGTCGGCGAACAAAGCCTTGGCGCCGAAGGAAAGATTGAACCAGCCGTCCCATTTGGTGAGCCCGGATTTCCAGAACGGCAGCGCCAGCGTCAGCCGCAAGACGAGCATCGTCAGCGACTGCGGCCATAGGCCGAACAGGCCGGAGGTGAGGCGAGCGAAGGGCTGCGCGAGCGGCAGGGCGATCACGGGCATCGGGGACTCCGGGCGTCAGTGAAGAGCGGAAACGGCGCCGGCTTCAATCAGACCGACGAGATGGGCGCCGGGATCGGCGCCGGCCGCGATCAGCGGCGCGGCGGCCTCGCCTAACGTCGCCCCGGCTTGCAGCGCGGCGATGAGATCGTAGCCGCCGGGCGGCAACACGCGCACCAGCACTTGCGCCTCGGGCCGCGTGATCAGCGCATCCTCGGGCGTCCAATGCGCGGGCGGCTCGGGCTGGCTAGTCGCCTGATGG
>JANLPL010000083.1:0-7460 GCA_031367195.1 Bradyrhizobium sp.
CTGCTGGCCAGCGTCTATGGCGCGCGCATCTACAAGCGCTTCAGCGAACGCGGCTTTTCGCAGGCGGTGCTCGCGCTGATCTGCGCCTCCGGCCTCGCGCTCGCCTTCGGGGCGGCGCGGGCTCTGTGGGGGGGGTAGGGCAATTTCTGATCAAACAGCGAAGGCATCGCGGAGCATCGACCTCCAGGTCGATGACTTCGGGCGGTGTCGTCGACGTGGAGGTCGACGCTCCTCGAGGCTAGCGGCGAGACATCCGGCCGCCAATTCCATTTGATCGGCAACCGCTCGAGAGCGGTCGCCGATCAAATGGAAGCACCGTCATTGCGCGCCGCCCTAGCGCGCCTCTTGCATCGCTTGAGCGGGCGCGTTGGAATGGGCGCGGCCTCGAAAGGGATTCGCATGACCATGACTCTGGCCGCGACGGTCGCGGCGCATCGCTCAGGTAAATCGCCGGCGCAGACGATCGAGGAGACCTACGCCCGCATCGCCGCCCATGACGATCCCGGGCTGTTCATCACGCTGCGCCCGCTTGGCCAGGCGCTTGGCCACGCGGAGCGACAGAGAGCGCGGGGTTCGGACGACAAACCGCTCTACGGCGTGCCCTTCGCGGTCAAGGACAATATCGACGTCGCCGGCCTGCCGACCACCGCCGCCTGCCCCGCCTTCGCCTATACGCCCGAGCGATCCGCCTTCGTTGTCCAGCGGCTGGTCGAGGCGGGCGCGATCCCGATCGGCAAGACCAATCTCGACCAGTTCGCCACCGGCCTGGTCGGCGTGCGCTCGCCTTACGGCATACCGCGCAACGCCTTGCGCGCCGATCTCATCCCCGGCGGCTCCAGCTCGGGCTCGGCCGCCGCGGTCGGGGCCGGGCTCGTGCCGTTCGCGCTCGGCACCGATACGGCGGGCTCGGGTCGCGTGCCGGCGGCGCTCAACGGCATTGTCGGGCTGAAGCCGAGCCTGGGCGCTCTGTCGGCGAGCGGAATCGTGCCGGCCTGCCGCACGCTGGATACGATCTCGATCTTCGCGCTCGACGTCGCCGACGCTTTTGCGGCGTTTCGCGTCGCCAGCGCCTACGACGAGGCCGACCCCTATGCTCGCCGTTATCCGCCGCCCGAATTCATCGACCCGCATCCACTCCGCGTCGGCGTGCCGAAAGCGCCAGCGTTTTTCGGCGACGCCGAGGCGCAGGCCGCCTTCGCCCGTGACGTCGCCGCCGTCGCGACTCTCGGGTTCAAAATCGTGGAATTCGATTTCGCGGCCTTCGCCGAAGTGGCGCGCCTGCTCTACGAGGGACCGTGGGTCGCCGAACGCTACGCCGCCACCAAGGCGCTGATCGAGACGAACCCGGGCGCGCTGCATCCCATCACCCGCGCCATCATCGAGGGCGCCCGCAAATTCGACGCTACTTCCGCCTTCGAGGCCTTCTATAAGCTGGCCGCGCTGAGACGTTCGACGGAGGCCGCCTGGCGCGACTTCGACATCATGCTCACGCCGACGATGCCGTGCTTCTACACCGTCGCCGAGGTGCTGGCCGACCCGGTGCGGCTCAACTCGCGGCTCGGGACTTACACCAATTTTGTCAACCTGCTCGACCTCGCCGCTATCGCCGTGCCCTCGGGCTCGCGCGGCGATGGCTTGCCCTCCAGCGTGACGCTGATTGCGCCTAACGGAACGGACGGGTTGATCGCCGCAATGGCCGCCGAAATCCAGGCGCGCTCGGGCGCGCCGATGGGCGCAACAGGTCTCTTGCCCGGCCCCGCGCCGACCCCGGCCGTCGCCAACGGGCGGATCGAGATTGTCGCCGTCGGCGCGCATCTGAGCGGCCTGCCGCTCAACCGCGAACTCACCGAGCTTGGCGGACGCTTCGTGCGCGAGGTCGAGACGACGCGGGACTATCGGCTCTACGCGTTGCCGGGAACCGTTCCGCCGAAACCCGGCCTGCTGCGCGTCAACGATGGCCAGGGCGCGGCGAACAAGGCCGAGATCTGGTCGCTCGACGCCGCCGGTTTCGGCGCCTTCGTCGCCCGGATTCCGGCGCCCCTAGGCATTGGAACGCTGAGGCTGGCGGGCGGCGGGGCCGCGAAGGGATTTCTGGTCGAAGCGGCCGCGATTGAGGGCGCCCAGGATATCTCGACCTTCGGCGGATGGCGGGCCTATCTCGCGCAGCGGTGAGCCGGACCTTCAGAACAACTCGACTTCCGCCATAGGTCTGCGTAGCGACTCCAGCGCTGTTGACTCCTGCAGCGCTTCGTACGGCAGCACACGATTTCGGCCGCGCCGCTTGGCGGCGTAGAGCGCCTGATCGGCGCGGCCAAACGCCGCCGAGCCATTGTCGTGCAGCCGCAGCGACGTGACGCCGATGCTGACGGTCACCTGCCCCACTTGCGGAAAATTACAGGCCGCCACCGAGGCGCGAAAGCGCTCGAACGCCGCCAGCGCGTCGTCGAGCGAGCAGTTCGCCATCAGAATGACGAATTCCTCGCCGCCGAAACGAAACAACTTGTCGGTATCACGAAACGCGTCGCGCATCAGACCCGCCAACAGCACCAGCACTTCATCGCCATACGGATGGCCAAACCGATCGTTGACTTGTTTGAAGAAATCGATGTCGGCGACGCCGAGATGCGAGCGCGAGCCCCAGACGTCGGCAATCCGCCGCACGCCGTGACGGCGCGCCTCGGCCTGAACGAAGCGGGCGAACTGATCGTCGAAAGTGCGGCGGTTGGCCAGCCGGGTCAATTCGTCGACATCGCCATAGTCGAGCGCGGCCAAATGGCTGCGGTAGATCCGCAACATGCCGGCAAGCGCCGACTGGCGGTCGCGGTCAAGCGCGCGGTCGACCGCAATTTCGATCAAGCCGAGCACTTCCTTGGCGCCCAGCACGGGCAGCACGCAGCCCTTGGGATTTCCGGGGAGATCGCGCCAGCGCGCGAAATTCCCGCTCTCATAGGCGAGCCGCAAAACTTCCGATGCGGCGCCCAGCGGCAAGTCGTTCTCGCTCATTTCCGGGGGTTCAGCCGGTTCGGGCAGGGAAACGCGCCGGCGCAACCACACCCCATCGACGCGACGGAATACTCGCCAGAAGGTCAACGCGCGCGCGCCCGCCATCTCGAAAGTAACGTGCGCCAGCGTCACTTCGAGCCCCTCGCGGTCACGTCCGTCAATCAGATCGGCGACAGTTTGGATGAGATTGGGCATCGACCTCCGACTCTGACGGCGCCGACTTATCCGAACCTTGCGCTGAGCCGCCGCGTCTCGCCTTTGTCCAGACGCGGTTAAACCGCGAGCCGCTTCCGCACGTCGGCTTCAACCATGTCCTTGCGCTCGCCCGCCAATACAACGGCGCCGCGGTCCATCACGATGTAATCGTCGGCGAGATCTCGCGCCCATTCAAAATATTGCTCGACGATAAGTATCGCGAGATCTCCGCGCTGACGCAGATAGAGGATGGCTCGGCCAATATCTCGGATAATCGAAGGTTGGATCCCCTCGGTCGGCTCGTCCAGGATCAACAACGTTGGCCGCGTCAACAGAGCGCGGGCGATGGCGAGTTGTTGCTGCTGACCGCCGGAGAGATCGCCGCCGCGACGTCCCAACATGTCGCGCAACACCGGAAACAGGTTGAATATTTCATCGTCCATCACCCGCTTGTCGCGCGGCTGCGTGACAAGGCCCGTCTGCAAATTTTCCCGCACCGTCAGCAACGGAAAGATCTCGCGCCCTTGCGGCACGTAGCCAAGGCCCTTGCGCGCCCTGACATAAGCGGGCAGCGTGGAAATCTCCTCGTCCCGCCACTGAATCGCTCCCTCGCGGATCGGTTGGTGGCCGACGATGGCGCGCATCAGCGAAGATTTGCCGACGCCGTTGCGGCCCAGCACGCAGGTGACGCGGCCGATCGCCGCCGACAGCGAGACGCCCCGCAACGCCTGCGCCGCGCCATAATACAAATTGATGTTCTCGACCTTCAGCATCGGTCTTTATCGTCCAAGATAGACTTCAACGACGCGCTCGTCGGCGCTCACTTGATCCAGCGAACCCTCCGCCAACACCGCGCCTTCGTGCAGCACCGTCACCTTGACGTCGAGTTCGCGTACAAAAGCCATGTCGTGCTCGACCACCACAACGGAATGCTCTTTGGCGATCTCCTTCAGCATCGCGGCGGTTTCGGCGGTCTCAGCGTCAGTCATGCCCGCCACCGGCTCGTCGATGAGCAACAGTTTGGGATCCTGCGCCAGCAACATGCCGATCTCCAGCCATTGCTTCTGCCCGTGGCTCAGCGCGCCCGCCCGCCACTCTCGCACATCGGTCAGGCGAATGCGCTCCAGAATGCGCTCGATCGCCCGATCCGACTCCAGCGTCGCGCGCGCGCGCAACGTCGCGCGCACGCTGCGCGGCGCCTTGGCGGCCAACAGGATGTTGTCGTTGACGGTGTGGTTCTCGAACACGGTCGGCTTCTGGAACTTGCGGCCGACGCCCAGCGTGGCGATCTCGGCCTCGTCAAGCTGGGTGAGATCGTGTCTTCCCTCGAAATAGACCTCGCCGACATCGGGCCGCGTCTTACCGGTGATGACGTCCATCATCGTCGTCTTGCCGGCGCCGTTGGGACCGATGATCGCCCGCATCTCCCCCGGCGCCAGCACCAGCGACAGACCACGCAGCGCGCGATAGCCGTCGAAGGTCACCTGCACGTCGTCGAGATACAGCAGCGACGAGGTGAGCTTGGCGTTTTCCTCGCTCATGTCTCCACCCCTTTCGCCGCGCGCCGCCGCCAGCGCCACGACAATGCCCCCATCAGCCCCGCGGGGAAGAACAGCGTGACGCCGACGAACAAGGCCCCGAGCGCGAACAACCAATATTCCGGCAGCGCGCCGGTGAAATAGGTCTTGCCAAAATTGACCGCGATGGCGCCGATCGCCGCGCCCACCAGCGTGCCCCGCCCGCCGACTGCGACCCAGATCGCCGCCTCGATCGAATTGCCCGGCGCGAATTCCGATGGATTGATGATGCCGACCTGCGGCACATAGAGCGCGCCGCCGATGCCCGCCATGACGGCCGAAACGACGAAGGCGAACAGCTTGATGTTCTCGACGCGATAGCCGAGGAATCGCATCCGGCTCTCCGCGTCGCGCGTCGCGATCAGCGCCTTGCCGTATTTGGAGCGCACGATCGCACGGGAGACGAGATAGCTGAGGATCACGAACAAAGCCGTCACGCAGAACAGCCCCGCCTTCACCGCGTCCGATTGTAGCGGGAAGCCGAGAATGTCCTTGAAATCGGTGAGGCCATTGTTGCCGCCGAAGCCGAAATCGTTGCGGAAGAATTCCTTGAACAGCGCGAAAGTCATCGCCTGCGTGATGATCGAGAGATAGACGCCGGTGACGCGCGAGCGGAACGCGAACCAGCCAAACGCCAATGCGACAAGACCGGGCACCAGCACCACCATCAACATGGCGTAGGCGAAGGAATTGAACCCCCACCAGGCGATCGGCAACGCCTTCCAGTTCAGGAACACCATGAAATCGGGCAACAGCGGATTGGCGTAAACGCCGCGCGCGCCGATCTGGCGCATCAGATACATGCCCATCGCGTAGCCCCCGAGCGCGAAAAACGCGCCGTGGCCGAGCGACAGTATGCCGCAATAGCCCCACACCAGATCAAGCGCGATGGCGAGAATGGCGTAGCACAGATATTTGCCCATGAGTTGCACGAGATAACTCGGCACATGCGCCGCCGAGCCGTCCGGCGTCCCCAAAGCCGCGAAGGGCACGAGCACGGCGGCCAGCGCCATGACCGCGACAAATATCCAACCGGCGCGATCGAGGGCGCTACTCACGATTCCACCGCCCGGCCCTTCTGGGCGAATAGGCCACGCGGCCGTTTCTGGATGAACAATATGATGAAGACGAGCAACGCAATCTGCCCCTGCACCGCGCCGATAACAGGCTCAAGTATTTTGTTGGCGAGGCCCAGCGTCACCGCGCCGAGCGCCGCGCCCCAGAAATTGCCAACGCCGCCGAACACCACGACCATGAAACTATCAACGATATAGCCCTGCCCCAGGTTGGGCGAGACGTTGTCGATCTGCGACAGCGCGACCCCAGCGATACCGGCGACCCCAGACCCCAGCGCGAACGCCATCATGTCCACGCGCGCGGTCGAAATGCCCATCGCCGCGGCCATGCGTCGGTTCTGCGTCACCGCCCGCATTTGCAGGCCGAACGAGGTCGCGCGCAGAACGAACAGCAACGCGGCGAACACGGCGCCCGACAGCAAAATGATCCAGAGCCGGTTGTTGGTGATCTCAAGACCGCCCCAATGATAGGCGCCGGACAGGAACGGCGGCGAATAGACCTGCCGGTTGCTCGCGCCAAACAAGGTTCGCACCGCTTGTTGCAGGACCAGCGAGACGCCCCAGGTCGCCAGCAGCGTGTCGAGCGGCCGGGTGTAAAGGTAACGCACCACAAAGCGCTCGATTATCACGCCGGCGATTGCGGAGACGACGAAGGCCAGCGGCAGCGCCAGCGGCACGGACCAATTCGCCATCGCGGCTGGGAGCAGCATCTGCATCACATAAGTGGAATAGGCGCCGAGCATCACCATCTCGCCATGCGCCATGTTGATGACGCCCATCACGCCGAAGGTGATGGCGAGCCCGATGGCGGCCAACAGCAACACGGATGCCGTCGAGAGCCCGTACCAGCCGTTTTGCGCCAGGCCCCAGAGGAACAACGAACGGTCGATGCGCGCGATCGCCGCGGCGGCGGCCTTGCGGATCGCGGGATCGTCGCGCTTGGCCGCCAGCGTCGTGATATGGTTCTCAGCCGCCTTGTCGCCGCGCGCGGCGAGCGCCGCGATCGCGCGCAGCGCATCGGCGTTGCTGGCCTCCGGGGTCGCTGCGACGATCGCCGCGCGGGCCTCCTCCAGCGCCGCTTTGGCTTCAGCGTCGGTTTCTCTGGCGAGTTGCGCGTCGATGATAGGCAGCGCGGTCGGATTGGGATTGTTGAACAGCTCGTGCGCGGCGCGAATTCGGAGAAGCGGGTCGGCCGCGCCGGCGCCGAGCGCGCCCATCGCCGCATCCAGCGCGCGGCGGACGCCATTGTTGACGCGCACCTTCTTGAAGCCGTCAAGATTGTCGATCTTCGCGCCTGTCCTGGCGTCGAAGGCGTCACCCGCGGCGGTCTTATAGAAAACGCGCTTGTCGTCGGCGTTGACGAACAGGCGGCCGTCGCGCAGCGCCTCCAACGTCGCGGCGGCGTGCGGCGTCGCGGAGGCGGCGATGCCGGCGGCGGCTTGCTCGGTCTGCGGGAATTTATCGAGATAGAGTTTACTGAGCGCGTCGTCGAGCGCATCGGCGTGCGCCGCGCACGAAAAAGCAAACGCCAGCAGACAGGCGAATAAAAGGAACAAAACCGCACGCACGCGCTTTTACACCTTTATGTTAGTCAAATCGGATTCAGGCG
>JANLPL010000166.1:0-25032 GCA_031367195.1 Bradyrhizobium sp.
GCGCCGGTCAGGCCGGCGTAGATCACGCGGCTGGCGGGTTGCGACTTCACGCGGGGACTGCGCGCGTAGATCAGTCTGATGGTCACGCCGGCGCTCAGCGAAGCGTCGAGATCGACGAGCCGGGCGAGCAGATGCACGGCCTCGCGAATCACAGGCTCGGGCACGGCGCTGCGCAGGCCGGCGCTGTAAACGCCGTCGGCCAGAGTGAAATGCGCGCCGACCGGCGGGCGGTCGGAATCGTCAAGGAAGCCCGGCGGCAAGCGCGGCTCGGCGCCCTCGCCATAGAGCCCGTTCTCCGCGAGCGCGACGGTGCCGACATATTCGCCGTCCTGGTAGATCGCCAATTGCGCGACGCGATAGACACCGGCGGGATCGACGGCGCCGACCGCCAGCGCGACGGCGCCGACACGCAGCGTCTGGATGTTGTAGAGCCGCTTGGCGGCCGCCTCGACGGCCTGCGCGCTGATCGGCTCGTAGCCGCTTTCGATCAGGAGATCGGCGATCTTTTGCGCGATCTTCGGCCTCAGCATGGCCTGTTTGAGTTGCGGCCGGCCGTTGTCGCCGCCGGCGATCGCGTCGAGCGGCTGGCTGGCGCCGCCGGTCTGCGGCGCGGCCTCGACATTGTCGGGCGTCAGGTCGCCGCCGTCGTCGTCGTCGCCCGCGTCCACCGACCCGTCCAGCGCGAGTTGCGCGTTGAGCGCGTCGGTGGCCAGACCATTGGCGGAGAATTTGCCGAGATAGCCGCCGCTCGCCGGGGTCAGCGGCTCCTCGACGTAATAGGCCTCAGCTTCCTCTTTCGCCGCGCCGGGCGCGACTTTGGCGGGCGCGGCGAGCGACATCTGCCGCGGCGCCTTAAGCGCCGCGCGCCGCACCAGCGCGGGATCGCCCGGCGCGTCGATGAGGGTCGAAATGTGCGGCGCCGCAGGCGTCGTCGTCGCCGTGGGCGCTGGCGACACCGGGAACTGGACCAGCTCGGGGGGAGGCGCAAGCGCGACATGGCGCCAGCGCCACCAACCAAACGCGGCGCCGACCAGCGCCAGGATTGCGCCGACGACAGCCAGAACGGCGCCCAGGCGATGGTTCATCGTCGCCGCATCGCCGCAGACCGCCGATCGCCGTTGGCAAGCGCGCGAAGCTCCGAACTCGCCCGACCCAAACGCGCGTCCCCTCGATGCGTGGCGCAAAGCGCCATAGTGAGCTAGGAATAGGCGCCGGTAAAGAGCGTGACGGACAATCAAACATCTGCGAAAATCGACAGAACGGATTGAACCCCAGGCGGGGAAGCGGCGACTGACAGCGGCGGGCGCCTCGAACAGCCCGTAACAAGCTGGCAGCGGCCGCTCACGCCGCATCTAGAACTTTCGGAGCGCAGCATGAACGCGATCACACGCAGCCTGGTCGTCCTCGCCGTCGCCGGACATATCGGCCTGACGGTGGCGGACGCCTTCGCCAGAGGCAACGGCGCGGCGGGCGCGGCGGGCGCCTCCGGCGGCGCGGGCGTCGGATCGCTGATTCTGGCGCAGTCCACAACCGGAAACGGGCAGACGGGCGGCTACGGCGGACCCTCGAGCACCAACGGCGCCGGCGCGCCGCTGCGCGATAGCGCGCCGGCCACCGCCAGTTCCTGTTCCATCGCGTTGGAACTGCCCGACCCCAACGCCTATGCAAGTCCGCTCGACGGCGTCGCGGCGATCAGCGAAAAGACCCAGAAATATATCGAGCAATGCGGTTGCGCCACCCAGGCCTGCATCGCCGAGGCGCTCGACCATTACGCCGACGCGCTGGAGAAAGTGACGCCGCGGCTGCCGAAAGTGATGCGGAGCCTGCCGAAGATCATTCACGAAGCCGCCCAGCGCGCCCGCGTCGCCCCGACCGTGAAGGCGGCGGTGCGGGTGCTGCGCGCGGCGGTCGCGGTCGTGCACAAGACGATCTCGCTGTTGCGCGCCGCCGATTCCGACGCGAAGGCCATCGCCACGCGCGGCGGCGATCTCGTCGCCGGCACGCTCAACACCGCCGCTTCGGCTCTGGAGCGCGCCGATACGTTGTGAGCCTGTCGATCTCGCGCGATTTTCGCGCTAAACCCCGGCTTCTCTGGCTCAAGCCAAGGAGGAGCCGCGATGGCGCCCGATTCTAGAGCGCCGCGCCGCGTGGGCCTATGTCTGGCGCTGGCTTTTGCTTGGCTTTGCGCCCCGGCGGTCGCGGCAGAGCGGCGCGTCGCGCTGGTGATCGGGGAGGGCGCCTATCAATCGGCGCCACAACTCGCCAACCCGCCCAACGATGCGCGCGACATCGCGCAGGCCCTGCGCACGCTCGGCTTCGAGGTAGCCTTGTCGCTCGATGTCGATCAGGCGCAGATGGGTCGTGCGATCGAGGATTTCGGCGTCCGCGCGCAGGACGCCGACCTTGCGCTGTTCTATTACGGCGGGCACGGACTTCAGCTTTCGAGCCACAATTACCTCGTGCCGGTGGACGCCGCGTTGCGCAGCCCCGCCGACATCGCCAAGCAGACGGTGGCGCTCGATTCGGTGATCGAGGCGATGGCGAAGAGCCACGGCCGCCGATTGGTGTTCCTCGACGCCTGCCGCGAGAATCCGCTCAAGCGCGAGGATGCCGCGCCCGTCGCGCCGGGGCTGGCGCGCGTCGGCAAGGCGGCGGATTTCATGATCGCCTTCGCCACCCAGCCCGACGCGGTCGCGTTCGACGGGGCCGGGCGCAACAGCCCGTTCGCGCAAGGCTTGCTCGCTCATCTCACGACCTCGGGGGTCGATCTCTCCAACACGCTGATCGCGGTGCGGCGCGACGTGATCGCGGCCACGGGCGGCGAGCAGGTGCCGTGGGAGAATTCCTCGCTGACCAAACAGGTTTACCTCGCCGGCGAAGGCGCGGGCGACGCGAGCCCCGAGGCTTCGCTGTGGCGGCTCGCCGCGCCCGCGCGCGACGGCGATCTGTTGCAGATCTATCTGCAACGCTATCCCACCGGCCCGCACGCCAAGGACGTGCGTGCGCTGCTGGCCAACGCGGCGGCCGCGCAGCCGCCCAAGCCCAAGGACCGCTCGGCGGAAGAGGAGATCTGGCGGCTGGCGCTCAGTTCGCGCGAGAAGGCGCTGGTGGAGCTTTATCGCACGCGCTTTCCCGAGGGCGTCCACGCCAGGGACGCGGACGAACTGGCCGAGCGGCTAGCGGAGGCGGGCGACTCGCAGAAAGACGCGGGCATGTTGTGCGAGCGCTACGCCACCCATCCCAACGACGCTACCGCCAGCGCGCCGGGAGTCGATCTGGCGACGCTGAAGGTCAACGCGCCAGCGGCGGTCGCGGCCTGCGAGAAGGCGCGCGCGGCCGCGCCCAATTCGGCCCATTATGTCGCCTTGCTCGGCCGCGCGACCTACGCCGCGGGCCGCTTCGAGGAGGCGGTCAAGCTTTATGGCGCGGCGGCGGCGGCGGGCGACGCGCGCGCGCTGGTCAGTCTGGGCCGGTTGCAGGAGACCGGTGACCATGTGCCCAAGGACGTCGCCGCGGCCTATGCGAATTACGCCAAGGCGGCCGAGCGCGGCGCGGCGGACGGGGCGATCAACCTCGCCGTGGCGCTGACCGAAGGCAAGATCATGCGCAAGGACGTCGCGCGCGCCTACGCCTTGTTGAAGAGCGCGGCCGACGGCGGCTCGGCGATCGCGACATTCAATCTCGGCAAATTCGCCGACGACGGCCTAGGGGGCGCCGCGACCGATGCGCTGGCGCTCTATCGCCGCGCCGCCTCGCTGGGCGAGCCCAACGGTTTTCGCGCGGCGGCGGTGCTGCTCGACGAGGGACGACATGGGGCCAAGGACGCCGAGGCGGCGGCGGACGCCTTGCTGCGCGCGGTCGTGGCCGATTCCGGGCTGGCGATCGGCGAATTGACCGGGCCGACGCAGGCCTGGACACCGGGCACCGTCACCGCCTTGCAGAAGCGGCTGAAGGGGGCCGGCTATTACGACGGCCCGCTCGACAGCAAGAGCGGGCCGGGACTGGCGGCCGCGCTCAGGCGTTGGCGCCTGCTGGGCGATCCGCGCGGCGCCGCGCTCGTTCACTCCACCAAATGAGTTTCGACGCGGCGGTTGACCGGATCGAACGGGTCCGGCGCGCGGGGTTTGGTGGGGCCGAAACCCTTGGCGATGAGTTCGTCGCGCCCCACGCCGCGGGCCGCCAGAAAGTTGGCGACCGATTCAGCCCTGCGCTCGGAGAGATGCAGATTATACCTCTCCGTGCCGGTGGCGTCGGTGAAACCGTCGATCGCGAATTTCTGACCTTTAAGCTGCGGATCGTGCAGCGCCTGCGCGAACTGCCCGAGATTCTCCTTGGCCGCCGGCGTGAGGCGGTCGGAGTCGAACTCGAAGTTCACCATCAGGTCGAACGGCTTGGGCGCCGTCGCGGCGGCGGCGCAATCGGGATCGCCCTCGAAGCAGATCTTGCGCGTTTGGCCGAGCTTGGCGGCTTTGGCCTGACGGAAGTAATCGACGACCTTTCCGGCGGTATAGGCCGGATCGGCGAAGGCGGGCGACGCCATCAGCATGGCGGCGCCGGTGACGGCGAAAATGATAGCGCGCATGGGGCTACTCCCGAAACGCCGGCGCGGCGCGTTGCCAACAAGTCGCCGGCTCTGCCATTGGCTTACGGTCTGGATTGTAGCGCAAAGCCCTCGCGAGTTGAACGCCTTTTGCGGCAAGCTGGCGCACAAAGTCGCGCGGCGTTACGCTTGGCGCCAGAATTAGGGTTTTGAACGCGATGGCGCAGGGCGTGGACGACAAAACCGTGTTTCAGCCGGGACCGCAGGGCAGCCTGCGCCCCGGCGTGCGGCTCAACGACATGTTCGAGATCGAGCGGCTGATCGCCGAAGGCGGCATGGGCGAGGTTTACAAGGGCGTCGCCGTCGCCTCGGGCGACCCGGTCGCCATCAAGCTGGTGCGCCCGGAAATGGCGCGTCAGGCCGACGTGATCGCGCTGTTCAAGCGCGAGGCGGCGATCCTGCACAATCTGCCGCACGACGCGATCGTGCGCTACTACGTGTTTTCGATCGATCGGGAATTGAATCGCGCCTATATCGCGATGGAATATGTCGATGGCGTCTCGTTGCAGAAGCGGCTCGCCTCCGGGCCGATGACCGCCGCCGACGTGCGGGTGCTGTTGCGCCGAATCGGCTCAGCGCTGGAGCTGGCGCACGCCAACGGCATCGTCCACCGCGACATCTCCAGCGACAATATAATTCTGCCGAACGGCGACCCGCGCCGCGCCAAGATCGTCGATTTCGGCATCGCCCGCGCCTCCAAGCTGGGCGAGGGGACGATCCTGGGCGACGGGTTCGCCGGCAAATACAATTATGTCTCGCCCGAACAACTGGGTCTCGCGGGCGGACAGGTGACGCCGAAATCCGACATCTACAGTTTCGGTCTCGTGATCGCCGAGGCTTTGCGCGGCAAGCCGATCGATATGGGCGGCACGCAGGCGCAGGTGATCGAGAAGCGGCGCAAAGTCCCCGATCTCTCCGATATCGAGGTGTCGTTGAGGCCGCTGCTGACGGCGATGCTGGCGCCCGACCCCGAGGACCGGCCGGCGAACATGGCCGAGATCGCCGCCTGGGGCGAGACCGGCGAGCGCACCCAGTTACATTCGCCCACGCCGCCGCCGCCGCCGCCCGCTCCCGCGCGCAAAGGGCGGGCAGGTGCGATTGCGATCGCCGCTGTCGTCGTCGCATTGGCGGCGGGCGCCTATTTCGGGCGCGACCAGATTGGCGGCCTGATCGCGCCGTGGATGGCGCCGACGCCGACCGCGTCGCCGACGGTCCAGCCGGCGCTGCCGACCTTGCCCCCGCTCCCGCCGCCGCCGACCGCCCCGACGGCGGCCGTGACGGTGACGCCGAGCCCCGAGGTCATCCCCACGCCTTCGCCCAGCCCCGCGCCTTCGCCTAGCGCAACGACGCCGACGTCGATGCCGACGACTGTTCAGGCCGAGACGCCTTCCGTGCAGGCGCTGCTCGATCAACTGCCCCCGAAGCCGGCGCAAGCGGAAGTCGCGCTTGGGACCTTCGACCTCGGCGCCAATTTGCGTGTCGAACTGCCCGCCTTCGCCGATCCCGGCGGCAAGGGGCTGTCGCTGCACGCCACGCCGGAGCCGCCGACGGGTTTGACGTTGCGCGACCTCGGCGGCGGCAAGTCGGCGCTGGAAGGCGCGGCGCGCGCCGTCGGTCGGTTCGGCTTCGACGTCGTCGCGGTCAACCACAACGGCCGCAGCGCGCGCATGAAAGTGTCGCTGGCGGTGACGAGCGCGCCGCCGCAACCGATGCAAGAGCTGGTCTCGCTCGAACCCGCGACGGTGGGAGCGCCTTACAGCGCGGGTTTGCCGCCGTTTCGTTCGCCCGAAAAACTGACGCTGCGGGCCGAGCGGCTGCCCGAGGGAATCGTTTTCGCCGATCTCGGCGGGGGCTTGAGCCAGCTTGGCGGACGCCCGGCCAAGGCCGGGCGTTTCGGCTTCGACATCGTCGCCGTGACGCCTTCCGGCGCCGAGGCCCGCATGGCCGTGAAGCTCGACGTCGCCGCCGCGCCGACCCCGACGCTCGCGCCCACGCCCACGCCGACGCTCGCGCCGACCGCCGCGCCGACGCCGACGCCAACGGCCTCGCCAACGCCGACCGCTTCGTCAACGCCGAGTCCCACGCCGACCCCGACCGTCGCGCAAAAAGCCCCAACCGTCGCCGCCTTCGTGCAGGACTATGACGGCGGTCCGTGCTTCGCGGCGCGACTCGCCGCCGATGATGCGACGGGCGCGCGGTTTGAAGCGGTCGGGTCGGACAAGGTCGCCTTCGCGCGATTCGCGGCCGCCTATGGCGCCGCGTTTCATCGCGAGGCGGAGGTGCGCGCCGAACTCGTCGCGCCGGCGCAGTGCCCCGTCGCTGATTTCATCAAACGGACGTCGGCCGCGCCGCGCGCGCCGCGGCTTACGCTCGATAATCGCGAAGTCGGCAAGGGCCGGCCGCTTTCCGGCGCGGTGACCGCGCTTTCGGGCCGGCCCTTGCTGTTGCTGGCGATCGGCGACGGCGGGCGGGCGGTGAAGGTGCGGGTGCTGCCTTCGCCCGGCGGCGACGGCGCCTCGTTCAATCTGGGCCTGTCGGGAGATGCGGATTCTTTCGGCAAACCGCAATTGCTGCTGGCGATCGCCTCGGACAAGCCACTGGCCGGGCTCGACGCGTTTCGCGCCGGCCCCGCCTCGGAGGTGCTGGGCAAGATCGGCGCACAGGCGCGCGAAGCGGGGGTCTCCGCCGCGCTTGGCCTGTTCAAACTGGTGGAGTGAGGCGACTCACGGATAGGGCGTCAGCGCGTAGAGGCAGGTCTCCATCAGCGCCTCCTCGGGCTCGGGCGCCTTGGCGGCGACTTCGGTGGTCGATTTGCGCGCGATCATCGAGGAAGGCACCGCCTCGATATTGGCGCCGATGCCGCGCCCGGCGCCGAGCAGGCGGGTGCGTAGCGCAAAATCGAGGCCGAGTTCGCGCCGCTCGCCCTGGGCGGCGGCGAGCGCGGTTTTCACGCCTTCGAGGAATGGCGCGGATTTGCGCGCCGAAGCCAGCACAATGTAGTCCTCGCCCGCGCTCCTGGGCACGGGAATGTCGGCGTCGGAGACGGTGGCGAGATCGCGGATGGCGCCGGGACGGGTCTCGTCGAAGGCATAGAGTTTCGATTGCACGAGGCCGAAATGGCCGACCCGGAACGTCGCTTTCGGGCTGACAGGGAGCTGGTCGTGCGAAGCGAGCGGCACCATCGCGGTCTGCCCCTCGGCGGCGGGCAAAGCGGGATCGGACACCCACACCTGCCACGAGCAGGCGCCGCCGGCGCCCGCCGCGCCGATCTGCGGCGAGATGAACGCGCGCGCGCCCGGCTCGCCCGAGCCTTGCGCGACCAGCCGCGCGGGAAAGCCGCGATCGGCGGGCAGTTTGGCCAGAATCGCCGCGATTTTCGCCTCCGCCTCGGTGCGGTTCGCCGCGACCACGGTCCAGCGCACGAGGCTGGCGTTTTGGTAGGCGAGCACGCGCTGCGCGAAGGCGGCGACGTCGGCCTCGGTGTCGAGCCGGGCAGGGGCGGCCCGCGCCGCGCCCGTCAGCGCGAAGAGGCCAGCGAGGGCGGCGAGAAGTCGCCGGGGGCGAGGGTCAGGCGCAAGCTTTGGGGTCATTGGTGACTCTGAACTGATAGACGATTTCGGCGCCGACGCGGTCGGCGAGGAAAGTCGTCGTGGCGGCGAGCGTGGCGGCGCCGGTGAGGCCCTTCAGCGTGGCGCGCAACGCGGTCTCGACCTCGCTTATAGCGAGTTTGGGATCACGCGTCGCCAGCACGAACAGGCGCACTTCGTCTTCGGTCGCCTCGATCGGGATCGCGGCGACGAGATCGCCTGCAAGCGATTCGGTCCCGAGCGTGCGAAAATGAGCGGCGTCGAGAATGACGGGATCGGCGCTGCGCGACACCGAGGCGATGAACAGGCGCATCGGCCGCACTCGGCTGGCGAAGGGAATCGCGTCCTGCGCCCGCACCTTAAGCACCAGCGTCTCGCCGCCGACCACCAGCGGTTGGCGTTGCGCGTCGAAACAGGGGCCGAGCAATTCGAGCTTGTCGGATTTGGCGTCGTAGCGTGCGCGCTGCGGAGCGGCCTCGTCGGGGCCGGACGCGCCGGCGGACGGGGGGCCGGGCGGCTCGAAGGCGAGGCGGATCGGCGCGTGGGCGAGCAGGCTCCAGACCCCCAGCCCCACGGCGGCTACCGTCAGCACGCAGGCGGCGACGAAAGCGCGCGCGCGCGTGACGAATTCGGGAATCGTGAAGGGGCCGAGCGCGGGCTCCAGCGCGTCGAGCGTGTCGGCGAATACGATGTCGAGTTTTATGCGCGCCCCCTTCGCCTCCGCGCGCAGGCGGTCGAGCAGGCCGCGTTCGGCCTGCTCCAGCGGCTGGCCGTCGTCGGCGAGCGCGGGCAGGGCGACGACGACGCGTTGACCCTCCAGCGCCGGCCCGTGTTGCGACAGATAATCGCCGATCAACGCCAATTTGCCCCGCATTCCCGACACGGCGCCGATTCCGGCCGCGCCCGCGCCCGGCGCGCTCGCAGGCAGAATCTCGCCGGTGGCGAAGACGGCGCCGGGGTCGCGGCCGAATGCCTGCAACAAGGCCGCCACCGTCAGCCCGAGGCCGGCCGAACGAGCGTTGCCCTCGCTCAGGCGACCCAGTTGCAGATCGGAGATTCGCAGATGCCACGGCTTGAGGCTGGAGTTGCGCGGGCTGAGCCAAAGCCGGCTCCGCCGCGCCTCGATGAAGGACTGAACCGCCTCGCGCGCGGTCTGGCCGACGCCGTAGAGGCCGAAATCGAACAATTCGGCGATCTGGGGCACGAGCCGCGCGGGATGCGCCTCCGGCGGAACCTCGCCGGCGATCGCCTCGAACAGATGCGCGGCCTCGCCTTTGGCGTCGACCAGGGGCACGAACACCCTTGATGTCATGGCGCGTCGTCGAGCATCTCGACCTCGATGCGGGCGAGATCGGAATCATCCACCTCGTCGGCGTCGAGGTTCAGGTGAAGCGCGCCGAAGCGGTCGAACACGCCTTCCCCGGTCCAGGCCAGACCGATGCGGGCGCGCGCCGGCCGGCTCGCGTAGGTCGAGACGCCAACCGCGCCCTGGGCTTGCAGGATCAGCGCGCCGGCGCCGTCGGCGTCGCGATGGCGCTTGGCGATCAGCAGGCCGTCGCCGCTGAGCACGCCCTCTTCGGGAAAGCGCCAGACGCCGGTCTTGGCGGCGAGCGCCAGGAAGGTCGCGCTCTGGCCGACGCGGCCGCTGCCGCGCCGAACGTCCGCCAACGCGGCGGCGAGGCCGCTCGTGACGCGCAACGTGCGCAGGAACCTTGCGGCCTCTCTGGGTTCGAATTTGGTCTGCACGCCATGCTCCTGCGAATTGGGTTGCGCTTTTGCGCGAGATATCGTCTCGGTTCGACTTTACGGTCTGGCCGTCGCCTCGATCACGAAACGAGCGGTGCGGGCGGAAAGATCCTCGACAAAGGCGGAAAGATCGCCGCCGAAGTCGTTTTTAAGCCGCCGTCGCAGCGCCAGATTGTCCGACATCGCCGGCCACAATTCTTTGCCCGCCATGATCGCCCGCAACAGGTCGCCTTCGGCCGCGCTCAACACGCCGGCCGCGATGGCCCGGGCGAGATAGGGCGCGGCCTCGGCCTCGTTCATCAGGGCCGCGTCGTCGTCGCTCTCCATCGTATCGAGCGGGTTGGTCTCGCCCTCGCCATAGGCGACGAGATAGGTCTGATCGATGCCGGCGATGCGGGCGATCACGGCCGCGCCGAACAGGCCGGCGGCGAATTCGGTCCCGCTCTTGAAGCCCGGCACCGATCCGCGGGCGAAGGCGGCGTCGAGTTCCTCGCGGGTCGGGCGGCGGCCGAATTGCCCGCGCATCTCCTCTTTCAGCGCCTTCAGGAAGGTGTTGGCGGATTTCAGCGTGTTGACGCCGACGGCGTCGTCGCCGGTCAGCCATTCCTTCGGGCACAGGCCAAGCCGCAGCACCTCGGCGTAGGGACGGTTGGTGGCGTCGAGGCATTTGAGGATGCGGTTCGACAGTTCGTACAGTTTCTCCTGCGGCTTGAAACGGCGGATGCGGCCGCCAGATCCGGTCAGCGCGCTCCAGGTCGAACGCCCGCCAGCCGCCACCTCGCTCGTGCGAAGTCCGTGCGAGGCCATCAGAGTCGCGAGCACATCCGCCGTGGTCGGCTCGGAGCGGCGCGCGGCGATCGGGCGTTGCAACACGCAATCGAAATAGAAATCGGCGGCGTCTTCAACCTCGTTGGGCGGGGGATAGGACCAGAAGCCGACCAGGCCCTCGACATAGCGTGGGCTGGTCGCCAGCGTCCGCCGCACCTTCTCGTAAAGTGAAAACGCCTTGATCTCGGCGAAATCCTGCGCCGGGTCGAGCGTGTCGCCGCCATTGACGAGATTGGCGAGATGGCCGGCGAAATAGGCGACGATGTTGCGTCCGGACTTCGGTCCCTGACTCATCTTTTCCTCGACCTCTGCCGCGGCCGAGCGCCGCGGCCCCAAGCGAAAGTGCGGCTGAATGGGTCGCCGCGCAACCCCTAGAGCATACCGTAAGCGTCAAATGTCGCCGGAGGGGCGAATCCGGCCGATGCCGGTCACGAATGTGATTGCGCCGGCCGATGGCTGCATTATGCTTCCTCAGCTGAAGCTAAGAGCCTCGAGCGGCGCGCAGGAGGAGAATATGGCGAAGAACAGCAATTCCGGACAAAAGTTCATCTCACGCAATCGCAAGCCGCGGGTGCATATTACTTACGAGGATCCCTACGATTCCGAGGAACTGGTCGAACTGCCGTTTGTGATGGGGGTGATGGCCGACCTTTCCGGCAACGCCTCCGCGGTCGAAAAGCCGGAGATCGAAAACCGCAAGTTTCTTGACACCGACATGGACAATTTCGACTCGCGCATGGAGGCGATAGAGCCGGCGCTCGCGTTCAAGACGCCCAACAAGCTGAGCTCCGAACCCGGGACGCAGCTTTCGGTTAATCTGAAATTCAAGAAGATGGAGGACTTCGAGCCGGCCGCCGTCGCCCGTCAGGTGCCCGCGCTCGCCAAGTTGCTCTCCGCGCGCGAACAGCTCAGCAATCTGCTGCGCTACATGGACGGCAAGGTCGCGGCCGAGGACACGCTGAAGAAGCTCCTGGCCGATCCGCAGTTGATGGCCGCCTTGAAGCAGAAACTCGACGAGCGGCCCGCCGCCGAAGACCAGCCGGAATAAGGATTTCCCTACATGGCCAACGCGAAACAGGAAACTCCCGCAACAGCTGCGCCGCAGACGAGTGCGGAAACCGACGATCTGACCTCGATCCTCAAACAATCGTTCAAACCGCGCAGCGCGCAGGCGGCCGCGGAAGTTGAAAACGCCGTGCAGACGCTGGTCACGCAGGCGCTCGAAGATTCCAGCCTCGTCAAGGACGACGTGATCGGAACGATCGAGGAGATGATCGCGCGCATCGACGAAAAAATGTCGGCGCAAATGAACGAGGTCATCCACGCCAAGGAGTACCAGCAACTGGAAAGCGCCTGGCGCGGGCTGCACTATCTCGTGTTCAATTCCGAGACCGACGCGACCTTGAAGATCAAGGTGATGAACATCGGCAAGACCGAGCTATATCGGCATTTCAAGCTGTTTCCCGGCGCGCGCTGGGACCAGAGCCCGGTGTTCAAGTCGATCTACGAACAGGAATTCGGCACGCTCGGCGGCCAACCCTACGGAGCACTTGTCGCCGACTATCACTTCAGCCATTCGGCGGTGGACGTCTCGGTGATGCGCGATCTCTCCAAGATCGCCTCCGCGGCGCTCGCCCCGCTGGTCACCGGCGCCGACCCCAATCTGCTCGGCATGGACAGCTGGCGCGAGTTGATGAACCCGCGCGACATCGGCAAGCTGATGGACACGCCCGATTACGCGGCGTGGAAGGGCCTGCGCGACGCGGTGGACTCGCGCTATCTCGCGCTCTGTATGCCGCGCGTTTTGGCGCGTCTGCCCTATGGCGCGAAATCGGAGCCGGTGCACGAATTCGCGTTCGAGGAAGACACCGACGGGCATGACGGCTCCAAATACGGCTGGATGAACGCGGCCTATGCGATGGCCGCCAACATCAACCGCGCCTTCAAGGAATATGGTTGGACCGTGCGCATCCGCGGCGTGCAGTCGGGCGGCGAGGTCATCAACCTGCCGACCTTCACGTTCCCCACCGACGATGGCGGCGTCGATCTGAAATGTCCGACCGAGATCGCCATCACCGACCGGCGCGAGGCGGAACTTTCGAAGGCGGGCGTGATCTCGATCATCCACCGCAAGAACACAGACAAAGCCGCCTTCATCGGCGCGCAATCCGTCTATAAGCCACGCACCTACACAGATAAGGAAGCGACCGCTTCCGACAATCTGTCGGCGCGCATTCCCTACATGTTCGCGGTGTCGCGTTTCGCCCATTATCTGAAGGTGATGGTGCGCGACAAGATCGGCTCCACCAAGGAGCGCGAACAGCTGGAGAAATGGCTCAACGAGTGGATCACGCTCTATGTCGACGGCGATCCCAAGAACTCCAGCGAAGAGACCAAGGCGCGGTTGCCGCTGGCTGGGGCCAAGGTGACAGTGATGGAGAACGAGGAGAACCCTGGCTATTACGCCGCCAGCGTGCATCTGCGGCCGCATTTCCAGCTCGAGGGCATGGATATCGGCATGAGCCTGGTGTCCAACATCCGGCTCGAGAAAAATTAGCGGCTGCGGCCGAAAAGCAGCGGTTCGCGCGATTTCGCGGACCGTAAATAAAACACGACGGGCGAAGTCGCCCGGCCAGGGCGATCCCCGGAAACCCTGACAACTCAATTTCCCTTGGAGACACCAAATGGCTCAAGAAGACTATTTCCTCAAGATTGAAGGCGTCAAAGGCGAGTCGCAGGACGACAAGCACAAGGACGAAATCCACGTCTCGTCGTTCAGCTTCGGCGTCACCAACGCCGGCACCGGCGGTTCCAACCTCGGTTCGGGCGGCGGCCGCTCCAACATTCAAGACCTGCACTGCACCAAGACCACGGACGCGTCTTCCCCCAATCTGTTCCTCGCCTGCGCGACCGGCAAACATTTTCCCAAAGCGACGCTGACGGTGCGCAGGGCTGGCGAGAAGCCGCAGGAATATCTGGTTTACAATCTGACCGAAGTGTATATTTCTTCAATGACCACCAGCGGCCACGAGGGCGGCGGCATCGCCCAGGAGAGCATGTCGCTCAACTTCTCCAAGGTCGAAATGGCTTATACGCCGCAGAACGCGGACGGCTCGCCGGGCGCGAAGAACACCAAGACCTACGACGTCAAGGCCAACAAGGCGTCCTGACGTTTTGCGCGGCGACTCCGGCGCGGCGGCCTCGCCGCGCCGTGTTTTTTTGGGGTTGGCGGAAGCAATGGCTCAAAAGAAAAATCAGCGCCTGGCCCCGCCGCTGATGTTCGCATTCCGCGCCGCGCACGAGAAGCGCGACGGAAAAAAGGCGCTTGATCTGCGCGACGCGGGCGGCGAGCGCGTGATCGCGCCCCGTCGCGCTCCGGGTCGCTCGCCGATCTCGGAAGCCGCGTTGCGGCGCGAAGTCAACGCCGACCTCGTGGATCTGCTCAACACCATCAATCTCGACGCCGCGATTGGCCTGGAAGCGGCGCCGCATGTCGCGCGCTCCGTGCTCAATTTCGGCTTTCCCGACCTTTCCACCCGCACCATCGACGAGCAACGCCTGACCGAGATCTCGCGCGATATCGAGCGCGCGCTGACGACTTTCGAGCCCAGGCTCGCCGTCGATACGCTGAAGGTGGGACGCGACCCTTACGTCGATGTCGAGGCGCTGCGCCTGAAATTCTTCATCAAGGCCGATCTGCGCGCCGAGCCGTTGGATGTGCCGGTGGAGTTCATTGCCGAGGTTGAACTCGATTCCGGCAAGATCAAAGTCGATCGGCTGTAGCGAGATGAACCGCGAGTTCCTTGATTTCTACAACCGCGAACTTGGGGTGTTGCGCGAGCAGGCGGCCGAATTCGCCGGGGAATATCCGGGCGTGGCCGAACGGCTCGGCGGGTTGCTGGCGGACCGCGCCGATCCGATGATTTCCGGCCTGCTCGAAGGCGCGGCCTTCCTGGCTGCGCGCGTGCAACTGAAGATCAAACATGAATTCGCCGATTTCACAACCAATCTCATCGATCAACTGACGCCGCAATATCTGGCCCCGACGCCCTCTTTCCTGTTGACCGAGATCGCGCCGAAATTCGGCGATCCCGCTCTTCGCGAGGGACGCACGATTCCGCGCGGGGCCTATTTCGAGGCGAGCTATCGCGAGCGGGAGCGAAACGTCGCCTGCCGTTTCAGCCTCGCCGCGCCGTTATCGCTGTGGCCGTTCGATCTGGTCAAGGCGGAATATCTGACAAGCCCCGCGACTTTGCAGGCGCTGCTGCCGGCAAGCGGCGTAGAGGCGGCTGCGGGCTTGCGGTTGCAGTTAAGCGTGCGCGCGGCGTCGCGTCGCGAGGACGAACCGAGCGACGAGGAGGCGGTCAAGCGGCTGGAATTCCACGCCAGCCGTTGCCGCGCCAAATCGCTGCGGTTCCATCTCATCGGCCCGGAGTCGGAGGCGATCGCGCTCTATGAGCAATTGTTCGCGCATTGCCGCGCCATCTATTTCCGCCGGCTCGACGCCTTCGGCGATCCCGTGGGGTTGCGGGCTTCGCCCGACATGCTGGCCCAGATCGGCTTCGGCGATATGGAGGCGTTGATCACCAACGATCTCCGGCTGTTCCGCGGCTTCGACTATTTGCGCGAATATCTCGCCTTCCCGCGAAAATTCCTCGGCTTCGATCTCGTCGGCCTGGACAAGATATTGCCGCGGCTGGACGCCAAGACGTTCGATATCATTTTCGCTTTCGACGAGGTCAATCCGCGTCTCGCGCCGGCGGTGCGGCCGGAGGCGTTTTCGCTTTATGCGGCGCCTGCGGTCAACTTGTTTGAAAAGACGCTTGACCGCATTCCCGTGGCGGACAACAAACATGAATATCCCGTCGTCGCCGACCGCAGCCATCCCGTCGACTACGAGGTCAACCGCATCCTCAACGTGTTCGCCCATATCCCCGGCCAGTCCGAGAAGACGCCCGTCGCGCCGCTCTATTCCGCGCAGGCCGGCTACAGCCGCAGCGGCCTCTGCTACACCACCCGCCGGCTGCCGCGCCGCCGCACCGCGCATGAGGCGCGCTATGGCCGCAAGTCCGATTATACCGGCACGGAGATGTATCTGTCGCTCGGCGAGCGCGCCGACCCCGAGGAGACGCAGCGGGTCGCCGAACTCAGCCTGCGCGCCCTATGCACCAACCGACATCTCGCGGAACACCTGCCGGTCGGGCAGGGCGGCGCCGATTTCCGCCTGCTCGACGACATCACGCTGGAGTTGCGCTGTCTCTCCGGTCCGACGCGTCCGCGCGAGCCGCCGATGACGGCGATGGCGGGCAAGACCGAGCGCGCGACGACGGGCGAGATCGCCTGGCGGCTCATCAATATGTTGAGCCTCAATCATTTGGGCCTGGTTGATCGGGGACCGGAGGAGGGCGCCGTCGCGTTGCGCGAGACGTTGATCCTGTTCGCCGATCTCGCCGACGGCGCGACGGAGCGTCGTATTCAGGGACTACGCAGTCTCAAGTCCCAGCCGATCGTGCGGCGCATCCGCACGGCCCAGGGGGCGGCCGCCGCGCGCGGGCTTGAGTTGACGGTTCTCATCGACGAAAAGGCGTTTGAGGGAACCGGCGCTTTCCTGATGGGCGCGGCGCTGGATCGGTTCTTCGCCGAATATGTCGCTATCAATCATTTCACGCAGACCGTGATTCGCAGCACGGAGCGAGGCGAAATTATGCGCTGGCCGCCGCGTCTTGGCCTCAGGGGCTCGCTGTGAATTTCGTCGAGCGGCTCGCCGCCGAACCGTGGCGGTTCGATTGGCTGGGGACGATGCGGCGGATCGAGCGCGAGCATCCGGGCAAGCCGCGCATCGGCGACAGCGCGTCGCGTCGCGAAGATTTCGTGTCGGTTTCGCAGAATCCGTTTCTCGAATTTCCTGACAGCACCATCGAGGGCGCGTCGAGGGACGAGCAGGGGCGGTTGCGAATCGTCGCGCGATTTCTCGGCATGTTCGGGCCGCAGGGCGCGCTGCCGCTGACGACGACCGACGAGGCCTATGCGTGGCTGCGCGCGCGGGACGACGCCTTCGCGCGCTTCGCCGATATCGTGCAGAGCCGTTTCCTCGCGTTGTTCTTCCGCGCCTGGGCCGACGCGCGGCCGATCGCGCAGAACGACCGGCCCGGCGAGGATCGTTTCCGCGACTATGTCGGGTCGGGCATCGGGCTCGGCGCGGCCTGGTTCAAGAACCGCGACACGTTGCATGATTTCGTCAAGCTGGAATATGCCGGACTGCTTGGCCCACGCGTGAAAAGCGTGTCGCGCCTGCGGTTCTTTCTCTCCGGGCTGGTGGGATCGCGCGTCGAGATCGAAGAATTCGTCGGCGTGTGGTTGACGCTCGACGAGAGCGAGCGCAGCCGCTTAGGCGAAGCGCGCAGCGGGCTGGGGACCGATTGCATGTTGGGCGCCACCGCGTTCAGCGTCAGCGACAAATTCCGCATCCGCGTCTATGCCAGGGATTTCGCGCATTACGAGCAGTTTCTGCCAGGCGCCGCCATGGCTGACCAGATTGCCGACGCGGTGTTCGCCTATGTCGGCGACGAATATGACTGGGATCTGGAACTCGCCATTCCCGCCGGCGAAGTGCGCGCCGCGCGGGTTGGTTTGGGGGCGCGGCTTGGTTGGACCGGCTGGATGGCGCCTAATTGGTCGAACGCCGAGATGCACTGGCGGGCGGATGCGCGCTTTCATTTGATCAGCCGCCGCGCGGCGGCGAAATTGTAACGCAGGAGCTTCTCCCATGGGCGCGGACATCAGCGTTGAATCGGTCGCCGGCAAACTCAACCGGATCGGCTACGAGGCCTTCATCCAGGCGCTGCGGCAGGCCAAAAGCCAGGGCAATCGCAACATCGAACTCGGCCATTGGTTGCTGCATCTGTTGCAGAAAGACCGCGCCGACATCGCCGTCACGGCCGATCACTTCAAGCTCGACCGCGCGCGCATGATCGCCGATCTCACCAAGATGGTCGGCTCGCTACGCAAAAACGAAACCGAAATGCCGGGCATTTCGACCCAGGTCGCCGACGCGCTCGACCGTGGCTGGCACTATGCGACGCTGCTGTTCGGCGAGACGCAGATCCGCACCGGGCACTTGCTGGTCGCCATGCTGAAGTCGCTGGAGCTCAGGCGCGCGCTGATCAACTGCTCGCAGGAATTTGTCAAAATCCCGGTCGATGAGCTGGCTGTCTCGCATATCTCGATCTGGAAGGATTCGGAGGAAGGCAATCTGCGGCCGATGGACGGCTCGGGGGTCGCGGCGGCGGAAACGCCGGCGGGCCAGACGGCGCTGGGTCCAAGGGGGACAACAGCGCTTGACCGTTTCTCCCAAGACCTCACCGCCAAGGCCAAGGCCGGCGGGATGGACCCCATACTGGGGCGCGACGACGAAATCCGGCAGATCATCGACGTGCTGATGCGGCGGCGCCAGAACAATCCAATTCTGACCGGCGAGGCGGGCGTCGGCAAGACCGCCGTGGTCGAGGGTTTCGCGCAACGCATCGCTTCCGGCGACGTGCCGCCGCCTTTGCGCGACGTGCGCGTCTGCGTGCTCGATGTCGGGTTGATGCAGGCCGGCGCCTCGATGAAGGGCGAGTTCGAGCAGCGGCTGCGCTCGGTGATTGATGAGGCGCAATCCTCGCCGACGCCGGTGATCCTGTTCATCGACGAGGCGCATACACTGATTGGCGCCGGCGGGCAGGCTGGCACGGGCGACGCGGCCAATCTGTTGAAGCCGGCGCTGGCGCGCGGGGTGTTGCGGACGATTGCCGCGACGACGTGGTCGGAGTACCGGCAATATTTCGAGAAGGACCCGGCGCTGGCGCGGCGGTTCCAGGCGATCAGCATTGGCGAGCCGGATGTGGCGACCGCCGTCATCATGCTGCGCGGGTTGGTGGGACCGATGGAGAAGCATCACAAGGTGCGGGTCGCGGATGAAGCGATCGTCGCGGCGGTGAATTTCTCGCAACGCTACATTCCCGCCCGCCAATTGCCCGACAAGGCGGTGAGCCTGCTCGACACGGCTTGCGCGCGCGTGGCGATCTCGCAGACCGCCAAACCCGCGGCGATCGAGGATAGCGAAGTCGCCATCGCCGCGTTGGAAAGCGAGCGACAGGCGCTGTTGAAGGAGAGCGATCTCAGCGACGCGCACGGACCGAAGATCGCCGAGATTGAGGAAAAGCTCGCCTCGGCCAAACAGCGCGCCGAGACGCTCGCCGCCGACTGGAGCCGCGAGAAAGACCTTGTCAAGGAGATCCTCGACCTGCGCGACAAGATTGCAGAAGCCAAGGGCGAGGGCGACGAGGACCGCACCGCCTTGCGCGAGAAAGTGGCGGGTTTGAGCGCGCTCAAGCCGGAGGACCGCATGATCTTCCCGCATGTGGATGAGCAGGCGGTGGCGGCGGTGGTGTCGGATTGGACCGGGATTCCCGTCGGCCGGATGATGGCCGACGAGATCGAGACGGTGCTCAACCTCGCCGAAATCCTCAACCGGCGCATCGTCGGCCAGAGCCACGGGTTGGAGATGATCGCGCGCCGGATCGAGACCAACCGCGCGCGGCTCGACAATCCAAGCAAACCGATCGGCGTGTTCCTGCTGTGCGGCCCCTCGGGCGTGGGCAAGACCGAGACGGCGCTGGCGCTGGCGGAGGCGCTTTACGGCGGCGAGCAGAACATCATCACGATCAACATGTCGGAATTCCAGGAGGCGCATACGGTGGCGACGCTGAAAGGCGCGCCCCCCGGTTATGTCGGCTATGGCGAGGGCGGAAGGCTGACCGAGGCGGTGCGCCGGCGTCCCTACAGCGTCGTGCTGCTCGACGAGATCGAGAAGGCGCACCCTGACGTCCACGAGATCTTCTTTCAGGTGTTCGACAAGGGCGTGATGGAGGACGGGTCGGGCCGGCGCATCGATTTCCGCAATACGCTGATCCTGCTGACCTCCAATGTCGGCACGGAGATGATCATGGACGCGGCCAAACGGCCCTCGCCGCCGGACGCGCTGACGCTTACCGTCGCACTGAAGCCGGCGCTGCTGGAGGTGTTCCCGCCGGCGCTGCTCGGCCGCGTGGTGACGATCCCCTATTATCCGCTGTCGTCGGCGATGCTGGCGGGCATCGTGCGGCTGCAAATGAAGCGCGTCGGTCAGCGCATCGCCGATCATCACAAAGCGCGGTTCGAGGTGGAGGACAGCGCCGTCGATCTGATCGTCTCGCAGTGCAACGACCCGGATTCGGGCGGCCGCGTGATTGACAATATCATCACCAACACGATCCTGCCCGCGCTGTCGCGCGCTATCCTCAAGCGCACGGTGGCGCGCGAGCCGATCGGGCTGGCGAAAGTTTCGGCGGCGGAGGGCGCGTATGTTTGCGATGTGTCGTAGGCACGCTCAGGAGGCCAGACCGTAAACCCTGACGTGACGGCTCTGGCGGACGGAGGGCGATGTGTTCAAGTCGATCGTGAAGGGGCCGGAAGCTTCATTCCCGTGGAAATCGTTCGACTCGATCCTTGAAACGCCGAACGGCGACAATCCGCGGCAAAACGCCTGGTTGACGCTGCAATTGCGGGTCAAGCTCAATTTCTGCGATTCGAAAAATCCGGCGGCGGGCCGCACGGTGCAGAGCGCGGGCAAATGGTTCGCGCGCGACCTCGATGGTTATTTGTTCCCGCTGCTCGACTGGACGCCGGAACTCACCGCGAAATTCATGCGCGGATTCGTCAAGCGCGCGGAGGACACCTGGAACTTTCAATTCCTGCTGGTCACGCCGGGCGATTATAGCGACCTCGATTACGACGCCAACTGGCGGGCGGCGATGCCGCTGAAGGTGCGCCCCAACGTGCTCTGCCTGCTACGGGTGGCCGTGATCGGCCCGAGCGGGCTGTTGGACAATTCGCCCGGCGCCGGCCCGCTGCGCAGCGGCGCGCCGCACCGGACAATCAACGTGTTCAACCTCGACAAGACGACGCGAACGGCCGATCTGGCCCCCGGCGTGACGCCGAGCGCCACGACGCCAAGCCGGAAGAACACCTCGACGTTCAACGACGGCAGCTTCCGCTCCGACGACAGCGACTATGACGATTCCGACCTGTATCGTTCGCGCGTCATCGACGAAGCCAACAAAGTCAACCACAACACAATCGGCCACGAGGTCGGCCACGCGCTCGGCCAGGCCCACATTCGCGGCCTCGACGGCGATGCGACCTGCGCGATCGGGTCAGCGACCGGCAACGACGCGCGCTGCTACGGCGCCGATATGGAGGGGTGGGACATCATGGGCGGCGGCGATCGCCTGTATCTCGTCAACGCGGTCTCGTGGAAGGAGCGCATCGCTTTGCACACGAGCGTGCCTTCCGCGCGATGGACCGCCACCGGCGTCACGGCGACCCCGCCGCGCAGCCTGCCCGCCACAATCGTCAACACAAGTTTTGCTCCGACGACGTGGTGAGGCCGGGCGCCGCCGAACCTCCGGCGCTGGACGATGGGCAAACGCTCCGCTATCCCTGCGCTGGAGGCTTGCATGGCATGACGAAGGCGCGGCGATGGCTCCTGGCGCTGGCGGCGTTGGCGCCGGTGTTTGGCGTAGCGCGCGCGGACATGCGCGTCTGCAACAACACCCATATGCTGGTGAACTACGCCATCGGGTACAGCGCCGGCGAGCGTTTCGCCACGCAGGGCTGGTGGACGATGTCGCCGGGCTCCTGCTCAACGCCGCTGCGCGGGGCCTTGCCGGGCCGTTTCATCTATCTCTACGCCATCGACATCGACGCGGTGGACGTGCTCTCCGGCAAAGTGTCGATGTGCGTCGACCGCGGCAAATTCCGCGTTCCCGGCATTTCCGATTGCTGGCGGCGCGGCCTGCAGGCGGTCAACTTCGCCGAGATCGACACCGGCGGCGCGAAGGACTGGACGACGTTCCTGACCGATGCGCGAAAATAGCTCAGCCGCCGTTCTTCATCGATTCGAGTTCGTCGGGCGCGAACACCTCGCCCAGCAGGTTGAGGAAGTCGCGTGTCGCCAGCGAGCGGGCGCGGTCGAGCAGATAGGGCGCGGGGCTCGACGGTTCGACCCCGCGCAGATGCGTGGCGACTTGCTCGACAAGCGCAAACGCGCGGGCGCGGCTCTCCGCGGGCGGGGCGTCGCTGGGGGAAAAGTCGAGCGCGGGCGCGTCCTGAAGGTTGCTGACGGGAATCGAGAAGGCGCCGTTCGGACCCACGAACACCCGCGCATTCTCGGCGTGGCGCGGGGCCAGCAGGCGGATCACCTCGTAGAGATTCTTGCCCAGCGTGGCGCGGGCCTGCACGATCAACAACAGCGCCGGGCTCGACGGCTCATGGGTCTGGAAATAGCCGAGCGCCGAGGCCAGCGCCGCATCGACATCGGCAAGGGCGGCGAAAGTCCCCGGGCCGGCTTGCGTTTCGGCCTGGGGCCCGTCCTGTGCGACGGTCGCCGGCGCCAGCGTGGGATCGCGGCGCACCAGAGTGGCTTGCGCGAATTCGAGCATCTTTTCGACCAACGGCGCCAGCGCGTTGAATTTCACGGCGCCGCTCGCGCCCGCGCGCTCGGCGGTGACGTCGGAGATGGCGCCGAGATCGTCGCGCAGCTTGGTCAGGGTCGCGTGCAGGTTGGTCAAGACCGGCATATCCGCGCTGGTCAAAATCCGCTCGACGGCGCCGGCCGAGGCGAGCTTCTCGCCCTCGCGCAATTTGGCGTCGCCGGCGTTCACCATTATGGCGCGATAGGCGAGCGGGCCTTCGCGTTCGGATTGCAGCAGGGTCGCATATTGCAGCGGCAGGACGACGACGGGGCCGTCGTCGAGCGTGCCGAGTTGGGCCAGACGCGAAGAGAAATCGCCGTCCTCGCCGCTGGGATGCGCCTCGTCCCAATATTGGCTCAACAGCGCCGCGACCTCCCCAACCGCGCGGGCGAAAGCGGCGAAGTCGCGGTTGAGGACCGCGAGTTTGGCGACCAGCAGCACGAGGCGCAGATCGTGGGTGCGTTTGCGCAATTGCGCCGCGGTTTCAAAAGCGGCGGGAAAGTCGATGCTCTTGCGGTCGAAGCTGAAGAACGAGGCCGGCAATTGCCCCTCGATAGCCGCGAGAAAATTCATGAAATCGGGATCGCCGGTCAGGTCGAGATCGGGCCCGCACGGGGCCTCCGGCGATATCGGCTCGATAGTCAAGGTCTCGCTCATGTCTCCCTCCACGGCCCGGCCAAGCGAAAAAAGCCGCGCGGCGGACCGTAAGTTCGGGATAGCATAGTTCGCCAGCACGGGGAGCGCGCGTAAAATCCAATGAGCGGTCCGAATGACAGCGGCGCCGGCGACACGCCGACCGGCGACATCAAGCTTCCCACAGGGGACGACGGCTTCCGCTTGCCCTCGCCCCGGTTCAAACTGCAATTGCATTGGGACACGCCGCGGCTCGAATGGCGCCCGGCGTTGGCCTCGCTTCCGCTGCCGCGCGACCAGCCCGCGTTCCTGAAGCTCGACGATCCCTTCGCCGCCGTACTGGCGTTCGAGCGCTACATTCTCGACGGGTCGCTCTTGTTCTCGATGCGGCGCCCGAGCTTCGAGGTTATCGACAAGGCTTTCCTGGAGGCCCCGCCCGCGCCCCCGGCGCTGCTGCCGAGCTTCGCCCAGATGCGGGCCTGGGAGGACGACGCGTTCTACCGACGGTTGGGCAGGACCGCGCCGTTGTTCGGCGCCCCCGCGACGCCGGCGCCGTTGTTGACGCCGCCAATCATCGGGCCGCCGCCGCCCTCGCCGTTCTACAAACTACCCGATCCCGCCGCGATGCGCGGCGAATCCGCCGCGCCCAAGGCCGGCGCCGTCGGCGACATCCTGAAGGCGATGATGGGCCTGCCGATCGTGCAGCAGAACCTCAACAGGCTGAGCGACGAGGGCCTGCGCCAGGTGCGGCTGATGAAGACGGAATGGAACAAGGCGCCCTGGCGCGACCGCATCACGGCAATCACGATCGTCGCGCCGCTGGCGGCGGGCGTGGTCGGGACCGTGTTGGGCGCAAGCGATGCGCGACATTTCGCGTTCGGCGCCTTGAAGGGCGCCGACGTGCCGGTGCCCTGGGTTCCCGGTCTGTCGCTCCACATCGACGATTTCGGTAAGGCCGATCCCTTCCTGCTCGCCAAACCCACCGACCCGCATCAACCGCAGGCCCTGCAATTCGGCCTCAAGCTCGACGTGCTGAAGGCGTTTCCCGCCTTCGCCAAAGTGTTCTGACGCCTTCGTTCTTCTGCTAGCATCGGTCAAGCCGCAACATCCGAGGCCCATATGTCTGATCTCTCCCAGGAAGACCGCATCGGCAAGCTCACCACCCCCGCCGGCGGCGACACGTTCGTGCTCAATCGCTTCGAGGGCACGGAAGGTCTGGGCGCTTTGTTCGAATATCGCGTCGGCACGCTTTCGCTCAAGGAGAACTTTGACCTCAACTCCATGATCGGGCGCAATTGCAATGTGCGGATCAAGGCGGTCGATGGGTTGGAGCGTCACTTCAACGGCGTCCTGACCGAGGCCAATTACACCGGCGGGCAATATGGCCTGTTTGGCTATCAATTGGTGCTGCGGCCCTGGCTGCATCTGCTCTCGCGCACCTCGGATTGCCGCATCTTCGCGCACATGAAACCCAACCAGATCATCAAGAAGGTGTTTTCCGACCGCGGCTTCTCCGACTTCCGCGAGAGTCTCAACGGGGAATATCCCGAGCTTGAATACACCGTGCAGTATCGCGAGACCGATCTCAATTTCGTCTGCCGGTTGATGGAGAAATACGGCATCTACTATTACTTCGAGCACACGGAGTCCAAACACACGCTGGTCCTATGCGACGCGCCGAGCGCGCATGAGAAGATTTCCGGCCTTCAGGCGGTGCCTTTGTTGCCGGTCAGCGTGGAGACCCGGCGCGACCGGCAGCAGTTCGATTCCTGGTCGAGCGCGCGCGCGTTGCAGACGGGCAAGGACGCGCTCAACGACTATTTCTACGAAAAGCCGAGCCTGGACCTGCTCGCCAAGGCCGACAAACACGGGGAATATGAACACGCGACGCTGGAAACTTACGACTATCCCGGCGGTTACGAGAAGAAGTCGGACGGCGAGAAATGGGCGAAAGTGCGCATCGAAGCGGTGCAGGCGCTCGACGACCACCGCATCGCAATCGGCGCGGCGCCGTCGATGATCCACGGCAGCAAATTCACGCACGAGAACAATTCCACCCAGGCCGACAACAAGGATTACGTCG
>JANLPL010000175.1:0-40704 GCA_031367195.1 Bradyrhizobium sp.
AGTTCGCTCAGCGCAAAGCCGAGCCGGTTCATGCCGGTATCGACATGCAGCGCGAACGGCAGCGCGCGATCCCAGCGGAAAAGTTCGGCGGCCCCGCCAATCACCGGCGCGAGCGCGGCGGCGGCGTAATCCCCGACCTCCGCGCCGGCCTCAAACCCATTGAGCACGAAAATGCGCGCTTCTCGACCGAGCGCCCCTCGCGCGCGCGCGCCCTCTGCGACATGGGCGACGAAGAAGATGCGGCAGCCCGCATTGAACAAAGCGGCAGCGACAAGTTCGAGGCCGAGCCCATAGCCATTGGCCTTGATGACGGCGGCGCAGGCGGCGGGCGCCGTCTCGCGCGCCAGCCGACGCCAATTGTCGCGCAGGGCGTCGAGGTCGATGGTCAAGCGGCCCGGCGGACTCATGGGCGAAAAACTCCCCGCACGACCGTTTGCCGGCCCCGCGCGCCTTTGCTAAAGCGGAGCCCTACCAGTTTGGCGGTGAACGCGCATGCAAAAATTCGAAACCCTCACCGGCGTCGCGGCGCCCCTGGCGATCGACAATATCGACACCGATATGATCATCCCCAAGCAATACTTAAAAACCATCAAGCGCACCGGCCTCGGCGCCGGTCTGTTCTCGGAAATGCGCTATCGCGACGACGGCTCGCCCAACCCGGATTTCGTGCTCAACAAGCCGGCTTACAAAAAAGCGCAGATCCTCGTCGCCGGCGACAATTTCGGTTGCGGCTCGTCGCGCGAGCACGCCCCCTGGGCTTTGCTCGACTTCGGCATCCGCTGCGTGATCTCGACCGATTTCGCCGATATTTTCTACAACAACTGCTTCAAGAACGGCGTGCTGCCGATCCGGGTCAGCCCGGACGATCTCGTCAAGCTGATGGACGACGCCGGGCGCGGCGCCAATGCGACCCTGACCATCGATCTGCCGCGCCAGGAGATTCGCGGCCCCGACGGCGGCGTGCTGAAGTTCGAACTCGACCCGTTCCGCAAGAAATGTCTGCTGGAGGGGCTCGACGATATCGGCCTGACGCTGGTCGAGGCGCCGGCGATCCAAAGCTACGAAGAGAAGGCGAAAGCCGTGCATCCCTGGCTGTGACGGCAGGTTTTGAAGGATTGACGAAATCGGCGATCTGGCCTAGAGCCGCGCCTGAAAAGGCTGGGCGCGTCCCGGCCAGTTGTGTTTTGGCGCGGCCGCGCCGCGCGAACGAGGATCGAGAATTATGGCGAATACCAAGTCGGCGCAAAAAGCTGTCCGTAAGATTGCGCGCCGCACGGCCGTCAACAAAATGCGCCGCAGCGAAATGCGCACCTATGTCCGCAAGGTCGAGGCCGCGCTCGACGCCAAGGACCAAACGGCCGCTACGGAGGCGATGAAATCCGCCGAGCCGTTGCTCGCCCGCGCGGCGCAGAAGGGCATCGTCCACAAGAACGCCGCTTCGCGCAAGATTTCGCGCCTGACCAAGCGCGTCAAGGCGCTCGCGAGCTAATTTGTCGGACCTGCCTCCCGATCGGCTCTGCATCGATCCGAAAAGCCCCTTCTTCGACGAGGCGGCGCTGACGCGCGGCGTCGGCATCCGTTTCAAGGGCAAGGAAAGGTTCGACGTCGAGGAATATTGCCGCAGCGAGAGCTGGATACGCGCGCCGATCGGCAAGACGCGCGACCGCAAGGGCAATCCTCTTACTGTTAAGCTGACGGGCGAGGTCGACGCTTTTTTCACCGACCCGCCCGTCGATCGCTGAGGGCGTCTGGCGCGACGCCGAAGCGTTATCAATCGCCTCGCCGCTCCATAGCGCCTTCGAATTGCTGCGCGCGGGGCAGGCGCAGGCCGGTCGAGTGCGTGGGCCCGGTCGCGGCAAGGCCGAGGAAATCCATGAAGGCGCGGGTCGGCGGGCCAAGTTGAGCGTCGCGACGCCAGGCAAGCCCCACGTCCATGGTCGGAATTTTTGAGGCGAGATTGCGCTGCTCGATCCTCTGTCCGTCGAGCGACCACGGTCGATAGACCATGTCGGATAGGATGGTGACGCCGAGACCGTCGGCCACCATGCTCCGCACCGCCTCCACCGAGGATGTTACAAACAGCACGTTGGGCCTGAGTCGACTGGCGCCCCAGTAGCGCGACGCGGTCTGATCCGCTTCATCAACGGAAAGCATGATGTAGGGAAGCGCTGCGACATCGGCGAGCGCGATACGGTCAGCGGCGAGCAGCGGATGTTCGACCGGCAGCCAGAGCCGACGCTTGGAGCTCAACAGAATTTCCGAGCGAAGACGGCGCCGGTCGGCCAAATTCGAAACCAGCATCACGGCGACGTCGAGCGCGCCCTCGCGCAAGCCCGCCTCGATCGCCGCGCGCGGCAGTTCCTTGAGTTCAACCCGAATGTCGGGATAGGCGCGCGCAAAGCGGCCATAGAGCGGCGGCAGAAAATAGCCGGCCACCGTATAGGTCACGCCGACGCGCACGACCCCGGCGAGCGGGCGGTTTTCCGTCAGCGGCGCGCGCTGCGCCGCGCTGACCGCCGCCATGACGTTGTGGGCGTGGGTGAGAAAGCGCAGGCCCTCGACGGTGAGTTCGACGCCCGAGGGCAGCCGGCGAAACAGCGCGACGCCGAGATCGAATTCGAGTTGCTTCAGCGCGCCGGTGACGGTGGATTGCGAGACATTGAGGCTCGCCGCCGCCAGGCTGACCTGCCCCTTCTCGGCGGTCGCCAGGAAATAGCGGAACTGGCGCAGCGACAGGCTCATCGGTTTTCTCGATATTGGCTTACGAATTTTCTGATTTTACAATGCGGCGCGTTCCGCGTCAGCATGTCGTCGCGGAAAACGCGGGAGCGCGCGGATGACGACGATCAACTGCGACATGGGCGAGTCGTTCGGGCTTTATAAAATGGGCGATGATACGGCTCTGATGCCGTTTCTCGACATCGCCAATGTCGCCTGCGGCTTTCACGCCTCCGACTACAACCATATGCGCGCGACGGTGAAGCTCGCCAAGCAACACGGCGTAAAGGTCGGCGCGCATCCCTCGCTGCCCGATCTGCAAGGTTTTGGACGGCGCGAGATGAAAATGCCGCGCGAGGAGCTCGCCAATTGCCTGATCTATCAGATCGGCGCGCTGACCGGCTTTCTCGCCGCCGAGGGCATGGCGCTGAACCACATCAAACCGCATGGCTCGCTCTATGGCATGGCCGCGCGCGACGAAGCGGTGGCCAACGCCGTCGCCGACGCGGCGCTCGTGTTCAGGACGCCGCTGCTGGGCATGGCGGGAACCTTGCACGAGGCGATCTACCGCGCCAGGGGACTGGCGTTCATCGCCGAATTCTACGCCGATCTCGACTATAGCGACGACGGCGGCCTCATCATCACGCGCGTGCACGACGCCAAGGATCCGGCGGAAGCCGCCGCCAAGTGCCGGCGCGCGATCGCCGAGGGCAAGGTCCGCAGTCTCGGCGGCGTTGACGTGAAGGTCGGGGCCGAAACGATCTGCGTGCATTCCGACACGCCCAACGCCGTCGCCATCGCGGCGGCGGTGCGCGCCGCCGTTCCCCGCGCGAGCCATTGAGGAGAGACGCTTGACGGAAATTCTGTCCCCCCTGCCCGGCACGTTTTATCAAAAGCCCGCGCCCGACAAGCCGCCGTTCAAGTCGCACGACGACGCAGTCGCGATCGGCGACGTGATCGGCCTGATCGAGGTGATGAAATCGTTCATCGAAGTGCAGGCCGACGTCGCCGGCAAGTTCGTGCGCTTCCTCGCCGACAACGAGGCGCCGGTGATGGCGGGCGAGCCTCTGGCCGAGGTGGCGTGAATGGCGTTTTCGCGCCTGATGATCGCCAACCGCGGCGAGATCGCCGTGCGCATCCAGCGCGCGGCGCGCGAGCTCGGGCTGACCACGATCCAGGTTCACAGTACGGCGGATGCGGATTCGCTGGCCGTCAAAATGGCGGATGTTTCGATCGGCATCGGCCCGCCGCAGGCCGCGAAGTCCTATCTCGATATTGGGGCGATCCTCCGGGCCGCCGTCGAGACCGGCGCGCAGGCGATCCATCCGGGCTATGGTTTCCTATCGGAGAACGCAGCCTTCGCCGAAGCCGTCGAGGGCGCCGGACTGGTTTTCGTCGGACCTCGGCCTGAGACCATTCGCACGATGGGCGACAAGGCGGCGGCGCGGGCGGCGGCGCAAAGGGCGGGCGTGCCGGTCGTGCCCGGCTCGGAAGGACGGGTCGAGACGCTCGCGCGCGCCCGCATCGTCGCGCACGAGATCGGCTATCCCGTTATGATCAAGGCGGCGGCGGGCGGCGGCGGGCGCGGCATTCGCGTGGTCGAAAACGCCGAGGCGCTGGAGACGGCTTACGATCAGGCGAGCGCGGAGGCGAAGGCCGCCTTCGGCGATGGCGGACTTTACCTCGAACGCTTCATCGCCCGCGCCCGCCACATCGAAGTGCAGATCCTCGGCGATGGCCGCGACGCGATCCATTGTTTCGAGCGGGAATGTTCGTTGCAACGGCGCCGGCAGAAGGTGTGGGAGGAAGCGCCCTCGCCGGCGCTCTCGCCCGAGGCGCGCGCGACGCTGTGCGCTTCCGCCGTTGAATTGGCCAGGTCGGTCGGATATCGCGGCGCGGGCACGCTCGAATATTTATTCGACGACGCGACGGACAAGTTCTATTTCATCGAGATGAACACCCGCATCCAGGTCGAGCATCCCGTCACCGAGATGGTTTGCGGCGTCGATCTCGTGCGCGAGATGCTGCGCATCGCGCAAGGGGCGCCGCTGGCCTACAAACAATCCGACATCCGCCTGCGCGGGGCGGCCATCGAGGCGCGCATCAACGCCGAGAATCCGGCGCTGAATTTTCGCCCGTCGCCCGGCAAGGTCACGAACTTTTCCCCGCCCGGCGGCCCCGGCGTGCGCTTCGATACGCTGCTCTACAGCGGCTGCACCATATCGCCGTTCTACGATTCGCTGATCGGCAAGCTCATCGTCTGGGACGAAACCCGCGACCTCGCGCTGGCGCGGATGCGCCGCGCGCTCGGGGAATTGGTCGTCGAGGGGATCGACACCACCGCGCCGATGCACGAAACTCTCGCTACGGACGAGGCGGTGGCTCGCGGCGCCTTCCACACCCGCTGGCTCGAAGACTGGCTGACGGCGCGCGCGGCCTCATGAAGGAGACTCCGATGAGTTCGAGATATTCCTACGGAGGCGACGAGCACATCTTCGTCGAATGCGACGAGGCGATGTCGCTGGAGGCCTTCTTCAAGAGCCTCTCCATCACCAAAGCCGTCAGAGAGGCGCAAATCAAGGGCGTCACCGAGATCTGCCCCGCCAACGCTTCGTTCCAGATCAAATTCGATCCCGACGTGATCAAGGCGGACGATCTGCTCGCCGAATTGAAGTCGATCGAGGCGCAGACGGGCTCCGGAGTGGCGCATCTGGCCACGCGAATTATCGAAATCCCCGTACTTTACAACGACCCCTGGACGCACGAGACGCTGATGCGCTTCCGCGACCGGCATCAGGCGCCCGACAGCACCGATATCGAATATACGGCTGGGATCAACCACCTCGACGGCATCGAGGGTTTCGTGAAAGCCCACTCCGGCGCGCCCTGGTTCGTCTCCATGGTCGGCTTCGTCGCGGGCCTTCCCTTTCTGTATCAGATGGTTGAGCGTCAGCGGCAGATCCAGTCGCCTAAATATCTCAGACCCCGCACCGACACGCCGAAGCTGACGGTCGGTCACGGCGGTTGTTTTGGTTGCATCTATTCCGTGCGCGGCGCCGGCGGTTATCAGATGTTCGGCATCACGCCGATGCCGATCTACGATCCCAACCAACAGATCAAATATCTTCGCGACTTCATGTGTCTGTTCAATCCCGGCGACATCGTCAAATGGCGCCCGATCGAGCGGACCGAATATGACTCGATCGTCGCCGACGTCGATGCGGGCAAATACACGCCGAACATGGCGAAGGTCGATTTCTCGCTCAGCGCGTTCCACACCGACATCGACGCCGCCAACGCCAAGCTGATGGGAGCGCTCCATGGCCATTAAGGTCGTCAAGCCCGGCCTTTCAACGACCGTGCAGGATCTCGGACGTCCGGGCTATTACCACATCGGCATTCCAATCTCCGGCGGCATGGATCGCTTTGCGTTGCGCGCGGCCAATTTGCTGGTCGGCAACCCCGAGGGCGCCGCCGTGCTGGAGGCGGCTTTTCTCGGGCCGCAGCTCGAATTCACCGCTGACGCGACCGTTGCGGTCACCGGCGCGGAATTGCCGCCCAAGGTTGACGGGGTCGAGCGCCCGACCTGGACCTCTTTCCCCGTCAAGAAAGGACAACTGCTGTCGTTCGCGTTTCTGAAAACCGGCGCGCGCGCCTATATCGCCGTCAGCGGCGGCATCGACGTGCCGGCGGTGCTCGGCTCGCGCTCGACCTATACGCTGGGCGCGCTCGGCGGCTACAAGGGCCGCAAGCTGGAGGCGGGCGATGAACTTGGCCTCGGCGACGGCGCAAGTGTGGCCGGGCGCACTATTCCGCCGGCGCTTCGACGTGGTCCCGGCTCTCCCGCCGTGCTGCGTATGATGCCGGGGCTGTATTGGCATCGGATCACGCAAGCCGCGGGCCAACATTTCTTCGCCGACACCTGGAAGGTCGCGCCCGAAGCCGACCGCATCGGTTATCGTTTTCGCGGCGGCCGGCCGCTTGAATTCGTGCCGCGCGAGCCGCCATTCGGCGCCGGCTCCGACCCTTCCAACATCGTCGACGCCTGCTATCCCTATGGTTCGGTGCAAGTGCCGAGCGGCGCGGAGCCGATCGTGCTGCATCGCGATGCGGTCTCCGGCGGCGGCTATTTCATGATTGGAACGGTGATCTCCGCCGACCTCGATCTGATCGGCCAGTTGCAGCCCCATGCGCCGGCGTCGTTCGCTTGCGTGACGATGGATCAGGCGCTCGCCGCGCGCCACGATCGGCAGAAACAGCTCGCCGAAATCCGCGCGTTATTCTGATGGCGCCGGGGAGCCGGCATTGAAGCGGGGGGAGCACATGGCCAAACGCAACGCGACCAAGGTCGATCCGATTACGCTGTCGGTTGTTCGCGGCGTGTTGGAGACGACGCAGCGCGAAATGACGCTGACGTTGGAAAAGACCGCGCGTTCCTCGGTCTTCAATCTCGCGCACGATTATTCGACCGCGCTGTTCAACGCCAGGCCGGAGATGATCCTGCAAGGCCAGGATATTCCCATTCACCTGGGTTCGCTGATTCCGGCGATGAAGGCGGTCGCCAAATTCTTCGGCGATGACATTCATGACGGCGATCTCCTCCTGCACAACGACCCCGCCTTCGGCGGCAGCCATGCGATCGACACCTGCATGTACAAGCCGGTCTTCTACAAGGGCCGGCTCGTGTATTGGACGGTCTGCAAGGGTCATCTGACGGACATCGGCGGCCCGGTGCCTGCGGGCTACAACCCGAACGCCAAGGATATCTATGCGGAGTGCCTGCGCATCCCGCCGGTCAAGATCTGGGACAGGGGCAAGCCACGAAACGACGTGCTCAACATGATCTTCACCAACATGCGCGCGCGCCGCGACCAGGAGGGCGACTTCAACGCCCTGATCGGCGCCTGTCAGGTCGGCGAGCGCAATCTGATCGCGATGCTCGACAAATACGGCGAAGCCACGGTTGACGCCTGCATCAAAGAGTTGCTCGACATGGCCGACCGGCACATGCGCGCGCTTATCAAGACCGTGCCCGACGGAACCTACGAGGGCGTCGCGGTGCTGGAGGACGCCGGCCACGGTCTCGGCGACTTCGATATCAAGGCGAAGGTGACAATCAAGGGCGACGCCTGCCACATCGTCATTTCAAGTCCACCGCAAGTGCCGTATTTCATCAATTCCTACGAGGGCAATTCGCACTCCGGCGTCTATCTCGGCCTGATGATGTTCGCAGCCCTGCCTCCGCCCTACAACGAGGGCCTCTATCGCTGCGTCAGCATCGATTTCGGTCCGAAAGGCACGATCTGCAACGCGCTCGAACCGGCGCCGCACATGAACTGCACGACCACGCCGATGGAGACGCTGACCGACGCTGTGCGGCTCGCGTTCGAGAAGGCGATGCCGTCAAAGGTCGCGGCGTCCTGGGGACACGCGAACGGCCTCAACATCGCCGGCTGGGACCATCGCACCAACGAGGAATATGTGACGATGGTGCTCGCCACCATCATCTCGGGCGGCGGCGCGACGCCGCATCAGGACGGCTGGCACGCCGTCGGTCCGGAATGCTGTTTCGGCGCGCTGACCTCGGGCGACGTCGAGTTGCTGGAATATTCCTATCCCATCATCATTCACCGCTATTCGCTGATGACGGATTCGGGCGGCGCCGGCAAATTCCGCGGCGGTTCGGGAACCGCGTGGGAGGTGGAACCGCTCAATAAAGAGATGCTTTGCATCGGCTTTGGCGAAGGCCGCCGCATTCCCGCCATGGGCGCCGCGGGCGCGAAATCGGCGATGGTTTTGGAGAAAGTCGGCCGCGTCGAGATCAACCGGAGCGGCGACGTCGAAGTCTGGCGCACAAACATCCTCGAAACGATCAAGCCAGGCCAGACCATCACCAACATGAATCCGGGTGGCGGCGGCTACGGAGATCCGTTCGATCGACCCTATGACAAGGTCATCGAGGATGTGAGGAACGGGCTGGTTTCGATTCCCGGCGCCAAGGCCGATTACGGCGTCGTCTTCAAAAACGTCGAGACGTTCGAAGTCGACATCGCGGCGTCCAATCAACTGCGCAAGGCCTGAGGGAGCAATCATGGCCACTCAATATCGGCTCGGCATCGACGCCGGCGGCACGTTCACCGATTTCGTCATCGCCAACAAGACGACGGGCGTGACCAAATTGTTCAAGGCGCTGTCGACGCCCGACGACCCCACGAAAGCGATCGAGACGGGGCTGAAGCTGATATCGGACGATCTTGGCGCGACGCCGGAACAGGTTGTCTCCGCCTGCGACCTCTGCATCAACGGGACGACAGTCGGCCTCAACGCGCTTATCACGCACCGCGGCGGCAAGACCGGCCTGATCTGCACTGCCGGCCACGAAGATTCGCTCGAAATCCGCAATGGCCATAAGGAAGACGGGTTCCGCTACGATCCCGAATATCCCGCCGCCGTGATGCTGGTTCCCCGCTATCTCAGGAAGGGCGTGCGCGAACGCATTCTGTCGACCGGCGAGGTGCGCACCGCGCTGAATGAAGAAGATGTCCGCGCGGCTTGCACCGCGTTCCAGGCGGCGAGTGTCGAGACAGTCGCCATTTCCTTTGTCTGGTCGGTTCTGAACCAAGCGCATGAGCGTCGCGCCGCCGAAATCGTGCGCGAAGTCATGCCTACAACGATTCTCACCGTCGGCAGCGAGCTTTATCCCCAATTGCGCGAATATACGCGCACCTCCACCGCCGTCGTGAACGCCTATCTGGCGCCGGTGATGCGCAAATATGTCGCGGCCATCGACGCCTATTTTCGCTCACTCGGCGCGAAACAGCCCGTGCGCTACTTTCAATCCAACGGAGGTCTGGCGAATGGCAAAGCAATGACGGATCGTTCGGTATATGCGATCAACTCCGGCCCCGCTTCCGCGCCGCAAGCCGGCCAATATATCGCGGCGCCGTTCAAACAGAAGAACGTCATAACTGTCGATATGGGCGGCACGTCCTTCGACATCTCGTTGATGAAGGACGGCCTCACTAATCTCAGCAAGAACATCGATTTCCTGCGCTATCGCATCGGCGTGCCGATGATCCAGGTGGAGACGCTCGGCGCGGGCGGTGGCTCGATTGGTTGGATCGACCCGATGGGTCTCCTGCAGGTCGGCCCGCAATCGGCGGGCTCCCAGCCGGGGCCTGCTTGCTACCTCAAGGGCGGCGTCGAGCCGACAATCTCGGACGCCAATCTGATCCTCGGTTATCTCAACCCCGAGGGCTTGCTCGGCGGCAAGCTGCCGCTCAGCGTCGAGGATGCGCGAGCGGCGGTCGCGAGAATCGCCAAGCCGCTCGACCTGACGATAGAGCAGGCCGCCTTCGGTATGTTCGCCATCGTCAATAGCAACATGGTCAACGGCATCCGCCGCGTTTCGGTGGAGCGTGGCTTCGATCCCCGCGATTTTGCGCTGGTCGGCGCCGGCGGGGCGACGGCCGCCCATATCTGTTCGCTCGCCGCCGAAATCGGCGTCGAGACGATCCTGTTGCCTAAGCTCGCGTCCGGGCTTTGCGCCTTCGGCCAAATCATCTCCGACGTCAAATACAATTACATGGCGACCGCGCCGGCGCGGCTCGACAATGCGGCGGCTTACGGGCGCATCGACCAACTCTTCAAGGAGATCGAGGCCGAGGGCGTCAAGCGTCTGCGCGAGGACGGCTTCGGAAAAAAGGACATTCTCGTCAAACGCAGCCTGGAGATGCGCTATCTCGGCCAGGTGCACGAATGCACCGTCGACATCGAGACTTTCGCGATCAACGAGAAGTCGATTGAACGCGTCAAAGAAGCGTTTCATCGCCGGCACGAGGAACTCTACACCTATTCCGAGCGTCACTCGACGGTTGAGGTGGTCAACATCGAAGCGACGCTTTACGGCCTGATCGAGAAGCCGAAGACGCCCATTTTGAAGCGCGGCAAGCCGGCGGAGCAGGCGATCAAAGGCCATCGGAAGGCGATTTTCTCGGCTTCAGGCAAGAGCGTTCGCACCCCGGTCTACGATGGCGAGAAACTCGGCGCGGGCGCTCTGATCGCCGGTCCCGCAATCATCGAGGAAGTAACAACCACGATCGTCGTAGAGCCTCACTGGCAAGCCAAACTGCACTCGAGCGGCTCCTATTTGATGACGCGGCAATAGCAGCCTCAACCTTCCCGCGCAGCAGCCGCCTTTCGCAGCACGGCGAGGAACTGCTCGACGAGAGCGTTCGCCGGCCGCCGCCAGGCCGCGAGCGTGACGATGCGCGTCGCATCATCGCGAATATCGCGTGCAATCACGCCCGACGGGCAAAATCGGCGCATCGTTCGCGGCAGGATTGTGACACCTAGCCCGGCCCGCACCAGGCCGAGAATTCCGACGAGATCAGGCGCCTCGAAGGCGATGCGAAGCGACTGCCCGCTTAGCGCGAACGCCTCGTCGAGCCGTTCGCGAAAGAAATTCCACGCCGCGCGGGTTCCCACAATGGCAGGCTCGCGCGCGACCTCGGCAAGCGAAACCGTCGCGGCGCTCGCCAGCGGATGCGCCTGAGCAACAAACACCGCGAGATTGTCCACCGCCAGCGTCAGCGTCGCGAAATCGGCATGTTCGAGCGGCCCCAGCATCAGCGCGACATCGATCTCGCCTCGCGCGAGGCTCAGTTTCTGCGCCAGCGTCGGCTGATAGTGCAGCTCCAATTCCACTTGCGGCTGCGCGGCTCGGAACCTTCGCGCGGTTTCCGGCATCAGATCGATCGCGGCGAAGGTCATGTATCCCACCCGCAACCGCCCCGTGGCGCCGCGCGCGACGGCGCGGGCGCGATCCACCGCGGCGGCGAGGTTCATCATGAGATCGCAATTGGCGCGATAGAAGGCGTCACCCGCCTCCGTCAAACGCACCGCGTGAGTCGTGCGGTAAAGCAGGACGAAGCCGAGCCGCGCCTCCAGCGCTTTCACGCGCCGCGACAGCGCCGATTGATCGAGGCCGAGACGTTGCACCGCGCGGCGGTAATTGAGCTCCTCCGCGACGGCGAGAAATCCGGCGACTTGGTCGAAATCGGGTCGCCAGCGAAGGACATCTCCCCTATTGGCAATGCACAACATGCATCACAAACGGCGAAGCTAGCAATTCCTATTCGCCGCACCCTGCTGCAAGGTGGTCCGAGCCGATCCAGGAGGCGCGCATGGCCAACGAAAATCTCGACCAGATCTTGCAACAGGCGTTCGACGAGAGCACGCGCATCTATCAAGCGCGTGGATTGCAACGCCGAATCGGGTTCGGCCGCAAGCCGGCGATCATAAGCGTCGATCTCGCCAACGCCTGGACGCGGCCCGGCAATCCATTCACCTGCGAGAAGATCGACGAGCAGATTATTCTCGGCATGCAGCGCCTGTTGAAGGCTTGCCGCGCGGCCGGCCATTTCGTGGTGCATGTGACGACCGCCTATCAGATCACCAACCGCGACGATCCCCATAGCGACATGGGGATGTGGCACCACAAGATCCCGATCGAGGTAGTTGACATCAAGGACGAGCAACTCTGGGTGATCGACTCCCGCATTGCACCGATCGAGGGCGAATATGTCTTGCTCAAAAAGCGCGCGAGCGCGTTCAGCGGCACGCCGTTGGCGGGCTATCTTCGCTCGGCGGGCGTGGACACGATCCTCGTCACCGGCGTCACCGCGACGGCCTGTGTGCGCACGACGATCTGCGACGGCCTGGCGGAGGGCTTCCGCACCATCGCGGTGAGGGAATGCATCGGCGATCGCGTGCCGGGCGCGGTGGCGTGGAACCTGTTCGACATCGACGCGAAATTCGCCGACGTCGAGAGCGTCGATACCTGCGTCAATTATTTGAACGACGTCGAAGGGTTCAACCGAAAGGGCGGTTGACGGCCGGTTTCGGTCCGCACAACGGTCGAAGCCGTTCGCGCTCGCCCGCCGCTAGCACAGTGATCGGATAGATCGGATCTTTCGTCGCGCGGTCGAAGAAGGGGTGCGGCCAGGTTTGGCCGCGGAGTTTCCAGCCCAGCACCAAGACGATCGCCTGGCCCATCAGCGACAGGCTGATCCCCTTCGTTCCCGGCGCGGCGCCGCCGATTGCGAATTGCCCCAGGATTGCCCCGCGCGGCTTGCCGAACAGTCGGTCCGCCTCGGCGCCGTCGAATATCGACGCCATCAGACCGACGAAGGGAATCGCGAAGCCAAGGGTGTTGCCCATCGGCGTGTTGCAGCAACGCGCGTACCAGCGGTGGAGCCCCTTTGGCGTCAACCGCAGCCCGGCAATATGTTCGTGTCCTTGCAGAAAAGTCAGCGACGCGGGCGCGACTTGCACGATGTCCGAGCCGCCGCGCGCGTCGAGAAGATCAGCCCGCCTGAGATGATGCGCGTAGGCCTGGCAATCATCGCAAAAGCAGGTGACGCGGTTGACCGCGCGCGGCGCCGGCGAAGCCACGCGCCCTCGCAGTGACCCGCAGCGGCAACCAAACAGCGCAAAAGATCCGACCGCCCCACCGAATGCGTGCCTTTCACTCATGCTCGGCCCTCCAATGCGAAGCGCTTATTGGTTGGCGGGACGCAGGGCCGCCCCCGGGTCGCGCGCGGAGGCGACGGCTTACGCCCGCATCGACGCGCGAAGTTTCTGCGTACCCTCGGCGTCCAACATCCAGGGAAAGCCATTATCCGCCGGCTTCAGCAGCACGCCATAGGCCTCGCGCGCGTGCTTCGGGGTGATGAAGTCGTCGAGAACGTCTTCGAGCACCTGATCGGCTGGCCGCTCCAGGGGATCGCCGTAGCCGCCGCCGGAGGGTGAGAAATAGCAGGCGACGTCGCCGGGCTCCACGCGCAATCCGGAGAATTTCGCCGGATATTGTTTGATCTCCTCAGGCTTCGCGGCGTTGTAAATCTCGTATTTGCCCACTGCCCCTGACTTGCCGCCGAACACGCCCCAGGGCGCGTCCTCGTGGCGATCCGACTCATGCGTGACGAAACCGGGCGTGAGGAACCGCTGCGACTTAACCACGCCCTGCCCGCCACGGAAACGTCCGGCGCCTGGCATCACATCGTCGCGCAACTCATAACGATCGCAGATCAGCGGCAGATGCATGCCGAGATCCTCAAGCGGATTGTTGCGCGTATTGCGCATCAGCTCTTCGACCGTGTCGGGCCCGTCCGACTTCGGCCGACCGCCCATCGCCGCTTCGTTGACCTCAAGGAACACCCAATATTCGCCGTTCGGCCGGACGCCCGAGAACGCAGCAAACGAAAGCGTGGCGGCGTTGCCTGCGGTGCAGCGGTCCGGCAGCACAGGCGCCAGCGCCTTGATAATGAGATCGACGACGCGCTGGATCTGACAAAACCGCGCCTCCGCGGCCACGGGCGCGATCGGGTTGAAGATCGAGCCGAGCGGCGCCGTGACCTTCACCGGCCGGAACGAACCCTCATTCTGCGGGATATGCTCCTCGTGCGTAAAAGTGTCGAGCAGCAACGCGCGGAATGCGAAATAGCAGGCGACCTTGGTTGAGCCCTCGAACGGCACGTTGAAGGCGGTGGGGGATTGCGGCGCCGAGCCTGTGAGGTCGACCTCGACGCCGTCTCCCCGCTTCTTGACCGTCACCTTCACTGGCAGCGTTTTGCCGCGATTGCGCCCGTCATCGTCGAGAAACCCTTCCGCGACATAGTCTCCGTCGGGAATCTTGGCGATCTCCCTGCGCAGCATCGCTTCCGTATAATCCATCAACTGCCGCGTCGCCTGCATCACGATGTCTTTGCCGTAGGTCACGAGCAATTCCTGAAAACGGCGCACGCCTAGTTCGGCCGACGCGATCTGTGCTTCGAGGTCGCCCATCACGAGGCTCGGAACGCGGGTATTGTCTCTGATAAATCGCCACAAGCTTTCGCTGCGCTTGCCCTCTTCATAAAGCTTCGTGCCGTTGAACAACATGCCCTCGGCGAACATATCGGGCACGTCGATGATAAGGCCCGGCGTCGCCGCGCCGATGTCGACGTGATGCGCGGTATTGGCGGCGAACCCGACCAACTGCCCTTCGTAAAACACCGGCATCACGACGGCGATGTCGGGTGAATGGCTTGCGCCGAAATAAGGGTGATTGTGGATCACGCAATCGCCCGGTTTCCAGGCGTCGAGCGGGATCGACTTCTCGATGCCTCTGAGATAGCCGGGAAGCGAGCCGATGTGCATCGGCGTCGAGTCCGACTCACATAACGTATTGTAGTCGCGATCGAACAGGCCAGCGCCCAGATCCTGACTCTCGCGGATGATCGAAGAGTAGGACATGCGGTAGAGAACATTGCCCATCTGTTCGGCGATCGCGTGAAGTGCGCCGCCGATGACTTGCAGCGTGATTGGGTCGAGAGTCATGGCCTTATCCTTTCAAACAGAGCCGCGCGCGACACGCATGTCGCCATGCGAAAGCACAGTCGCGACATAGCCGGGCGGGACGAGCGTGGTGGAATTGTGCTGGACAATAAGAGCAGGACCGGCGACGCGGTCGTCGGCCAGCAATTTGCCACGCGCGTAACGTGGCGTCGGATTGGCGACGCCGTCGTCGAATACGGTGTCGCGCACATAGAGTCTTGCGTCTGCCGGGTCGGTGCGCCCGCCCCTCGGCAGATCAGGCAATTTGAGTGTTTCGGTCGCAGCCGAACCGACGACACGCAAGGTGATGACCTCGACGAGTTGGTCCTCAAACGCGTGGCCATAGACTTGTTTGTGCGCGTCATAGAAACTCTTGACGATCGCGCTGACGTTTCCAGCGTTCAAGGCGCCGTCCGGCATGGACGCGCGCAATTCAAAACCCTGTCCGACATAGCGGCATTCCGCCACGGTGGAGAATTTGTGTTCTTCCGCCGGCACCCCGTCGGCCAACAATTGCGCGCCGGCCTCTGCCGTGAGATCAGTGACGATCCTGTTAACGGAGGCGAACTCCTCGCTCTTCGCTTTCTGCGCAACAACCAACACGGAGCGGGTGTATTCATATTTTAGTTCGGTCAACAGCAGTCCCATCGCCGCGGTGATGCCGGGATGCAGGGGCGAAATTGTATCCTTGGCGCCGATGAGTTCGGCCAGCGAAGTCGCATGCAACGGCCCGGCGCCGCCGAAACCCATCAGCGTGAAATTGCGCGGATCGATGCCCTTCGCGACGGAATTGCTGTTGATCGCCAGCGCCATATTGTTGTTGACGACACGCAGCACGCCGAGTGCTGCGTCTTTGACGGAAAGTTTCAGCGGCCTGGCGACATATTCCTCGATCGCGGACTGCGCGAGCGCGGGCACGATCTTGAGATCGCCGCCAAGGAAATGCTCGGGATCGAGCCGACCCAGCACAACCTGCGCGTCAGTGACCGTGGGCTCTTTGCCGCCCTTATCGTAGCACGCTGGACCGGGCGAAGCGCCCGCCGAACGCGGGCCGACTCGGAATGCCCCGCCCGGATCGAGGTAGGCAATCGAGCCGCCGCCGGCGCCGATGGCGTCGACATCAATCATCGGCACCAGCACAGGCAGGTGCGCGACCTCGGTGTCGCGCGGGTTCTTGATGCGCAATTCGCCGTTCTGGATCACGGAGATGTCGGCCGAGGTGCCGCCGACGTCGATCGTGATGACGTTTTTCGTGTTGCAGCTTTCGCCCGTCCAGCGCCCACCGATGACTCCGCCCGCTGGTCCGGAAAGCAACAGGCCGACGGGACGACGGGAGGAATTCTCCACCGTCGAGATCCCGCCGTTCGACTGCATGATGCGTACGCGCGCTTGGACGCCGTTCTCGCGCAGCCGACCCTCCAACCGCTCCAGATAAAGCGCGGTTGTGGGCCCGATATAGGCATTCATCGCGGTCGAAGAGAAGCGCTCGTATTCGCGGATCACGTTGACCACTTCATGCGAGCAGCAGACAAACGCGTCGGGGATGACGCGTTTGACGATGTCGCGCGCCTTCGCTTCGTGTTCGTTGTTGAGGAACGAGAACAGGAAACAAATGACGATCGCCTTCAGGCCGCGCTTCTTGAACGTTTCCGCCGCCGCCTCGACCTGATCGAGCGCGAGTGGGACTTCAACCTCGCCGGTCGGCGGTCTCAAACGCTCGTCCACGACCAGCCGATTGCGCCTTTTGACGAGCGGCTTCGATTGCCAGGGCACGTCGAATTGCAGCGAGAAATTGTGCGGACGTTTGTGCCGAGCCATATGCAGGATGTCGCGGAATCCGCGCGTGGTGATCATGCCCACGTCGGCGCCCTTACGCTCGATCACCATGTTGGTCGCCACCGTCGTGCCGTGCAGCACCATGTCGATCGTGCTTGGCGCCACCCCGGCGATGCGGCACACTTCCACCACGCCTTGTACGACGGCTATGGACTGATCGGCGGGCGTAGAGGCAACTTTGTGCACGAAAATCCGCTGCTCGCCCCCCTGCAAGGTCTGTTCGAGAACGATGTCGGTGAAGGTTCCTCCGACGTCCACGCCCACTCTGATCATGCTTGCTCCTCCTTGCGACCTCCAGGCGAGGCCGGCGAGCAGATCGCCAAGTTCGCCGCCTCGGAGATCCGCTTCAAATCGTCGGCTTCACCCAGACCTTGCTCGTCCGCCTCGTTCGCGCAATTGCGCTCACGTCTTGCGCGGGAACCGCATTGCGAAATCGTCCGCCATCTCATTCATGGTGACGAACTTCACGCCGGGATGCGAGATCATATGTTGGTAAAGCCGCTCCAACATCATCAGCACATGCGGACGCCCTGAGACGTCGGGATGGATCGTCATCGGAAACACGGCGTAGTCGTATTCGCGATAGACCCAGTCGAACTGATCACGCCACATCTGCTCAATGTCGCGCGGATTGACGAAGCCGTGGCTGTTGGGCGCCTTTTTGATGAACATCATCGGCGGCAGATCGTCGAGATGCCAGCTCGCCGGAATCTCGATTAAGTCGGTCTCGCGCCCGCGCTTCAGCGGCGTCATCCAGGTGGAGGGGTGATTCGAGTAGTCTATTTTGGTCCAACTATCGCCGACGCGCACATAATAGGGCTGATGATCATGATGCATCAGCGAATGATCGTATTTGATCCCGCGCTCAAGCAACAGTTCGTTGGTGACGTTGGAGAATTCCCACCACGGCGCGACGTAGCCGGTCGGACGCTTGCCCGACAGTTTGGTGACCAGATCGATGCATTTGTCGAGCACGTAGGTTTCCTGTTCGCGCGTCATCGCGATCGGATTCTCGTGCGTGTAGCCGTGAATGCCGATCTCATGGCCAGCATCGGCTACCAGCTTCATCTGATCGGGAAAGGTTTCGATCGAGTGGCCAGGTATGAACCAGGTGGTCTTGACGCCGAGCCGGTCGAACAATTTTACCAGACGCGGCGAGCCCACCTCACCGGCGAAAAGTCCACGGGAAATGTCGTCGGGGCTGTCCTCGCCGCCATAGGAACCGAGCCAGCCGGCTACTGCATCGACATCGACGCCGAAACCGCAGAGTATGGTCTTTGTCATTGTTCGCCTCCCTCACCATTCCGTCGGCCATGAAAGCTTCGCTCATACGGCGCCTCCGGACATACGGATGAATCGTTCGACCGTCAGTGCGGCCGAAAGTACGGCGGTGTCTCGACCGTGCGGCGCCGATAGCAACAGGCTCGTCGGCATGCCGTCGGCATCGACGCCACTCGGGATCGCGACTCCGCACCAATCCAGGAAATTGCCGAACGCGGTGTTGCGCAGGGTCTTCAGGTTTTCCCGCACGAACAAATCGTCGTCGGCTGCGAGCGGGCCGATCGGCATCGCGACATGCGGTGTCGTGGGAAAAACCACGATCGCGTCGCCGATCGCGGCATTCACCTCCGCGATCAGACGCTGGCGCACATGCAGCAATTCGAGCAGATCGACCGCGGTCATCGTCTCGGCCAGTCGGATCCGATTGACGACGCGCCGGTCCATCTTTTCCGCGTCGAGTCCAAACACCCGTTCGCGATGCACGTGTAGCGCCTCGACGCTAACGAGGGACCCGCGCTGCGCGGTCAGATCCTGCACGGCCGTCAGTTGCGGCATCGGGCGTCGCTCCACCTTTGCGCCCGCGCTTGCGAGCCGGCCGAGCGCAGCCTCGAAATTCGCGACCACCGCGGGCTGGCAATCCTCGAAGACGCAAGTCTCCGGGACAATCAACCGAAGCGCGCCAACCGGGCCGCGGCGCGCCTCGGGCGTGACTATCCCACGCAGGGCCGCATCGGCGAGCAGGCAGTCCTCGACAGATTGCGCCAGCGGCCCTAGGGTGTCGAGCGTGCGCGACAGCGGGAAAACCCCGTCCATCGGAAAACGCCCGATGGAGCTCTTGTAGCCGACGACGCCGTTGAAACTCGCGGGCACTCGGACGGAGCCGCCCGTATCGGTGCCGATCGCGAGCGTCGTCAATCCCGCCGCAACCGCGACACCGGAACCTGATGAAGAGCCTCCCGGCGCGCGGGCGACACTTGCATCGTGCGGATTGCGCGGCGTGCCGAAATGCGGGTTGAGGCCGATGCCGGAAAACGCGAATTCCGTCATGTTGACGAGGCCGATCAGCACCATCCCGGCCCGGCCGGCCGCCTCCAATAGCGCCGCATCTTTTGCGGCGGGAGGCGCATTTGCGAGCACTATCGAGCCGGCGGTGGTCACGCGGCCCTCGACGTCAAACAAGTCCTTCCACGCGACGGGAACGCCGTCGAGCGGGCTTAGCGGCAATCCGGCTCTGAGCCGCGCCCGCGCTGCGAGCGCCTCCGCGCGGGCGCGCGTCGCGGTCACCTGGGTGAAGATAGCCTGGTCGGGATGGTCTGCTATGGCGGCCAGCGTATCTTCGACCAGATCGAAGGCGTCGCGGCGTCCGGCGCGCAGGTCGGCGCCGAGTTCGGCGGCGGTGAGGCGTGGGCGCGAACTCATCTCTTCCCTCAATGCACGATGAGCGTCGCGGCGTCGCGACGCCAGGCAAGCAGCACTTCGGCGCCTGCGGTGAAATGTCCGGCGTATTTGTCGACGTGGAATTCCACCAGCACGGGCGCTTCCGCGCCGATCGCGGCGGCGATCTGCACGATGTGACCAACTTGGCTGATCGATTCGACGCGGGCCTTGATCGGAGGACCGCCGTAGGTCGCCACGATTGTCTCGCGCGCCGTTTCCAACGGCAGAACGTCGATCGCTTCGGCGGGAACGGCGAGGCTGGCGACGTTTCCGACGCCAGGCGTCCGCCCGTGCGCCGACCCCGTGAGTTGACCGAACATTGTGTCGAGCGTGACCCCGCCGCCTTCAAAGGCGACAACACGGCCGGGAATCAGCGCATTGCGACCGATGAATTTGGCGACAAACAGCGTCTTCGGTCTCGTGTAGAGTTCATAAGGAGTGCTGACCTGTTCTATACGGCCAGCGTTCATTACAACTATGCGATCGGAAAGCGCCAGCGCCTCGGATTGCGCGTGGGTGACAAACACAAAGGTCACGCCGAGACGGCGTTGCAGAAGCTTCAGTTCGTTCTGGATGCTCTTGCGGAGATTGGCGTCGAGCGCGCCGAGCGGTTCGTCGAGCAGGAGAATGTCGGGCTCAACCACGAGCGCGCGAGCAAGCGCGATCCGCTGCTTCTGTCCGCCGGAGAGACGGTCGGGCCGTTGGTCCCCGATATCGGCAATCCCCAGCTTGTCGAGAATCCGCTCGACCTTCGCATCGCGTTCGGGCTTCGCCATCTTCTTGACGTCGAGCCCGAAGCGGACGTTCTCACGCACCGTCATATGGGGGAACAAAGCGTAGTTCTGAAAGATCATCGCGGTCGGGCGCCGTTCCGCCGGCTGATCGTTGATGATCTTGCCGCGGATGGAAATATCGCCCGACGTGATCGTCTCGAATCCGGCGATCATTCGCAGCGTCGTCGTCTTGCCGCAGCCCGACGGCCCGAGGAAAGCGATGAACTCGCCCTTGTCGACGCGTAGGTTGAAGTCGATGACCGCGGGCGTGCCGTTGTCATAGACCTTGCCGACATTGGCGAGTTCGAGATCGTAGCTCACGGGCGCTCAGGCTTGACATAAGGGAGGCGGCCCCGCACGACAGCGCGCGGGGCCGAGGCGGCTCAAGCGCTCAGGAACTCGTCCCACTTCTTCATCAGATAATCATACTCATCGGGCCACTGGTGCCAGTAGGCGACTTGCGAGGCGCGCGTCTCCAGCGAGCCGCCGTCGCGCAGATCGCCTTCCTTGATGCCGCGCTCCGGCGCGCCCTTCCAGGGCTTGCCTTCATACCAGAAGGCGTATTTGTCCGCCGGCATCACATTCTTGATGTTCGTCGTCGGCGAATAATAGCCTTGCTCGGAGACGGCGACAGCTGGCGGGCCGGACAACCAGTAGTCGGCATAGGCAATCACCGCTTCCTTGTTGGGCGTGCCCGTGACCGGAGAAATTCCGATTGACCACGCGCGATAGCCTTCCCTTGGTACGGCGTAGGTGCATTGCTTGCCCTGCGCCTTCACCGCCATCACCGCCGGCTGCCAGGCGTCGGCGAGGATCATCTCTCCCGAGGCGAGCAGATTGACGAGTTCGCCGAAATCGCCCCATAGCGCGCGGAACTGGCCGCCCTTCTTCTTCGATATGAGGAATTTGGAGGCCTCGTCGATCGCCTTCTTGTCCGGATTGCCGGGATTGGGCACTTCGAGCAGCTTCAGCGAGTTCATCGCCAGCACCGCCTGCCCGAAGGCGATCAGCGGATCAACGTTGAGGCCGGTCTTGCCCCTGAACTTGTCGTCGAAGATCGCGGTCCAGGTGCTCGCCTCTTCTTTCGAGACGAGGTCGGGTCGATAGCCGATGGAGTCGTAATTATAGACCGTCGGCACCATCCAAAGCTCTGTTTGCTTCTCGTCCTTCCAGATCTGGCCGACGATCTGGTTCTTAGCCGCCCATTTCGGACTCGCCTTCGTAAAGGTATCGCGGATATTGCCCCAGCTCTTCAGCGAGGAAGTGGGAACAGAGTCGAGCTTATTGGTTGCGATCACCGCTGGCAGCCGCTCGCCGATCGTCTCCCAGCAATCATAGGCGTTGGAGCCCGACAGCAACTCGGTCTGCGTGTCGGGGAAGATCGCTCCCTTGCCGGAGACCGCCTTCACGCCGGATTTCGCCTTGAAATCCGCGAGAATGCGCTCCTGCACGGTTACGGAGAGACCGACTGTGCGCAACTCCTGATCGGCCAGACCCGCGGCGAAGGCCTGCTGCGACCCGAAGGGCGCCCCCATCGCCGAAAATGTCAGACCGCTAGCGGCGCCTTTCATGAATGATCGGCGCGATACGTTGAATCTTGCCATTCGCTCCTCCTCTAGAGTCACAACAACTTCCGGTCGACGGCGAAACCGGCTCAGTAGCGACCCACTAACAAACCGCCGTCAACTACCACCACCTGACCCGTCATGTAGCGGGCCGCGTGGGATGCCAGGAATAGGATCACGTCCGCGATTTCCTCGGGCTCGCCGATGCGCCCCAACGGAATGAACTCGCCCGCCTTCTCCGCGCCGGCGGCCCCGAGCGAATGTTCTTCGCTGAGCAATTGCGCGGTGCGAATGTAGCCCGGCGCTATGCCGTTGACGCGCACGCCATGTTTGGCGAGCTCCACCGCCAGGCCGCGCACGAGGCCGACGACGCCGGCTTTCGCCGCGGAATAATGGACATGCTCGTCCCAACCATAGGCGACGCCCATGATCGAGGAAACCGCCACGACGGCGCCGGCTTTGCGAGCCTTCATGTCAGCAAGGGCAGGACGAACGACGCGGAATATGCCTTTGAGATCGATTTCGAACGTGTGATCCCATATTTCGTCCGTCAGCCGATCGAGCGGCGCCTTGCGGGCGACGCCGGCGTTGGCGACGATGACATCGATGCCGCCATGCGTCTTCTCAATCGAAGCGACGAGCGCGTTGGCGTCGGCGGTAGAGCGGACGTCGAGCTTACGAAATTCCGCGCTTCCGCCTTCCGCATTGATCTCGGCCGCCACCGCGGCCCCCTCCGGCTCCAGTATGTCTGTCACGATGACACGGTAGCCGGCCTTGCCGAAAACCTTCGCCGTCGCGCGACCGATGCCGATGCCGGCGCCCGTGATCAGGACGGTTGGGCTCATAACATTACGTCTCCGGAATTCGGCCCAATCGTCTGCCCGACAAACAGGCTCGCTTCGTCGGAACACAGAAATGCAACCGCGGCGGCGACCTCCTCCGGTTCGCCGAAGCGGCCCAACGGCAATTCGGCGGCCTTGGCCTTGCGCCATTCCGCTGAGAGCGACTTCACCAAAGGCGTGTTGATTGGCCCCGGTGCGACAGCATTGACGCGAACGCCCGCCGCGCTCACTTCCCGCGCCAGCGATTTCGTCATGCCGATGATAGCCGATTTGGCCGCGCTGTAATGAACGAGTTCGACGCCGCCGATCTGGCCGAGTTGCGACGCCATGTTGACGATGACGCCCGCCTTGCGTTCGAGCATGGCCGGCAGCACGGCCCTCGTCATCAGGAAAGCGCCGCGCACGTGGACGGCGAACATGCGGTCAAAGTCGGCGGGCGTCAGATCAACGAAACGGGCTTGATGCACGTGTCCCGCGTTGTTGACCAAATGGGTGGGATCGCCGAACGCCCGTCGCGCGGCGAGCACGATCGCGACCACGTCGGCCTCCCTTGACACGTCGCCGCCAATCCCGATCGCCTGCCCGCCGCCGCCCTCGATATGCGCGACTGTCTCCAATCCCGCCTCTGCGCGCAGATCGTTCACGGTGACGCGATAGCCCTCGCGCGCCAGCCGCAACGCGCAGGCGCGTCCAATGCCCGATCCCGCGCCGGTGACGATGACGTGTCGCATCAGACAGCCTCCTGGATCGCGACCCGCTTGGCCCTTCGCACGCTCAAGGTCATCAGGATGGCATAGACGGAGAGCAGCGCAAAGGAGAACAATGTCGTCAAGACGCCGAAGGCGAACACGTTGGGATGAATTTCGACCGCGAAGGTCGAATAGATCGCCAGTGGCAAGGTCTGCTCGCGCCCCGAGGAGAACAACGTGCGCGAAAACTCGTCATAGGAGAGCGTGAAGGCGAACAGCATCGCCGACAGGACACCGGGAAAGATCAAGGGAAACGTCACCTTGCGAAAGGTCGTCGCCGGCGTCACGCCGAGCGACCAGGCCGCTTCCTCAACCGACGCGTCGAAGCGGTTGAAAATCGCCAGCATCACCAGAAAGGCGAAGGGAAGCGTATAGACCACATGCGTAGCGAAGGCGGTCGAATACCAGTGACGCTCCAGCCCTGTCGTGGTGGCGACCAAGGCCGAACCCAGGCCCACCAGAACGCCGGGAACGATCATGCCGAGCACGATCAGATAGAACGCGGCGGATTTGCCTTTGAAATTGCGGCGGAACGCCTGCGCGGCCATCACCCCGAGCACGGTCGAAGTCACCATCGTCATACCAGCCAACGTCATCGAGCGGGTGAGTGAAATACCGATCGGCAGCGGCGACACGCGCGAAGGCGGCGCCAGCCCCAATATATGTTTGTACCAGTACACCGACCATTGTTGAATCGGAAATTGCGGACCGCCCTCCGGCCCCTGCTGAAACGAAAGGATGCCGAGCACGATGAAGGGGCCGTAAAGGAACAACAGGAACAAACCGACATAGGCGGCGAGGATGGTCTTGAGAAGGCGCGACTCCATCTCAGAGCTCCTTCTTGAGATCGACGATGCGCAACAGACCTGCGATCACCACGCCCATGATGAAAGTGAGGATCACGCCGACCACCGAAGCCAACGCCCATTTGAGCGAGCCGACTTGCGTGACGATGATGTTGCCAAGCAGATTGACCTTGCGACCCGACAGCGCCGCGCTGGTTGCGAATTCGCCGAGCACCATCACGCTGACAAAGATCGCGCCGACGACCACGCCCGGCAGGCTGAGCGGAAAGATGATCTTGCGCAGGATGCGCCAGAACCCGGCGCCGAGATCGCGTGCGGCCTCGAGGATGTTGGGGTCGATGCGCCCAAGCATGAAGGCTATCGGGCCAACCATGAACACAACATAGATCTGCGTCATGCCGATGACGACGGAGAGATCGGTGAACAACAGCGCCTCGATTGGCTGTTGTATGATGCCCGCCTTCATCAGGAGAATGTTGATGGCGCCCTCCTTGCCGAGCATCGGCCGCCAGGCCAGCACGCGGATGAGGAACGAAGTCCAGAACGGAATCACGCAAAGCACAAGCAGCGTCGTCTGCAATGTCTTGTTCTTCACGAACAGGCCGACAAACAGCGCAGTCGGATAGCCAAAGATGAAAGTCGCCGCTAGCACGGTCAGCCAGATCCGGACAGTGGTCCAGAGCGAGCTGATATAGGTCGACGAGGAAAAGAACGTCTGCCAGCTGTCCAACGTCAGCTTCGGTTCGATCTTGAATGTCGTCTGCGTCCAGAAGGAGACATAGACAATCATGGCCATCGGCACGACGAGAAACAACGTCATCCAAACGACGGCCGGCGCGATCAGCAGATAGGCCCCGGCGGAGCCGGTCGAACGGGACGGCTTGGCGCCCGCGGCTTCGACGATGGTTTCTGTCGCGGTCATCTCGTGCCCTCAAACAAAAGCGATGCCGTCTTCGGGCCGCCAGCTCAACCGATAGGTTCGTCCCGCCTCATAAGCCTCGGGCGGGCCGTTGCTGAGATGATGCTCGAATTCGACGACTTTGCCGTCAGGCGTTTCAAAGAAATGCATGATCGCCGAGCCCATATATTCGCTGGCGATATAGGCGGCCGACAGGCCAGCGCCCGCGCCGGCGCGCGTCGTCACGCGGTCGTAACGCACGGCATAGGCGGGCTTCGACGAGGCGACGCGGCGCGCAAGCGGGATCGAGCCATAATTCGTCACGAACGCGTCGCCTTGCACGGAGCCATCGAACACGTTGTAGCAGTTGAGAAATTTCGCCACATTGGGATTGGCGGGGTTCTCGTAAATCTCGCCCGGCCTTCCGAATTGGCTGACTGCGCCGCGATCGAGCACGATCAGTCGATCTCCCATCGCCAGGGCTTCGCTCTCGCTTCCCGTCACATGCAGGAATGGAATGCCGAGTTGTTCGCGGATGCGACGCAACTCCACGCGCATACGCAAGCGCAGATTGGCGTCGAGCGCGCCGAGCGGCTCGTCAAGCAATACGAGTTTGGGCTTTATGACGAGCGTGCGCGCCAGCGCGACGCGCTGCTTCTGCCCGCCGGAAATTTGATGGACGCCTCTCTTTTCGAGGCCATTGAGACCAACGAGGTCGAGCATTTCGAGGGTGCGCCGACGCGTGTCGCTCTCGGCCAGCTTTTCCCAACCGTTACGCAGCCCGAATGCAACATTGTCGAAAACGGACAGGTGAGGGAACAGCGCGAAATTCTGAAATACGAAGCCGATCCCACGCAGATGCGGCGGCATTCGCGTGACATCCTCGCCCACGATGATGACTCGGCCTTCCTCAGGGGTCTCAAAACCTGCGATGGCGCGCAGCAGCACGGTCTTTCCCGAGCCGCTCGGACCGAGCAGCGAGACATATTCGCCTGAATTGACGGAAAACGATATTTTGTCGAGTGCGGCGCGGTCGCCGAACCGTTTGGTCAGTTGCTCCAATCTGAGAACACTACCTTCGGCCACGTGAGCGCGCACTCCGTTCCGGGGTGACGAGAGCGATCGACATGCGAAGCCGCCCGTCCACCCTTTCGGCGAGCAAAGCAAAAATGTCTAATGTATGCAAGATATTTCTCTGTCTGCGATGGGGTCGGTAAATTTATAAGCGTTTCGGCCAGTTTTTGAGCGGCGCTTGACTAGCTAAACCTCACTCTCGACCGTTATTTCGTCTATTGTATACGAAGCTCATTCCTGTGGATCGCGAGGCGACAGATAGGGCGGCCTTGGCGGCGGATCGGGGATCACCGCGACGATCTTAAGGCGCGCGAGGTTCTTTTCCGCGAGCACGGTCAGGTGGTTGCGCCAGTAGGTCGCCGCCGCTTCGATTGCGCGTCTGGTCAGGAGATCGAACAGCACGAGATATTCACCGGCCGCGACTTCGTCTTTCGGCAGCCCGAGTTTGGTCAAGGCGCGGGCGGCGGCGGCGAGCGGCAGACGGTTCTGTCGGATCAGATCGATCAACTGCCCGTTTGGCCCACGCGCGATGCAATACTCCATCAACAGCCGGTCGAGTTCGCTCCAACTCGTCGCGTTGTCGCCCCCGCGCTCGCGCGGAATCGCCCGACTGATGCGGTCATAGTCGGCGTATTCGGCGGCGAGCCGGATCGCCTCGGGCTCAAGCAATTGCCGCAATTGAAACCGCTCGCGCACGGATTGCGCGGTCAAGGCGCCGGCGACCCAATGCGAGCTTTGCGTTTTGGTGACAAGACCGCGCTCGTGCAGCCGAGCGAGCACGTCGCGCACTACCGTTCGGCTGACGCCGTAATAGTCGCCAAGTTCGGACTCGACGATGCGGAAATCGCCGAAAATCAGACAGGCCGCGACGGCCGTTTCAACTTCGTCGTAAACCTGCTCCCAGAGGCCGCGATTTCGCAACGCACTGTCGATCGCCTCAGAGATCTTCAAGCCTTGCTTGGCGAGATCGCGCCGGATCGGCTGAACGCGGGCTCCGGCCTTCCCGATGAGAAAACCGCGACCCTCGAAGCGATGGACCAGATTCTCTTCCTCGAGGATCTTCAGCGCCGCATGCACCGGCGCCCGGCTGGTCTTCATCACTGTGGCGATCGGGCCTTCGAGCAACACGAGGCCCGGCGGCAGGCGGCCGGCCGCTATATTGGCGCGCAGCGTTTCCGCGACCAGTTCGTAACGTCTCGCGGTTTCCAGGCGCGGCTTGGTCATCGCGCTTTCGCCTTGATGTCGGCGACAAAGCGCGACCAGAGCCGGGTCGCGTAGTTGAATTCGTCCATTACGGTGTTCCACACCGCAATGCGCCGCGCGCGTTCGGGATAGGCGCCGCCGGACCGGCTTTTCCCCCTGGGCGCGACTATTGTGGCGCCGTCGACGCCGTGCAGGTCTTCGCTCGCCTCCTGGCCGTCGTACCAATAGGCCCATTCCGCCGGCGACAGATAGTCGCGAACGGGCTCGGCGGCTGAAATATAATAGCCTTGCCGCGCCATCGCCGCGCCGGCCCAGCCGGAAAGCCACCAATCCATATATTCATAGGCCATCCGCAATTGCGCGCCCGCGACATGCCGGGCGATGCTGAGGCCGCCGTGCCATGCGCGATAGCCCTCCTCCGGAACCGCCTCGCGAATGAAGGGCGCAGCGCCCTCAAGCTGGTTGTAGGCGGGCGACCACATGCTTTGCACCACAGCCGTGCCGCGCCGGAACAGTTTCGCCGCTTCGTCGCCCGTCGTCCAACAGGGAAGCAAAAACCCCTCATCGCATTTGGCGCGCAGAAAACGAAACAACGCCACAAGCTCAGTCGCGGTCATGTTGGCGATATTGTGGAAAGTAAGAACGCCGATCGCTTCGGCCGCGAGCGCCGCGTCGAACAGACCGATCGCGGGCTCGTCGACAAGCGCGAGCTTCCCTTTCGCGCGCGGGTCGAACAACATCGCCCAGCTCTCGCGCGGCCGGCCCTCGCCATTGAAAGCGCGCAGGTCGTAGCCGAAGGAGTCGAAATTATGCACCGTCGGCAGCATCGAGATGTAGCGCGTTGGCTGCGGTCCCAGCGAATGATCGGGCTGCACATAGAGCTTTAGTCTGGGCGCGTCGCCGGCGCCGCGGTTGGCATATTTGTCGACGCCGCCGAGCTTGGTCAGCGGTCCCACGGACGGCCAGCTTTTCAACAGATCCGTGTCGATCGGCTGCAACACGCCCCAATGCCAGACGATGCCGAGATTGTGGAAAGTCTGATCATAGACGTCGAACGCTTCCGGGTGCAGCGCCGCCTTGCGTTGACAGGAGGGGAAGTCGAGCACCTCGAATTCGATGTCGAACCCTAAGTCCGCCGTCGCACGGACGCGAACGGCCTCCAGCAGCGAAATGAAGGTGCCGAGCACGCGCAAAGTCCGCCGCCGGAGGACGGCGGGCGCGGCGACCCCGGATTTACTCGGCTTCGTTGGCATGGCGGTGACGGGAGAGTAAGCTCGCCCCGCCGCACTTGCAACGCGACCGGAATGATTTCACTGTCGCGCGACAAAACGAAAGGCGATTGACCATGTGCGCGCTCTGCGGTGTGCTGGGAGGCAAGGATCACTGGACGGAGCCATTGCGCCGCGAGGGAGTCTATATCCGCTTTTCCGATCCCGCCGCGCGCCGCCGCGAGCGCGCGCGTCGCATCGCCGAGGCCAATATCATCGTCGCCCTTTTCGGTTTGACGCTGTCGGATTGGCAGGCCGATTCTTATGTGCTCGCCACCCGCACGGGCAAGTCGGAGCTCGTCGCCGATCTTGCCGCGCTGTGGCCGACGGCGGAGAAGCTCGCGGGACGCCGCCTCGATCCGCTCGATCCCGATACAATTGAGAGACGGGAACGCGCGAATGGTTGATAACGCCGCGCCCGCGTTCACGCCGGTAAATCTCATCACAGGCTTTCTCGGCTCCGGCAAGACGACGCTGCTCAATCGCATGTTGAAGTCGCCCAAACTCGCCGACACGGCAGTGCTAATCAACGAATTCGGCGAGGTGGGACTGGATCATGAGCTGATCGAGCGGATCGACGAAAATACCGTGCTGCTGCAATCGGGCTGCCTGTGTTGTACGATCCGGGGCGAATTGGCTGACGCGATCAAGGCGCTGCACTCGCGCCGAGCGCGTGGCGAAGTCCCACTCTATCGGCGCCTGTTGATCGAAAGCACCGGCCTTGCCGATCCGCTGCCGATCTTGACCACCATCGCGGCCGACCCGTCGCTGCGCCATCACTACCGCCTCGGTGTGGTTGTTGCGACGATTGATGCGGTCAACGGCATGTCGCAACTCGATTCTCAGCCGGAGTCGCGCAAACAAGCGGCCGTCGCCGATCGTCTGGTCCTCACCAAGACCGACATCGCGGCGCCTGGAGAGACGGAACCGTTGCTTGCGCGCTTGCTACGCCTAAACCCCTCCGCGCCCGTCCGCTACGCCATCGACCCCGACCTCGATCCGTCGGCGCTGATTGGCGACGACTTGTTCGATCTGGAGGCCAAGAGCCGTGAGGTCGCCCTTTGGTTCGACGAGGCGTTCGCAGAAGCGCGAAGCCGCGATCACAATCACGCGCATCATCGCCACGACCCCAATCGCCACGGCGACGACATCCGCGCCTTCGCTTTCTCGTTCGACACGCCAATCAACTGGATCGCGTTCGGACTGTGGATGTCGATGCTGCTGAACAGACACGGAGACTCGATTCTGCGGGTCAAAGGACTGCTCGCTTTGGAGGGCGAGGCCGCGCCCGTCGCCATTCACGCCGTGCAGCAGCTCGTTCATGCTCCGACGCATCTGCCGCGCTGGCCGTCGAGCGATCGGCGAACACGGCTCGTGTTCATAGCCAAGGGCCTGGACGAAACCACGGTTCGCCGCTCATTCGCGGCCTTTGTTTTGGGACAGTCGGCGGGATCGCGACGAATTTGAGATTTCTGCGCGTTCGAAGGCGCTATCGACTTCCGCGCAAGGTCCGCAAAATTGCGACAGCGGCGCCTTCGATTCACACTTCCAACCACTCCTTGCGAACCGCGGCGGCTGACGAGAGCTCCGCCGGCGTGCCCTCGAAGACAATTCTTCCATGCCCCATGACATAGAGCCGGTGGCTGATTTTCAGCGCGATCGTCAGCTTTTGTTCCACCAGAAGAATCGCCACGCCCCGTTTGGCGATTTCATCGAGCAGTCTGCCGACATGCTCCACCATCATGGGCGAGAGTCCCTCCGTCGGTTCATCAATCATCACCAGGATCGGGTCGCCCATGAGCGTCCGGCAAATCGTCAGCATCTGCTGCTCGCCGCCCGAGAGGAAGCCCGCGCGCGTGTCCGCACGCTCCTTGAGTTGTGGAAACATTCCAAACATGTCTCCCATTGTCCACCGTCCACCGACCCGGCCAGGCTTTTCCCCAAGTTGAAGATTCTGCTTCACGGTGAGCCCGGGAAAGATGTCGCGCGTCTCCGGCACGTAGCCGAGTCCCTTGCGCGCCGTCTGATTCGGCTGCAAGCCCGCGATCTCCTCGCCACGTAGGCGAATGGAGCCCCGTGGCGGAACATTGCCCATGATCGCCTTTATCGTGGTCGAGCGCCCGACGCCGTTGCGACCAAGCAAACTGACGATCTCTCCCTCACCGACATGAAACGTGACGCCGCGTAGGATATGGCTCTTGCCGTAGTAGGCGTGAAGATCATCGACTTCGAGCAGTCGCGGGGGCATCAGGATTCCGCCTGCCCAAGATAGGCTTCGCGCACAGCCGCGTTCTCGCGGATGCGCTCAGGCGTGTCGCTGGCGATGATCTGACCATAAACCAGCACAGAGATGCGGTCCGCCAGGTTGAATACGACGCCCATGTCGTGCTCAACTACGACGAGCGTCTTGCCCTCCGTCACCTTCCGGATCAAGGCGACCGCCTGCTCGGTTTCGCTGTTGTTCATTCCCGCCGTCGGTTCGTCGAGCAAGATGACCTCTGCGCTGCCGCCGATCGTAATGCCGATCTCCAGCGCCCTTTGCTCCGCATAGCTCAACACGCCTGCCTGCATATTCCGCCGCGCCGTCAACCCTATGCGCTCCATCAACCATTCCGCGCGTTCGCGCACATCGCGCAACCGATTGATTGAAGACCAAAACGCATATCTGTAGCCGAGCGACCACAAAACAGCGCAGCGCAAATTCTCTTCGACCGACAGGCTGGGAAAAATGTTGGTGATTTGGAAGCTGCGCGACAGGCCGCGGCGATTGATCTGGAATGGCGGCAGCCCCGTTATCGACTCGCCGCGCAGCCGCACTTCGCCCGAACTCGGAGTGAGGCGGCCGCTGACAAGGTTGAACAACGTGGATTTCCCGGCGCCATTCGGTCCGATGATCGCGTGTCGCTCACCTGCGGCAATCTCGAGCGAGACGCCTCGGATGATCTGCACGGGGCCGAAGCTCTTGTAGAGGTCGATAATCGAGAGCGCGGCCGTCATGCCGAGCCTCGGATTTGCATCTGCGCGTTCACGTCTCCCCAGGCGTCGCCAACCCTAGGCCAGACAAGGCGGACGACGAGGGCGCCCAGGAAGAAGAGAAGGACCGCAACAATCCATGGCCACGCCGTCGACGCATCGACGTCAAAACCGAACAGACGCATTACCGACCCCTCGCTGCGTGCGAGAGCGAGTTGCCGATTGGTCAGTTCGATCAGCATGATGGCGCCGCCTCCGGCCGCAGCGAAAGCCGGAGCGACCATGGCGTAGGCCGGCGCGAGCCGCCAGGCCTCGCCCAAACGCACCGCGCGCCGATGCATCAGCAACCATCCGACAACGCCGTCGGGCGCATAGAGCACGGCGCCAATGAACATCAACCCGAAATAGAGTTGCCAGGCGCTGGTGACGTCCGAGAGCGTGATCTGGAGGTAAGTGATGATGACCGCGCCGACGATTGGACCCGCGAACGAACCGATTCCGCCGATGTAAGCCATCAGCAAGACCAGGCTCGATTGTTGCGCGCCAAGTTGCTGGGCGTTCATGATTTCGAAATTGATCGCGCCGAGGCTCCCTGCAACTCCTGCGAAGAAGGCCGCGAAGCAGAAAGCAATCAGGCGCAGCAGGCGCGGCGAGTAGCCGACGAACTCGACCCGTTCGGGATTCTCGCGCACCGCATTGCACATGCGCCCAAACGGCGTCCGGGTCAGCGCATACATCGCCAGGACGCAAAAGAAGCACCAGGCCGCGATGAGATAATAGACCTCAAGCTGCGAACCGAACTTGTGTCCAAAGAACGGCGCCAACTTCGCTCGATTGGTCGTGATCCCTTCCTCGCCGCCGAAAAACGAGCGCAGGATGAACGAACTCGACGACACAAGTTCTCCAAGACCGAGCGAAATCATGGAGAACACAATGCCGGCGCGCCGGGTCGAAACGAGCCCGAACACGGCGCCGAAGGCGAGCCCGGCCAGCCCGCCAACCAACGGGATCATTGGAATCGAAACGGGTAGTTTGCCGTGAATAACAGCATTCATCATGTGGATCGCGACGAAGCCGCCAAGGCCGAAATAGACGGCATGCCCAAACGAAAGCAGACCGGTCTGTCCCAGCAGCATGTTGTAGGATAGCGCGAAAATAATCATCACGCCCATCACGCTCGTCATCGTAAGCGCGCTCGCAGACGATAGGATGTGCGGGGCGACCAGAAATAGAACGGCGAGCGCCAACCACGGCGTGAGCGCGCCAAGACGGCCATTCATGACTCGCGCGTTCCCATCAGACCGGTCGGACGAACGATCAGCACCAGGACGAGTAGAATATAGGGCATGACAGGGGCAAGTTGCGCGACGGTCACCCGCCACAGGTCGCTCAAGAATGGCGGCGCCGTCGGTCCGAAAACTTCGGCCAGCGAAATATTCATCGCCACGGCGAAGGTTTGCAGGAGTCCAATCAGCAACGACGCCACGAAGGCGCCTGTCAACGAGCCCAGACCGCCGACGACGATGACGACGAACAGAATCGGCCCCAGGAGCGTCGCCATTGCGGGCTGCGTCACCAGCGCCGGCCCGGCGATGACTCCCGCCAGCCCCGCGAGCGCGGCGCCGGCGCCAAACACCAGCATGAAAATCCGCGGCACGTTATGGCCAAGCATCGCGACCATGTCAGGATGCGTCAGCGCGGCTTGAATGATCAACCCGACCCGGGTGCGGGTCAACAAGATCAAAAGCACGGCGAACATCGCCATGGCGATCAACAACATGAACATGCGATAGGCGGGATAAGTGGTGTCGAACAAGCGGAAGGCGACGAAATCCAGCAAGGGCGGCACTTGGTAGTCGACAGGCAGCTTGCCCCAAACCATTTGAACCAGTTCTTCGATGACGAAAGCCAGTCCGAACGTGAACAGGAGTTCGGAGACATGGCCCAAGCGGTGGACCCGCCTCAGGCCATATCGCTCGACCAGCGCCCCGACGGCGCCGACCGCGAGCGGCGCCAGCACCAACCCTGGCCAAAATCCGATGCGCCGGCTGATCTCGAAACCGAAATATGCGCCCAGCATGTAGAAGCTCGCATGGGCGAAGTTGAGCACCCCCATCATGCTGAAAATCAGCGTGAGGCCGCTCGCCATCATGAACAACAGCATGCCGTATAGCACACCGTTCAAAGCCGAGAAGGTGATGAGCTGTAGCATCGGAGCCTGGCTATCGGATCGTCGGCGCGCGCCACGGCGGCAACAGGGGCGTCCCATGCCGCGTTGACGCGCGCGGGCCCATCAGGGGCGCTCCATTTTGCAGCTCGTGGGCAGGATCGTGTCTTTCGCTTTGATAACGCCCACGCTTTTCCAACCCCAGCCGGTGCCTTCCTCGTCGAATTTGGCGCCGGGTTCGAGCGGACCGAAGCTACCGATGTACATATCCTGGAAAAGCTGATGGTCGTCCTTGCGCATGAAAATTTCGCCGCCGTCAAAACCCTCGGCCTTCATGCCCTCGAGTTGCGCCGCGATCGCCTTGGGGTCGTCGGACTTGGCCTGATTGACGGCCGTGGTCAACATGCGGATTTCGTTGACCGCGCGGGGATAGAACAGGGCGACGCCCGTCTTTGCGCGAAAGGCGGTCTCCCATTTTTGCGCCGCCTCCGGAGCGGAATTGGGAAAACCTTCGACGATTGCGAAGACGCGATGTGACAGGCCGGTCTGCTTGATGCCGGTGGGTCCGCCAGCGCCGCCGGCGTAGTAGGTGTACCAATCTGTTTGCAACCCCGCGTCCGCGGCCGCTTTTAGGAGCAGCGCAATATCTTGCCCCCAGTTGCCGGTGATCACCGTATCCGCGCCCGACGCCTTGATCTTGGCGACATAGGGCGAGAAGTCGGTGATTTTGAGCAAGGGATGCAATTCGTCGCCGACGATCTCGATGTCGGCGCGCTTCTCTTTCAGCATTGAGCGCGCCGCTGTTCGCACCGCTTGCCCGAACGAATAATCCTGATTGATGAGATAGACCTTCTTGATGTTGGGCTTCCCCTTCATGAAATTCGTCAGCGCCGCCATCTTGATGTCGGAATTGGCGTCCCAACGAAAATGCCAGTAGGAGCATTTGTCGTTGGTAAGTACGGGATCGACCGCGGCGTAATTGAGATAGATGATCTCCTTGCCCGGGTTGCGATCATTGTATTTCGTCACCCAACCGGACAAGGCCGCAGCGACCGAGGAGCCGTTTCCCTGCGTAATGATACGAATTCCTTGGTCGGCGGCCTTTTGCGCCTGGATCAGACTCTCCTGCGGATTGGTCTTGTTGTCGAGACCAACGATCTCTACTTTCTTGCCGAGAAGGCCTCCCGAGGCGTTGATCTCGTCGGCGAGATACTGGTAAGTCTTGAGGCCGATTTCGCCGATCGAGGCGCCGCCCCCGGACAGAGGATCGATATAGCCGATCTTGATCGTATCGTCCGCCAGCGCGGGAGCGGCGCCGAGCGCCCAGGCCAACGCCAAACCAGCCAAGCTGAGTTTCATCGTGTCCTCCCTAGTCGGCCTTTTGCAGGTTAGGCCGCTGATTTATGTTCATATCATAGGGTTCCAGTCGCGATTGTCCAGCTACAATGGGGCCATTCTGGGGGATGGCTCTCCCACTTCCCTGAATTCGTCGCACGGATGAGCTATTTAGGGATTGGAAGGGCGGGGGCGATGCCAGGGGCTGCATTCATCTTTTAGGTCTCTCGCCGATTATTGGTCCAAGTGATACCAAAGCCAGTCGCGCTGACTCGTCATATCAGGGCTTGGCCTTGATATCCACGTCGCGCCGCTGCTGTGAAGCGCGACGTTTATCACTTACGCCTCAGCCACATATTCGAACCGGGCGAAAGCTCGACGGCGTGGAAGGCCGGGACAAACCCGGCCATGAGGGCGGTTGGTCCGCACGGCCGTTGGTATGAGATCATGTATTTCATGTCCCGCGAGGCGAAGTTACAGTGGAGCGGAAAGACGGCCGCGCCTCAATGCTCGAAAGCGGGCGCAGCATCCACGTCTCGGACTACGTTGATTAGCCGCCTCGCGTGAGGTCGCCACGCGTTGGCGCCGCATTCATTGCTGATTGAAGGCTGGCAGACAAGCCTACTTCCGCGAAGGGTCGGCACAGAGACATATTCACGACGAGGCGCGCTCCAGCATCGACCAGACGGCTCCATGCGTAAGGGGCCGGCGGTGTTCACGAAGGCAAGCGACGCTTCAGCGGTAGAAGGAAACGCAAATCGACGCGACCTCCAGCAAAACCAACAAAGACCGCCCGGCCGACGCTGATGGAAGGAATGCGTAGCCCTCGTCGCCGTCAACGTGAGGCAACCACGGCGGCACATCGTCCCCCTGCGTTCAGAACGCGCGCCGGATCTGAGATTCCGCTGGAACGGGTCGATCTGGCGACGCCGTCGCCAAGCCGAGGCCAAACACGCGCGCTTTCGAAAGCGAATGCGGTATCTACAAATGTCGTATCAGCCCTTCGCGCGGCCGGCGAATGCCTCGAACGCCGCCCGCGCCTCGGGCGACTTGAGCGCGACGGCAAACGCGGCGAGTTCCACCTCCATATGCGCGTAGAGCGCTTCTGCGTCGCCGCGCATCAGCTTGCGGGTCGCCAGGAGCGCCGCGCGGGGCTTGTCCGCCAGCGCTTTTGCCTTGGCCAGCGCGTGGGCCTTCAGCGCCTCGGCGGCGACGACTTCGTTGACGAGCCCGATTGCGCGCGCCCGCGCGGCGTCGATCGTCTCACCCAGCAGCAACAGCTCCGAGGCGACGCCCTGGCCGAACCGACGCGGAACCAGCATCGAGGAGCCCGCCTCCGGCACCAGCCCGAGATTGACGAAGGGCATTGCGAAACGCGCGCTCGGGGCGGCATAGACGAGATCGCAATGCAGGCAAAACGTCGTGCCGACGCCGACCGCCGCCCCCTCCACCGCAGCCAGCAGCGGCTTGTCGAAGCGGGCGAGCGCGCGGATGAACTCGCCACCGGGCCCCGCGCGCGCGCCCTCGGATTGCGCGCGGTTCTCGGCCAGAAAATCGCCGATGTCATTGCCGGCGCAGAAGGCGCCGCCGGCGCCCGTCACCAGCACCGCGCCGACATGGGCGTCGGCGCTCGCCGTGAGCAGCGCCTCGCGCAGGGCGCGGTACATCGCGCCGGTGAGGGCGTTCTTCTTATCCGGGCGGTTCAGCGTGGCGACCAGCACCTCGCCGTCGCGTTCGATCAGAACCGTCATGCAACCTCCTTCAGCGCGGCTTCGGCGCCGTCGAGCGCGTGGGCGGACGCCATGACCGAATCGAGAAGCCCCGACGCCGCCGTCAGGATCATCTCAGCGAAAAACCGCGCGAGCGTGACGCGGCCTGCGTCGTCGCCAGCCGCGAGGGCCGCCTTGGCGAGACAGGCGCCGCCGAGCGTCAGACCGAACAACCGAAGATAGGGGTAAGCGGCGGCGAGCACCGCGTTGGGATTGTGCGTGAGCTGAATCAACAGGTGCTTGGTGGCGAGTTCCAGCGCCCGCGCCGCCTCTTCGAGCCGTGGAGCGGTCGCGCCAAAGCCCGGCCCGTCGCTGACCTGCGCCGCTATGGCGCGGACGAAGGCGATTTCGCGCGCCACCGCCGCGCCGCCGGAGAGCGGAACTTTCCGCGTCACCAGATCAATCGCCTGGACGCCGTTGGCGCCCTCGTAGATGCCGGCGATGCGCGCATCGCGCATGAACTGCGCCGCGCCGGTCTCCTCGATGTAACCCATACCGCCATGGACCTGCACGCCCAGCGAGGCGACCTCGTCGCCAATGTCGGTCGACCACGCCTTGGCCACCGGCGTCAGCAGCGCCGCGCGCTCGGCCGCCGCGTCGCGCTGCTCCTTGCTTGCGGCGTGACGCGACAGGTCGATGGCGACGCCGGTGAGATGGCAGATCCCGCGCGCGGCCTGAACCTGCGCCTTCATCGTCAGCAACATGCGCTGCACGTCGGGATGCTCGATGATCGGGCTCATGCCGGGGGCGGCGCCGGCCCGCCCCTGCTTGCGCTCGCGCGCATAGGCAGCCGCGTGCTGATAGGCGCGCTCGCCGATGGCGACGCCTTGCAGGCCGACGCCGAGCCGCGCGCTGTTCATCATCACGAACATGGCGGCGAGGCCCCGGTTCTCCTCGCCGACGAGGTAGCCGGTCGCCCCGCCATTATCGCCATAGATCATCACACAGGTGGGAGAAGCGTGGATGCCGAGCTTGTGCTCGATCGAGGCGCAGCGCACGTCGTTGCGCTCGCCCAGCGACCCGTCCGGCTTGACGAGAAACTTCGGCGCGAGGAACAGCGAAAGGCCGCGCGTGCCGGGCGGCGCGTCGGGCAGCCGCGCCAGCACGAGATGGACGATATTGTCGGCGAAATCGTGCTCGCCATAGGTGATGAAGATTTTCTGGCCGAACACGCGGTAGGAGCCATCTTCCGCCCGCTCCGCCCGCGCCCGCACGGCGTTGAGGTCGGAGCCCGCCTGCGGCTCGGTCAGGTTCATCGTGCCGGTCCATTCGCCGCTGGCGAGGCGCTTGACATAGGTCTCGCGCAGTTCCGGCGAGGCGTAGGCGTTGAGTGCGCCCAGCGCCCCCTCGCTCAGCAGCGGGCACAGCGCAAAACCCATCGAGGCGCCGTTCCAGATCTCGCTGCACGCGAAATTGACGCTGTGCGGCAGGCCCATGCCGCCCTGTTCGGGCGCGGCGGTGACGCCCGCCCAGCCGCCCGCCACCCATTGCTTGTAAGCCTCGCGGAACCCTTTCGGCGTGGTGACGACGCCGTTCTCGCATTTGGCGCCTTCGAGATCGCCGGGCTTGTTAAGCGGCGCGATCACGTCCGTCGCGAAGCGCCCGGCCTCGCCGATCACGGAAGCGACTGTGTCCCAATCGAGATCGCCGAACAGGCCCGCGTTCACCGCCTCGTCGAGGCCGGCGACATGGCGCAGCGAGAACAGGATATCGGCGACGGGAGAGCGATACATCGGGCGAGTCCTCTCAAGGCTTTACGTGCAAGGACCATAGAAATTCGCGCCGCGCAATCACCCCTTGCGCCCCTCGGCGAACAGCCCATCGACAATCAGCAGCGCAACGCCGGCGCTGATGGCCGCGTCGGCGATGTTGAACACGAAAAAATGCCGGCCGAGCGCGTGCAGATCGAGGAAATCGACTACCGCGCCATAGGCCGCCCGGTCGGCCGCATTGCCGAGCGCGCCGCCGATGATGAGGCCGAGCCCGGCGCCGGTCATGCGCGTCTTGGCGCGCCACAGCCAGATCGCCAGCACCGCGACGACACCGAGAGAAAAGCTCGTCAGCAGCGCCGTGCCGAGCGCCCCGTCCTGCCGCAGCAGACTGAACGAAATTCCGTGATTGAAGCGCAGCGCCAGATCGAGCAACGGCATGAGCGGGCCGCCGTGCAACGCGCCGGTTTCGAACCCGCGCACGACAAAATATTTGCTCGCCTGATCCAGCGCCAGCGCCAGCGCGGCGAGCGCCAGACCCCACGCGCGCGGGCTCACGCGACGGGCGCTTTCCATTCCCGGAGGGCTTTTGCGTCGCGCGGGGTCACGTCGGGATATTCGGGATCGGCGGTGGCGGGATCGAAATAGCGCCAGGAACGCGCGCATTTGACGCCCGCCGCGCGCTGCACCACCACCGCCGCGCCAGGGGCGTCGGCATGGCGGAACGCGCCTTCCGGCGCGGGGCCGTCCAAGATCGTGAGGTCGGAGACGATGCAGACTTCCGCGAAATCGACGTGCTCCAGCGCCGCGCGCCATGTCTCGTCCTCGATATAGAGCATGGGATGCGCTTCCAGCGAGGAGCCGATCTCCTTGCCCGCGCGGGCGATTTCGATCGCGCCGGTGACGACCGAGCGCAGGCGGCGCAATTGCGCCCATTGCGCCGCGAGTTGCTCGTCGCGGAAATTCTCGGGGATTTCCGGGAACAGTTCGAGATGCACGGAGCCGGCTTGGCTGTAGCGCGCGCCCCACGCCTCCTCGGCGGTGAAGACGAGGATCGGCGCCAGCCACAAAGTCACGGCGCGGAAGATGCGCTCGATCGTCTCCAGCGAGCCCATCCGCTTGAGGCTGGAGATCGGCTCGCAATAAAGCGCATCCTTGCGCACGTCGAAATAGAACGCGGACAGGTCTGTATTGAGGAAGGCCGACAGGATCGACACCACGCGGGCGAAGTCGAACTCGGCATAGGCGCGCCGCACTTCGCCGTCGAGTTCGGCGAGCCGATGCAGCATCAGCCGGTCGAGCGGCTGGATCATCGAGAAGGCGAGCGTGCGGTTGCGGTTGTAATGGGCGAGCATCCCCAGCATCCAGCGCAAGGAATTGCGCAGCTTGCGGTAATTGTCGCTCACCATTTTCAGGATGTCGGGGCCGATTTTCTGATCGTCGGTATAATCCGTGCTCGCCACCCACAACCGCAGAATGTCTGCGCCGCTGACCTTGATGATGTCCTGCGGAAAAGTCTGGTTGTTGAGCGATTTTGACTGCTTGCGACCCTTCGCGTCGAGCGTGAAGCCGTGCGTAAGCACGATGTCGTAAGGCGCCCGGCCGCGCGTGCCGCAGCTTTCCAACAGCGAGGCCTGAAACCAGCCGCGATGCTGGTCGGAGCCCTCAAGGTACATCACCTCGTCCGCGCCGCCGTCGACCTTGCGGTGAATGCCGGCGAGGCCGGGGAAATGCTTGGAATCGTCGAGCACGAAGGCGTGGGTCGAACCGGAGTCGAACCACACGTCGAGCACGTCGTCGACCTTCTCGTATTCGGCGGGGTCGAATTCGGGTTGAAGGAACCGCGCGGCGGCGCCTTCCGCATACCACGCGTCGGCGCCCTCCTGCTCGAACGCCGCCGCGATGCGGGCGTTGACGGTTTGG
>JANLPL010000215.1:0-1863 GCA_031367195.1 Bradyrhizobium sp.
CGGGGCGCGATTCGGGTCGCCTTCTGCTGACCGCCGCTCGATGATGATAGTCTTGCCTTCAATCCAGCCGTGATCGCGCAAACCGTGCAGGAAAGCGCGCGCGGTCTGGGAAATGGGTTCGGGGCCGGCCATCTCGGCGAGCGGCGTCGCGCCCATGACCAGCGCCACCACCGGCAGCCGCTCGCCCGCGTGGGCGGCGCGGGGCCAGGCTGCGGCTGCGCCGCTGGCGAGAAGCGTGATGAACTTGCGGCGTTGCATGGCAGTGCCTCCTATTCGATGATTTCGTCCGCCCGGGCGAGCAAAAGCGGCGGGATTGTCAGGCCCAGCGCGTCGGCGGTTTTGCGGTTGATGACGAGTTCGAATCGCGTTGGCCGCTCGACGGGGATATCGGCGGGCTTTGCGCCCTTCAGTATCCTGTCGACGATTCCGGCGAGCTGACGCCAGGACTCTGCTGTGACCCTGCCATAGGACGTGAGACCGCCATCCGCGACCGCCTCGCGCCACGGATAGGCAGCCGGCAGTCGATGTGCCGCCGCGAAAGCTATGACGCGGCGCCTCTGAGCGTACATCACGGGGCCCTCCAGCACGCTCAGCGCATCGATGCGCTCGCGTTCGATCGCTGCAAAAGCCTCGTCAAGTTGTTCGGGCCCATCAACCGGAGCGAAGAACACTGTGGGCCCGGCGACGGCGCGTCTCGCGTAAGACTCGAGAAATTCCCGCTGTCCAACGATGGCCACGCGCACGATGCCCGGCGCGATCTCCTTGAGTAGTTGCAGCCGCTTCGCGACAAACTCCAGCCCGGTGTCGACGGTCACGCCCGTAAGGTTGCCGCCGGGCCGCGCCAGACTCGCGATGATCCCGTCGGCCACGGGATCGGTCGCGAAAAGGGCGGCGGTCGGGATCGTCGGCGTCATCTTGTTCACCGCGTCGTAGGACGACTGCACCCAGGTATAGACGATAACATCCACGCCGCGCGCCGCGAGGTCCGCGAAGATCGCCGGCGCGCGCTCGGGCCGGCTTTCGAACGACCGGCGTTCGATAACGACGGTGCGTCCGTCCACCCAGCCGTGGTCGCTCAAGCCTTGCAGAAACGCGCGCATGATCGGGTAGACAGGTTCGGGCCCGGTTATGTCGCCGACCGGGGGGCTACCAAACACCAGCCCAACCACCGGCAGCCGCCCCGCCTCGCCCGCGCGGGCCTTGAGCGGTAAGGCGGCGGCTGCGGCGCTGAGGCCGGTCACGAATGCGCGGCGTTGCATGGCGGTGCCTCCCTATTCGATGATTTCATCAGCGCGCGCCCGCAGCAGCGGCGGGATGGTCAGGCCGAGCGCGTCGGCGGTTTTCTGGTTGATGACCAGTTCGAAGCGGGTTGGCTGCTCGACCGGCAAGTCGGCGGGTTTCGCGCCTTTCAGAACCTTGTCCACCATACCGGCCAGCTGGCGGAAGACGTCGTTGACGTTGGTGCCGTAGGACATCAGGCCGCCCTTATCGACCGCCTCCCGAAAGCTATATACCGCTGGCAGCCGATGCTCCGCCGCGAAGGCCACGATGCGCGCCAGGTTGGCAAAAATCACCGGGCCGCCCGCCACATACAATGCGTCCGGCCTCTCGCGCGCAAGATTGGCGAAGGCATCTTCATACTGCTCGGGGCGATCGACCATGACAATGACGGAGATAAGCCCTTGTGCTGAGGTGTCGGATTCCCACTCATCACGGGTTCCAAGATACGCCACCCTGGTACTGCCGGGACTTAATTCCTTGAGAAGTTGAAGGCGAAGCGCGCGGAATTCAGGGCCTGCACTATATGTCAATCCCGTGAGATTTCCGCCAGGCCGGGCGAGACTGATTATGAAGCCGTTGGTA
>JANLPL010000235.1:0-6417 GCA_031367195.1 Bradyrhizobium sp.
CCATTCCATCAACAAGCTCCAACGCACTACCGACATTATTATCCGCTGATTGGACAATGGGTAGAATCAGAATGGCATACTGCTCGACATATGATGTATGGAGCGGATTCTTGCGTTTATTCGACGAGTTGGACCAGTAAAAATATTTTTGACTTTGATGATAAACCTTTAGTCAGCCATTTGTCGGAGACGAGCGTAGACGACTCACCCGACATTGAACTCGGATCGTTTTCGGAAATGAGTTGGGACATATTGTTTTCGCTAGTAAGTGACAGTAAGTGGAGAACTTTAATCGATGAATTACATTCTCGTCATTCAATCGACGAAAAGAAAAAAATTGCGAGCTCGATTATCGAACTGGTGGTAAAGAAGATGGTTGACTACGAATTCATTTCTGAGAAAAGTCGCTTGATAATATCTACCAATAAAATAGCCGCGATTGCGGCCGGCACTGCGACATACACGGGGATTTTAGCTAAATTCCACACGCATATTGAACAGTTTTTGGGCCCATACTTGGGCGAATACAGTCAGGTCGCCGAGGCGTTACCTGTAGTCGCCGGTGCTATCAGTGAAGCTAAGAATTATGTTCAAATTGCCAAGCTCACAGTCCCGTCTATTAAACACTTTCGTCGTCGTTCTGTCGGAAAGCGGCTAAGGAAATTCCTTGTTCATAATCCGTATTTGCCGAAAACATAGTATCTGGCCCTCACACGTAGGTTCTATTCTCTGCGATACAAAACATCGACCGTGCTCGAGTTCCTCGCGCCGCGAGACCGCCTACACCAGCAAATTGTTGCACCACGACCCCGTCGCCAATCCGACTATCGCCGTTCGGGCCGACAACCCCGGCCGATATTGCTCCGAGGTGATTTTAGTATCATGGCGTCGCACCGCGACGCGCCCGAGCACCCTGCATTTCGGTGCCAAATCAGTGCCACGAGCTTTTCCCAGCGACGATTGAAGCGATACTAAGCTATTGTTTTTGTTGGTGAGCGCGGTGGGAATCGAACCCACGACCCTCTGATGAAAAGCCTGGAGGCCCTTCGCGGCGCCTTCCCGACCCTGCCGGCGACACTGTTCACCGACGCGCTGGGCGGCGCGCAGGAGACGCTGCTCGCCGGCGCCGCGCGGATGGCGATCTATCCCATTTTCAACGGGCCGCCCGCCGAGGTCAGCGCGGAGTTCCTGGCCAGAATCGCGCTCGCCCCGGTCGCTGCCGCCACTCACCCGCTCAGCAAGCTCGGCCGCCCAGCAAGCCGCGAAGACCTGGAGGCGCAGGTGCAACTCGTCCTGACCGGCCGCAGCGCCTTCGCCCAGTCGCTGCGCGCCGGCATCGTCAGCCCGCATGTCTGGCGCTTCGTCGATCAGACGACGCGGCTCGATTTCCTGCTGAGCGGCTTTGGCTGGTGCAACATGCCGCTGCATATGGTGCAGGAGCATATCGACGGCGGCCGGTTGCGGCGGCTCGACATTCTCCACGCCGAGCCGCCGCCGGAATTCCCGCTCTATGTCGTCTGTCCGCGCGACCGCCCGCTCGGCCGCGCCGGGCGCTGGCTGGTCGCCGATCTGCGCGAAAGGCTGAAATCCTGCTCGACCTCGTTTCCCTCAGCGCTGGCGGCGGAGTGAAGTCAGGGACATTTTCCCGCCAGACTCGGACTGTATCCCCCCTCGGGGCCTAGACGGCGGGAATGCGAATTCACTACATTGCGTTGCACCGGAAATGCCTGTCGTGACCCGCCGCGCGGGCCTTTCGGTAACGAATGTCAAAGCGGCGGAAACCTCAGGAGAGATACAATGGCTTGGACCACCCCGGAAATCTGCGAAGTTTGCGTCGGCATGGAAGTCACGGCTTACGCGTCCGCCGAGATCTGATCTCGATTTAACGCGCGAAACGGCTTGGGATCGTCGGAACGTGCGTTTTCTCGTTCTAGGTTCGGCGGCGGGCGGCGGATTTCCGCAATGGAATTGCCTCTGCCCTAACTGCCGCTTGGCGTGGGAGCGGGATCCTCGCACGGAACGCCGCTCCCAAGCCTGCCTCGCCGTGAGCGAGGATGGGGAAAATTGGGTGTTGCTCGGGGCGACGCCTGACCTGCGCAGTCAAATCCTCGACGCGCCGCCGCTGCATCCCCGCATTGCGCCGCGCCATTCGCCGATTCGCGGCGTCTTTCTGCCCAACGGCGACATCGACAACATCGCGGGCCTGCTCGTCATGCGCGAGATGCAGCCGTTCACCATCTGGGGCTCGCAGGCGACGCTCGCCCATGTCAGAGGCGGCGTGTTCGCGGTGGTGGACGAGAAAATCGCGCCGCGCGTGGCCGTCGCGCTCGACGAGACGCTCGATCCCGGCTTCGGCTTCACGCTCACCCCCTTCGCCGTGCCGGGCAAGATTCCGCTCTATATGGAGCCGCCCGATGAAACCGAGTTGTCGCTCGGCGTCGAGGGCGAAACCACGCTCGGGCTGGAGATTTGCCAAGGCGGCCGGCGCGCCTATTACATTCCTAGTTGCGCGCGCGTGACATCGGCGCTGCGCGACCGGCTTGAAGGCGCCGACCTGTTGTTCTTTGACGGCACGACCTTCGAGGACGACGAGATGATCCGCCTCGGCCTCAGCCCGAAGACCGCCTGGCGCATGGGCCATTTGGCGATGAACGGCCCGCGCGGCTCCATGGCGGCGCTGGCTGATGTAAACGTCGGCCAGAAGGTGTTTATCCACATCAACAATTCCAACCCCGTCCTATGCCAGGGCAGCCCGGAGCGCGCCCAAGTCGAGGCGGCGGGCTGGACCATCGCCCATGACGGGCTCGAACTCGGGTTTCCCAAATGATCGCTGACGACGTCCGCCCGCGCCTGCCGCGCGGCGTCCGCCTGCGCGAGGACAAGGTGCGCGCGCGCTGGGTGCTGCTGGCGCCGGAGCGGATCGTGAAGGTCAATCCGATCGCGGTCGAGATTTTGCGGCTGTGCGACGGCGCGCGCAATTTGAGTGAAATCGTGGCTGACCTGGCGCAGCGGTTCAAAGCCGATCCCGAGCGCATCGCATCGGACGTGCGGGCGCTGCTGGCGTCGCTGGCGGAAAAGAGGATGGTCGAGACATGAGCGAAACGCCGCCGCCGCCCGAGGGCCTGCTGGCCGAACTCACACATCGCTGTCCGCTCGCCTGCCCCTATTGCTCCAATCCGCTCAATCTCGACGCCCCGCGCGACGAGATGAGCACGGACCAGTGGAAGCACATCTTCACTCAGGCCGCAGAACTCGGCGTGCTGCATCTGCATCTCTCCGGCGGCGAGCCCTGCTCGCGCCGCGATCTGGCCGAACTCGTCGCCCATGCGGTTGAGGTCGGGCTTTACACCAACCTCATCACCTCAGGCATTGGCCTGACGCGCGAGTTGTTCGACCGCCTCGTCGCCGCCGGGCTCGATCATATCCAACTCTCGATCCAGGGCGTCGATGCGCCCCAGGCGGATTGGATCGGCGGCTACAAGGGCGGCTACGCCAAAAAGCGCGAAGTCGCCGCCTGGGTGACGGCCGAGGGCCTGCCGCTGACCGTCAACGCCGTGATCCATCGCGGCAATGTCGAGGACGCGCCGCGCATGGTCGATCTCGCGGTCGAGCTTGGCGCGCGCCGGGTCGAGATCGCCCATACCCAATATTATGGTTGGGCGCTGAAGAACCGCGGCAAGCTCATGCCGACGCGCGAACAGTCCGACCGCGCCTATGCCGCGGTGGAGGCGCGGCGCGCGCATTACCTCGGCACGGTCGTGATCGACCATGTCGCGCCCGATTATCACGCGCGCTATCCCAAGGCCTGCATGAGCGGCTGGGGCCGACAGACGATGAATGTCTCGCCCAGCGGCAAGGTGCTGCCATGCCATTCCGCCGAGATCATTCCCGGCCTCGTGTTTTGGAGCGCGCGCGAAAAGCCGCTCGCCGATATCTGGGCGCATTCGCCCGCGTTTGAAGCCTTCCGCGGCTTCGAGTGGATGCAGGAGCCGTGTCGCTCGTGCGAGCGCAAGACGGTGGATTTTGGCGGCTGCCGCTGTCAGGCGATGGCGCTGCTGGGCGACGCGAAAGCCTGCGATCCGATCTGCTCGAAATCGCCGCATCATGGGTTGGTCAACGCGATCGCCGCGGAGGACAGCGCCGGCGCCGTCGAGGGTTTCGCGCCGCGCCGCTACGCCCGCGAGGTCAAGGCGACCGAGCCGGTCTGATCTCGATCAATCAAGTCGCGCCGCCGCGTGGCAAAGACTTTGCGGGAGGGACGCAACATGTCCGACAAACAGATCGATTGGACCGACGCGGCGAAGCTTTCGCACGACGAGTTCGAGGCCGCGATTCAGGCCGTCGGCGCCGAGCGCTATCATGACAAGCACCCGTTCCATAGACTGCTGCATGGCGGCAAGCTCAACAAGGGACAGGTCGCGGCCTGGGCGCTCAATCGCTATTGCTATCAGGAAGCCGTGCCGCGCAAGGACGCCGCGCTGATCGCGCGCGCCGAATCGCGCGACCTGCGGCGCGAATGGGTCCACCGCATCCTCGATCACGATGGGGGGACAGGCGAGCCGGGCGGGATCGAGCGTTGGTTGGCGCTGACCGACGGCCTCGGTCTGAATCGCGATTATGTCGTCTCCAAACGCGGCGCTCTGCCCGCGACCCGCTTCGCGGTCGAGGCTTACGTCCGCTTCGTCGCCATCGAGCCGCTCACCGTCGCCGTCGCTTCCTCGTTGACGGAACTGTTCGCGCCGAAAATTCATCGCGAACGCATCTCCGGCATGTTGGAAAATTACGATTTCATCGGCGAGGAAGTGATGACCTATTTCCGTCGCCGGCTGGTTCAGGCGCCCGACGACGCCGCCTTCGCGCTCGACTACATCAAACAACACGCGCGCACGCGGCCTGAGCAGGAAGCCTGCGTCGATGCGGTTCGGTTCAAATGCAACGTGTTGTGGGCGCAACTCGATGCGCTGCATCACGCTTATGTCGAGCCGGGCAATATCCCGCCCGGCGCCTTCCGCCCCTGATGGCGCGCGATCCCGGCCTCGAAGAGTTGATCCGCGCCGACCTGCCCGACGAGGCCTTCACGGAAAAAGGCATGTTCGGCGGCTGGGCCTGGCTGCTGCGCGGCCATCTCGTCTGCGGCGCGCGCGACGACGGGATGCTGGCGCGACTCGGCAAGGGCAATGACGGCTGGGCTTTGGCGACGCCGGAGATCGGCCCGATGATCTCGCGCGGCCGCGCGATGGCGGGCTGGGTGCGCGCGACGCCGGCGGTTTACGGCGACGATGCGCTGCGCCGGCGGTTGCTGGCGGCCGCGCTGGCTTTTGTGCGCGGGCTGCCGGCGAAGGTTTAGCTTCGTTCGTATTGCACGAACGCAAAGCCCGCGTCGTCGTTGACGTCCGCCGCGCGGACCTCGCGCCGCGTTTCGCGCCAGTCGGCGGGATCAATCTCGGGAAAGCGCACATCCGCCTCCGGCGCCAGATCAACCTCGGTGATATAGAGCCGCCGCGCCAACGGTAGCGCGAGCCGGTAAATCTCGCCGCCGCCGCCAATCATGACCTCGCCTGCCCCCGCCGCCAGCCGCAACGCCTCGTCGAGCGAGCGCGCGACCCGCACATCAGCGCGCGACCAACCCGCGTCGCGCGTCACAACGATCACGTCGCGGCCCGGCAGCGGCCGGCCCACGGAATCGAACGTCTTGCGCCCCATGATGAGCGGCTTAGCCCAAGTCAGCGCCTTGAAATGTTTGAGATCGCTCGACAGCCGCCACGGCATCCCGCCACCCGTACCGATCGCGCCGTTGCGCCCGACCGCCGCGATCAGCGATATCCGGCTCACACCGCCACCGCCGCCTTGATCGCCGGCCACGGCTCATAGCCCTCGAACACGACGTCCTGCGCCTTCACGTCGAACAGCCCGCCGGACGGCGCGAGCCGCAGTCGCGGCAAGGCGCGGGGCGCGCGCGAAAGCTGCTCGCGCGCCTGATCCTCGTGGTTGCGATAGAGATGCGCGTCGCCAAAAGTGTGGACGAAATCGCCGACATCAAGCCCGCATTCCCTCGCGATCAGATGCGTCAGCAGCGCATAGCTCGCGATATTGAACGGCACGCCCAAAAAAAGGTCGGCCGAGCGCTGATAAAGCTGGCACGACAGCCGACCCTGCGCGACATAAAACTGGAACAGGCAATGACACGGCGGCAGCTTCATCGCCTCGATGTCGGGCACGTTCCAGGCGGAAACGATCAGCCGGCGCGAATCAGGGTTGCGCTTGATCTCGGCCAAAAGCCACGCGATCTGATCGTGGGTGCGCCGGTCCGGCCCCTCCCACGCGCGCCATTGCTTGCCATAGACGGGGCCGAGTTCGCCATTGGCGTCGGCCCATTCGTCCCAGATGCCGACGCCGTTCGCCTGCAAATAGCGCACG
>JANLPL010000276.1:0-19987 GCA_031367195.1 Bradyrhizobium sp.
ATCCACGCCGCCGCCGAACTCGCCGATCAAGCCTGGAGCCTCGCCCTCAAAGCCTCGGGCGCGCGAATCCGTTTCTTCAATCACCTGAGAGCCCTGACCGTCTTCATTCTCTTCCCATCATGGGACGAACTCCTCAAAACCATCGCTTTTCAACCAAACCCGCCCAAACCCCCATGACCAATTCCAAAATGAGAACCGCTGGTTTCCGGCGATCGCGAAATTTCCGCTAGGGCGTTTTCCGATCAAACAGCGAACGCATCGCGGAGCGTCGATCTCCAGGTCGACGACTTCTGTTGAGGCGGGGTCATCGACGCTCCTTGAGGCTAGAGCGAGGCATCCGGCCGCTAATTCCATCTGATCGGCCACCACTCTGGCCGCTTTAACGGCTTCAACAATCAGCTGAATAGCGTCCTCTCACTGATAGGCGCGTTCGGCGCGGACGGGATGCTGAACGGCATGGCGCCCGACTTGTCCCAGGGAGCGCAGAGGGGCGTAAGGCGGCGGGCCGATCCGCTGTTGGAAAGTCTCGGCGGCGCGAAATTCGAGGGTGCGCCCGCCTCGTTGACAGCGCCGCCGTGGCGGGCGTCATCCCAGCCGTCGCCATGCGCTGCGCATTCGATGAAAGCTCAGTGATGGCGATAACGAACCTGCGCCACGGGGCTCGGCGTCGGGGCGAACAGCGCCATTTGCGGGTCGCAAGGCTCGCCCGACGAAGGCGTGGCGGGGTGCGACGGGACGAGGCGCCTCCCCGCGCTCTCCAGCAGGGCGTCGACGTAGCCGTCCGGGCTTTGCAGGGCGAACAGCGCGTGGCGGAAATGGAACTCCGAATGAAGGTGGCGCATCTTAGCCTCCGGTTTCTGCGACGAGCTTACGGTCTGGCCCAAACGCGCCGATTGCCTCCAGACACGCGAAACTCTATGCGTTAGGGGAAAAGCCGCGAGCGGGGATGGCATGGAGTTCGATCTCGTCCAACATATCCGGACCATCCCGGACTACCCCAAGCCAGGCATCCAGTTTCGCGACATCACCACGCTGCTGGGGAACGCGCGCGCGTTCCGCCGCGCCATCGACGAGCTGGTGCAGCCCTATGCCGGCGCCAAGGTCGATAAGATCGCCGGCATGGAGGCGCGCGGCTTCATCCTCGGCGGCGCGGTGGCGCATCAGCTGTCCGCCGGCTTCGTGCCGATCCGCAAGAAGGGCAAGCTGCCGCACGCCACGCTCTCGGTCGCCTACAGCCTCGAATACGGGATCGACGAAATGGAGATGCACACCGACGCGCTGGCGCCGGGCGAGCGAATCTTGCTGGTCGACGATCTCATCGCCACGGGCGGCACGGCGGAGGGGGCGGTCAAGCTGTTACGGAGCGCGGGGGCCGAGGTCGTTGCCGCCGTGTTCGTGATCGACCTGCCGGAACTCGGCGGGGCCGCCAAACTCAGAGCGATGGACGTTCCCGTGCGAACGCTGATTTCGTTCGCGGGTCACTGACGCCGCATTTGCGAACAGGGCGCCGGCTCGGATAACATCGCGCAAAGCCAGTGGGGGAACGCCGGATGCTTGTCGTTGAGACCAGACCGTTCACCGACCAGAAGCCGGGCACCTCCGGCCTGCGCAAGAAAGTCAAGGTGTTCCAGCAGCCGGGCTACCTCGAAAACTTCGTGCAATCGATCTTCGATTCGCTGGAGGGGTTCGCCGGCCAGACGCTGGTGATCGGCGGCGACGGCCGCTTTTACAACGCACAGGCGATCCAGATCGCGATCCGAATTGCGGCCGCTAACGGCTTTGGCCGCATCGTCGTCGGCCAGCACGGCTGGCTGTCGACGCCGGCCGTCTCGGCGCTGATCCGGTCGATCGGCGCCTATGGCGGCATCATCCTGTCGGCCAGCCACAATCCAGGCGGGCCGGACGGCGATTTCGGCATCAAATACAATATCGGCGCGGGCGGCCCGGCGCCGGAGAAGATCACCGACGCGATTTTCGCGCGCACGAAGACGATCACGCATTACAGAACGCTCGACAACGAAGATGTCGATCTTGCGCGGCTCGGCGAAACTGTCGTCGGCGACGCGACGGTGGAGGTGGTCGATCCGGTCGAAAACTACGCCGCCTTGATGCGAACATTGTTCGATTTCGATGCGATCCGCGCCTTGTTCGCCGGCGGCTTCCGCATGAAATTCGACGCCATGCACGCCATCACCGGCCCCTACGCCAAGGCGATCTTCGAGGATGAACTGGGCGCCGGCGCCGGCGTGGTGATGAACGGAACGCCGCTGACCGACTTCGGCGGCCATCATCCCGACCCCAACCTTACCTATGCGCGCGAACTCTACGATCTCGTGATGAGCCCGACCGGACCCGATTTCGGCGCCGCCTCGGACGGCGACGGCGACCGCAACCTCGTCATCGGGCGCGGCCAGTTCATCACGCCCTCGGATTCGCTGGCGATGCTGGCCGCCAATGCGACGTTGACGCCGGGCTATGCTGGCGGCCTGAAAGGCATCGCCCGCTCGATGCCGACCAGCGGCGCGGCCGACCGCGTGGCGGCCAAACTCGGGATTCCCGCTTACGAGACGCCGACGGGCTGGAAGTTCTTCGGCAATCTGCTCGACGCCGATAGGGCGACCTTGTGCGGCGAGGAGAGTTTCGGCACCGGCTCCAACCACATCCGCGAGAAGGACGGAGTATGGGCGGTGCTGATGTGGCTTAACATTCTGGCGGCGCGCAATATTTCGGTCGCGGCGCTGGCGCACGAACACTGGCTGAAGTTCGGGCGCAATTATTACACCCGCCACGATTACGACGAAGTCGATCTCGCCGCCGGCAATGCGCTGATGGATGGGCTGCGCTCGCGGCTGCCCGCCCTGCCCGGCCAGAGCCTCGGCGGGCGCGTCGTCGAGAAAGCCGACGATTTCGCCTATCACGATCCCATCGACGGGTCGGACGCGAAAGCGCAGGGCGTTCGCATCCTGTTCGAGGGCGGCGCGCGCATCGTCTATCGGCTCTCCGGCACGGGCACGGTCGGCGCGACGATCCGCATGTATATCGAGACATACGAACCGCCGAGCGGCGATCTCGGCGCGGATGCGCAAGTGGCGCTGGCCGATCTGATCGCGCTGTCGCGCGAGTTCTCGCAAATTGAGCAGCGGACCGGGCGAACCGAGCCGAGCGTCATCACCTGATTTGGGGACTTTGAGATGAACGACAGCGTTTTGGTCGAGCGCAACGGTCCGGTGACTGTGATCACGCTGAACCGGCCGGACCGGCTCAACGCTTTCTCCACCGACATGACGACGCGGCTATCGGCGGCTTTCGAGGCGGCCGAGCACGACAAGTCCTGCCGCGCGATCCTCGTCACCGGCGCGGGGCGCGGTTTTTGCGCGGGCCAGGACTTGTCCGAGCGCGCCGTCGCGCCGGGCAAGTCGGAGCGGGTCGATGTCGGCCACAGCATCGAGACCCGGTTCAACCCGCTGATCCGGCGGATGCGGGCCTGTCCGAAGCCGATCGTCGTCGCGGTGAACGGCGTGGCGGCCGGCGCGGGGGCGAATTTCGCGCTCGCCGGCGACATCGTGCTGGCGGCGAAATCGGCCAGCTTCATCCAGAGCTTCGTCAAGATCGGACTGATGCCGGATTGCGGCGGCACCTGGTTTCTGCCGCATCACCTCGGCCCCGCCCGCGCCTTGGCTCTGGCGCTGACCGCCGAGCCGCTGCCGGCGGAAAAAGCCGCGGAATGGGGGCTGATCTGGAAGGCTGTGGACGAAGCAGACCTTATGCCGCAGGCTTTGGCGCTGGCGCGGAAGCTCAGCGCACAATCGCCGCAAGCCGTCGCCGCGATCAAGCGCGCCGTCCACGCCGCCGCCTCCCGCACGCTCGACGCCGCGCTGGACCACGAGCGCGACGCGCAGCGCGAACTCGGCTACGGCGCGGATTTCGCCGAGGGGGTGGCGGCGTTTCTGGAGAAGCGGGCGCCTCGATTTGGCTGAAACAGGCGTGACCGCAGCGCAACAACCGGTGCGTAAACGCAAATTTTCGCGCTCTCGCGCTTTATCGCCGGGGGAGAGCGGGCTATAGGGCGCGTTCGTTCGCGCGTCGAGCCCAAGCTTCCCCCCCTCTTGCGAGCCTTAGCCTTCATGTCGAATCGCGATTCCGACGACGCTTCGTCTTCCGCCCTGGACGTCTCCATCGTCGCCGCCCTTGCCGAGATCGCCGCCCGCCACGATCTCAGCGAGGTCGAAGTTGAGCACAACGGCCTGAAGATCCGCGTCGCCCGCGCCCGCCACGCCCCGCCCGTCATCCACACGGTCGCCGCGCCCGCGACGATGGCGCCCGTCGCTTCGGCGCCTGTCGCGGTCGTGCCCGTTCCCCCCGAGGGCCGCGAGGGCGTGGTCAAATCGCCGATGGTCGGCACCGCCTATCTCCGAGCCAGCCCGGAATCGCGCCCCTTCGTCGAAGTCGGCGCGACGGTGAAGGTCGGCGACAAGCTGCTGCTGGTCGAGGCGATGAAAACCTATAACGAAATCGTCGCCACGCGGGCCGGCAGGGTGGCGGAGATATTCGTGGCCGACGGCACGCCGGTCGAATATGGCCAACCGTTGATGGTGATCGAGTGACGAGCTGGCGATGTTCGACAAAATCCTGATCGCCAATCGCGGCGAGATCGCGCTGCGCGTGTTGCGCGCCGCCAAAGAGCTCGGCATCTCCACCGTCGCGGTCTATTCCACCGCCGACAAGGAGGCGATGCACGTCAAGCTGGCGGACGAAAGCGTCTGCATCGGCCCGCCACCGGCGCGCGAAAGCTATCTCAACATCCCCGCGCTGATGGCGGCCTGCGAGATCACCGGCGCCGACGCGGTGCATCCCGGCTATGGCTTTCTCTCGGAAAACGCGCGTTTCGCCGAGATCCTCACCGAGCACGGCCTCGTCTTCATCGGCCCCAAGGCCGAGCACATCAGGCTGATGGGCGACAAGATCGAAGCCAAACGCACGGCGACCCGGCTCGGCATCCCCTGCGTGCCGGGGTCGGAAGGCGCGGTCAACGACGAGGCGGAGGCGCTGCGGATCGCGCGCGACATCGGCTATCCCGTGCTGGTCAAGGCGGCCTCGGGCGGCGGCGGGCGCGGCTTGAAGGTGGCGCGCACGGAGGCCGATCTCCTCAACGCGATCGCCACCGCCAAGACCGAGGCCAAGGCGGCGTTCGGCGACGACGCGGTCTATCTGGAGAAATATCTCCAGAAGCCGCGCCACATCGAGATTCAGGTGCTCGGCGACGGCAAGGGCCGCGCCATCCATCTGGGCGAACGCGACTGCTCGTTGCAGCGGCGGCACCAGAAGGTGTGGGAGGAAAGCCCCTCGCCCGCGCTCAATCCCCTTGAGCGCGACGAAATCGGCGGCGTCGTCGCCAGGGCGATGGCGGACCTTGGCTATGTCGGGGTCGGCACGATCGAGTTCCTCTTCGAGGAGGGTAAGTTCTATTTCATCGAAATGAACACCCGCATCCAGGTCGAGCATCCCGTCACAGAGATGATCACCGGCATCGATCTCGTCAACGAGCAGATCCGCATCGCCGCCGGCTCGCCGCTGTCGATCAGCCAAGACGAAGTGCGGTTCGACGGCGTGGCGATCGAGTGCCGCGTCAACGCCGAGCATCCGCGCACGTTCACACCCTCGCCTGGCCGGCTATCGACTTTTCATACGCCAGGCGGATTGGGCGTGCGCGTCGATTCGGCCGCCTATCAGGGCTATGTGATCCCGCCTTATTACGACAGCCTCGTGGGCAAGTTGATCGTTCACGGCCGCACGCGCACCGAAGCGCTGATGCGGCTGCGACGCTCGCTCGACGAATTCGTGGTCGAAGGGATCGAGACCACGCTGCCGCTGTTTCGTTCGCTGGTGCGCAATGTCGATATCCAGAACGGCGACTACGACATTCACTGGCTCGAAAATTTCCTGAAGGACGAGCCGGCGACCTGAGCGCCGCCGAGCCGCTGTTGAGACGGAACTGGCCGCTCAGCGCGCCCTGCGACCGGCCTTCGCCGCCTCGCGGACGGAGCACAGTCCGCACCAGTATATGCGCGGGATCGAGCGCATGGCGGCGGCGCCAGGCCATGAAAATCGCAAAGGCCGCGCCCTCGACCCGAACGGGGAGCGGGCGCGAGGCGAAACCGCGCATCACGCTGGCGCCAAGGCCGCTCGGCAGCGTGGCGAGCCGGCGCGCGCGCCTCACGCTTGCGCCAACACTCGCGCCGTGAAAGCCTCTCGCTCGGCCTTGCTGAGACCCGGAGTAAAGGTCTCGAAATTGTTCTCGTGTCGGTAGATGCCGCATACCCTGCAGGGGTTCGGCGGATCGGGCGTGTTGACCGCCGCGCGGAACGCCTGCATCCGCTCGCCGTTCCAGATCTGTTTAATTGATTGCTCGTTGAGATTACCCACTACGGATTCAGGCATGCAACAGGCGCGCACGTCGCCGTCGCCGGTCACAATGACGCCGGTCCACGGAACCGGGCACGGCAGATGGCCCTTGCGCGGCTTCAAATTCGACAGCGGCGTCGGCGCGCAAAAAGCGACCCCCTTCTTGCGTGCGTGTTCCATCGCCGCTTCATAGGCCGCCCGATATCCGCGCACGTCGAGCATCACAGACTCTTCCACCATGTCCGGCGTGAAAACCATGAGATGCGCCCAGTTGACGACCTCGATCCCATGCTCAGCGGCGAAATCGATGGAGGGGATCAACTGATTGAGATTGCGCCGCATCAAAACCATCGAGAGGCTTGTTTTCAGGCTAGGCCGGCGCCTGTTACGCATGCGCATGAACCGCGCGATGTTGAAAAGAACCTTGTCTAGCGGTAGCGCGCCCTTCCTTATGCGCCGATACTCCTCCGGGTCGAAGCTGTCGATCGAAAACAGGATCGTCTGGAGCTTCGACCTGATGAGTTTGTCGGCGATCTCGAACGTCAAATTGTTGGCGTGCGTTGTGATTTGCATGCCAACCTGAAGCGCAATCATCCGGTCGAGCCACCCCTTTGGCTTGCCCTGCGCGTACAAAAGGTCGCCGGAGTAGTCGCCTCCAATTTCGCAGAGTTGATTCGACTCCGCCAGCTCCTGTATCTGGAGCCACCACGCATCCGAAAATTCGCGCACTTTCGTTCGCGATGAGCGGGATATGCAGTGAATGCAGTTGAGATTGCACTGCGTTACCGGGCTGAACCCAAGCAGAGGCGGCGCCGCGAATTTGGAGGTGGGAGCAGAAAACACCTGCGCGTCGGAGTCGGAAAGCCGGAAATCGGCAAGTCCGGCAGGATTCCCCTTGTCGTCCAGTCGCACGACGCGGATGATAAAAAGCATGCCTTTGGCGCGCGGTATCGGCTTCCACATTATGCAGCCGAGGCCCCGGTCGATCTCGGTCTCACGTTCGAACTCGACCCGAGCGACCCTTTCCACGCCCTTCGCGCCGACGCGATGGACATCGAGCCGATAGTTCACGGCCTCGCGATCGACGCATTTTATCTTGATCCCGCTCAAGTAGTCGTCGGCGCCTTTCAAGACGACGACGGTCCTCGGCAACAACACGTCAGGTCGCAACCACGTCCGCGCCGGCCGACCCTCGTCTCGTCCATCGTCGCGATAATGCCCGTATCCGGACGCGACAATTCCCGCGTGCAGGGCGTAGTCCACATCGGGATTGGCAAGGCGATAGTATCGCTCGTCGAACATAGCTCGCGCGAGCAGGTTCCCCAAACGCGCCTTCAAGCTCAAAAACGCAGGGGGAGTCAAGTCGGAAAGCATGATCATGCGGACATACGCGCGCCATAGGCGCGCGTTGTCAATCCCGTATTGCCGCCGCCCGATCACCTGATCGGCGGCGCGTATTGCAAGCCGCCCTTGGTCCATAGCGCGTTGAGGCCGCGCTTGATCTTGATTGGCGAGCCCATGCCGACGTTGCGCTCGAACGATTCGCCGTAATTGCCCACCGCCTTTATCATGCGATAGGCCCAATCCCTGGTGAGGCCGAGGCCCTCGCCGAAATTGCCCTCGACGCCGAGCAAGCGGCGGATGTCGGGATTGGCCGACTTCAGCATCTCCTCGACATTGGCCTGGGTGACGCCAATCTCCTCCGCCGTGACGAGCGCGTAATGCGTCCATTGCACGATCTCGAACCATTTCACGTCGTCGGGGCGCACGGAGGGGCCGAGCGGCTCCTTGGAGATGATCTCGGGCAGCACGATATTCTCGTCCGGCGCTGCGAGCTTCAGCCGCTCGGCGTAGAGGCCCGAGGCGTCGGTGGTGTAGGCGTCGCAGCGGCCGGTGTCGTAGGCTTTCACGGTCTGGTCGTCGCTGGCGAACACGACCGGCTCGAACTTCATCTTGTGCGCGCGGAAATAGTCGGCGAGGTTGAGTTCGGTCGTGGTGCCCTGCTGCACGCAGATCGAAGCGCCGTCGAGCTTCAGAGCGCTGTCGACGCCGAGCTTCTTCTTCACCATGAAGCCCTGGCCGTCGTAGTAATTGACGCCGGTGAACAACATGCCGCCGGTCTCGCGCGACATCGTCCAGGTCGTGTTGCGCACCAGCACGTCGATTTCGCCGGAGGCCAGGATCGTCGGGCGATCCTTCGCGTTGATCGGCAGGAATTTGATCTTGTCGGCATCGTTGAAGATCGCCGCCGCGAGGGCGCGGCATTCGTCGACGTCGAGGCCCTTATAAACGCCGTGATCGTCGGGCAGCCCGAAGCCGGCCAGACCCGGGCTGGAGCCGCAAATCAGTTGTCCGCGCGCCTTGACCGCGTCGAGCGTGCCGGCCGACGCCGCGCCGGCGCCGAGCACGAGCGCGGCCGCCGCGAGGCCCTTGAGAATGGCTTTCATTTGTGCGTTCCCCGAAACTTGGAAAAAGGGTTCGGCGCGGGCGCCGGACGCGCTATTGTCCGCGCGCGCCGGGCAACAGTCAAACCGGCGGCGGAGGAACGCCATGCGCGGACGCCTATTCCCGATCGGCCTGGCGGCGCTCGCGCTGGGCTACAGCGCGGCTCAGGCCGAGCCGGCCACGCCGGAGGGCGCCAAGGCGATGGCCGACGCCTATGCCGCCTATGTCTCGCCCGCGGCGCTCGAAAAAGGCATCCTCGGCATCGCAACGCAAGGCGACGACTACGTCGTGACCTGGGATCTCGCCAAGGCGCTGGCGGCGGCGGAGGCGCCGGGCGCCATAAACGTTTCGCCGTTCGTCTATCGCATCACGCCGACTCTCGACGGCGGCTGGTTCGCCCATGCCGCGAGCCTGCCGACCTTGTCGTTCGCCGCCGCGGGCGGTCAAGAGGGCGGAACGATCTCGTTCGACGGTTTCACTTTCGCAGGCCTGTTCGATCCCACCGCGCCGGAGTTCTTCCGATCCAAGCTCAAACTCGGCGCATTGAAGGTGGACGTAAAGTCGAAAGCGGGCGCGCAAGTCCAGCATTTCGTCCTGACCGAGAACGGCGTCGCCAGCGAATGGCGCCTGCGGTCCAGCGAGGACGCCGACGCGGTCGATGTGCGGACGACGGATTCGGTCGCCTCGGCGAACGGCAAGTCGTCCGTCGTCGGCGAAGGCGCGGATGAAACCGAGGTGGTCGAAAACCGCCAGGGCGCGGCGACCAGCCAGAGCGTCGTGAACGGCTTGCGCGCCGCCGCCTTTGGCGACCTGTGGCGCTTTCTGGTCGCCCACGCCAATTCCGGGCCGCCCCCGGGCGAGGCGTTGCAGCCCAAGCTCGCCGCACTGGCGCCGCTGTGGAGGGAAATATCGGGCCAGGTCGAGGTCGGCGATCTCGCCGTCGCGTTTCCCGGGGGATCGCTCAACCTCAAATCGGCGGGCGAGGATGTGAAGTTGAGCGGTCTCGCCGCGCATAGCTCGGCCGCGCTGGCGCTGGCGGTGAAGGATCTCACCGTCGATCTCGAAGCCGCGCCCGACTGGGCCAAATCGCTGTGGCCGCTGACCCTGGCGCTGCAAATTGAAGCTGACATAGACGGCCTCGATCACGCCGCCGAGCTTGCGCTCGCCGATCCCGAATGGGTCAAATCCGGCGATCTCGGCGAGGAGGCCAAGACCGCCATCGCGCAGACGCTGGCCGGCGGCCATCCGCGCGTGGTGCTAAGCGAGACGCGGCTCACAACGCCGCTCGTCGAGGCGACCTTCGCGGGCGAAGCGCTGTTTGACGGTTCAAGCCCGCAAGCGCACGCGCAAATCACCGCCGACAATCTCGACAAACTGATGGAGGCGATCGCCAAAATCGCCGAGAGCGAGCCGGACGCGCGTCAGTTTCTGTTTCTCGCCACCTTCCTGCGCGGCCTCGCGAAATCCGAGGACGGTCGGCTGGTGTGGAATCTCGAATATGTCGCGCCCAATGCGGTGAAGGTGAACGGACAGTTGTTTCCGCCGAAGTGAGCTTAGGCCGTCACCTCGTTGGTCATCACCTCGAAATGCGCGAGATTGGCGACGCCGAACGCCGTGGTGATCGCGACGTCGGCGGCGTCGCGGCCGCGGCCCATCACGATGCGCCCGATACGCGAATGATTGTGACGCGCGTCCATCGTGTACCAGCGGCCATCGAGGAACACTTCGAACCAGGCGCTGAAATCCATCGGGTTCACGTCGACCGGCACGCCGATGTCGCCGAGATAGCCCGTGCAATAGCGCGCGGGGATGTTCATGCAGCGGCATAGCGCGACCGCGAGATGCGCGAAATCGCGGCACACGCCGACGCGCTCGCGCATCGAGTCGCCGGCGCTGCGCGTGGGCGAGGCTTCGGGATAGCTGAAGCGGATGTGGCCGTGCACGAAATCGCAGATCGCCTTGACCCGGGAATGGCCGCCCGCGATGTGACCGAACTGCGCCCATGCGAAATTCGACAGCGCATCGCTGTCGCAATAGCGGCTCGATAGCAAAAACAGCAGCACTTCGTTGGGCAGGTTTGGGATCGGCGTCAGCACGTCGTTTACGGGGGCTTCGTCGTGCAGCCCGGTGTCGTAAATCTGGAAGCGGTTGTGAAATGTGATGAGGCCGGGCGGCGCCTCGACCCGCGTGACCCGATTGCCATAGTGATCGAGATAGGCGCTCATCGCCAGCGGGGGGTCGGAATAGATGACGTCGGGCGAGCGCAGATGCTCGGTGCGCGAGGGATGAATGTTGAGTTGCAGCAGCATCGGCGTAAAGGCCGGGCATTGAAAGGAAATTTTGAACCCGGCGTCGATCAGCATCTGGCGATTCCTGTGTGGCGTCCGGTCCATGCAAGCCGGCGGCCAACGCTCTCGCCCGAACAAACGCGCGAAAGACCGGATTGTTTCAGAGATTTGCGTTTCGCCGGAGCGCTTTTGTCAAACAGGCGTTGCGGACTCTGACAACCCCGCAGGGAAAGACCTAATCCCCGCGACCACGATTGCGCTTCAATACACCCGCGCCTTCGGCTCGATATAGCTCACCTCGTTGCTCATCGTATAGATATGCACGGGGCGGTAGTCGAGCTTGACTTCGTATTTCTGCGCGTCGACCCAAGCCAGCGTGTGCTTCATCCAGTTGGCGTCGTCGCGGTTGGGGAAATCCTCGCGCGCATGGGCGCCGCGGCTTTCGTGGCGATTGAGGGCGCCTTCCATCGTCACCACGGCCTGCGCGATCAGATTGTCATATTCCAGCGTCTCGATCAGATCGGAGTTCCAGATCAGCGAGCGGTCGGTCACGCCGACGTCTTCGCCAGCGCGCCAGGCCGCGTGGATCTTCTTCTGGCCCTCGGCCAGCACTTCGCCGGTGCGGAACACGGCGCAATTGGCTTGCATGATGCGCTGCATATTGAGCCGCAGCGCCGCCGTCGGCGTGCCACCCTTGGCGAATCGAAACCGATCGAGCCGCGACAGCGCGAAGTCCGCGCTGTCCCTGGCGAGTTCCGGCTGTCGGTCGCCCGGCTTCAGCATCTCTGCCGCGCGAAGCGCCGCCGCGCGGCCGAACACGACGAGGTCGATCAGCGAATTGGAGCCGAGCCGGTTCGCGCCATGCACGGAGACGCAGGCCGCCTCGCCCAGCGCCATCAGGCCCGGCACGATGGTGTCGGGATCGTCGCCGTATTTGGTCAGCACCTCGCCGTGATAATTGGTGGGGATGCCGCCCATGTTGTAATGGACGGTCGGCAGCACTGGGATCGGCTCCTTGGTCACATCGACGCCGGCGAAAATGCGCGCGCTCTCGGAGATGCCGGGCAGCCGCTCGTGCAGCACCTTCGGGTCGAGATGATCGAGGTGCAGATAAATGTGGTCGTTCAGCTTGCCGACACCCCTGCCCTCGCGGATCTCCATCGTCATCGCCCGGCTCACCACGTCGCGCGAGGCCAGATCCTTGGCCGAGGGCGCATAGCGCTCCATGAAGCGCTCGCCCTCGCTGTTGACGAGATAGCCGCCCTCGCCGCGCGAGCCCTCGGTGATCAGACAACCCGCGCCGTAGATGCCGGTCGGGTGGAACTGCACGAACTCCATGTCCTGCAACGGCACGCCGACGCGTAACGCCATCGCATTGCCGTCGCCGGTGCAGGTATGCGCCGAGGTCGCGGAGAAATAGGCGCGGCCGTAACCGCCAGTGGCGAGAATCGTCGTCTGGGCGCGAAAACGGTGGATCGTGCCGTCGTCCATCTTCAGTGCGACCAGACCGCGCACGCGGCCCTCCTCGTCGCGGATCAGGTCGATGGCGAAATATTCGATGAAGAACTCGCATTTCGCCTTTAGCGCTTGCCCGTACAGCGTATGCAGGATGGCGTGGCCGGTGCGGTCGGCGGCGGCGCAGGTGCGTTGCGCGGCGCCCTTGCCGTAGTCGGTCGTCATGCCGCCGAATGCGCGCTGATAGATCTTGCCTTCCTCGGTGCGCGAGAACGGCACGCCCCAATGGTCGAGTTCATAGACAGCGGCCGGGGCGTTGCGGCAGAGATATTCGATCGCGTCCTGATCGCCGAGCCAGTCCGAACCTTTCACCGTGTCATACATGTGCCAGCGCCAGTCGTCCGGCCCCATATTGCCGAGCGAGGCGGAAATGCCGCCCTGCGCCGCGACCGTGTGCGAGCGGGTCGGGAACACCTTGCTGATGCAGGCGGTGCGCAGACCCGCCTGCGCGCAGCCGACGCTGGCGCGAAGCCCCGCGCCGCCCGCGCCGACGACCACCACGTCGAAGGTGTGATCGGTGATGGGATAGGCCTTGCCATTCTGCGCCGGGGCCGTCGCGCCATTAATCGCCATCAGATGATCCTCAAACGAAGCCGATGCGCAGCACGGCGTAAACGCAGGCAAGGCCAAGCGCGACCGCCGCGCAGGAATTGGCGATCAGCGCGAACTCGCGCACATGGCCTTGCAGATAATCGACAATCACCGAGCGCATCCCGAGTTCGGTGTGATAGACGCCCGTCAGCACGAACAGCAGCACGATCACCGCCGGCAGCGGCTCGCCCATCAGCGCGCGCGCGCCGTTGTAATCCTTGTGCAGCAGCGACAGCACGAGAAATACGAAGGCGATGCTGAGCGGGATCAGCGCCAGCGAGGTGATTCTCATCAGCCAATTGTCTTGCGCGCCCAGCCGGGCGGAGCCGAGCCCGCGCACGCGTCCGAGCGGGGTGCGATAGGATGAGTTCATCGGGACTTCCCCTTCAGCGAACAGCGTAGCCTACGATCCAGACGATCAGCGTCAGCCCAATCCCGCCCGCCAGCGTCAATTGCGCCAGCCGCTCGCGCAGCGGAACGTCGAGCCCGATTCCGGCGTCCCACAAGGCATGACGCACGCCGCCAAGCATATGGTGGAACAGGGACCAGGTGAACCCGAACAGAACCAGTCGGCCGACGAACGAATGGATGAAGGCGGTGAAGGTCGCGAAAGTCATCGCGTCGCCGGACAAAGCGAGCAGGAACCAGGCGAGTAACGCCACGCCGACATAGAGCCCGACGCCGGTGATGCGATGCACGATCGACATCGCCATCGTCAGCGTCATCCGATAGACGTCGAGATGCGGCGACAGCGGGCGCGGCTTGGGCGCGGTCAAGGCCATGGCGAGGCGATCCTGATTTTTCCAGAGAGATCGCTTTAGCCTTGCCGGCGCCGCGCCGCAACACGCCTGGAGGTCACCTCTTCGTTCAATGCGCGGCTTCGACGTCTTGCAGCGTCGGCGGGTTGGAGCCCTTGCGGGTGCAAGTGACCGAAGAGGCGCAAGCGGCGAAATCGAGCCAGCCGCCGAGTTGTTCGCGGCCTGGCGCGGGCGCGTCGGCCCCCAGCGCAAGATCGCGATCCATCGCGAACAGCAGCGAGGACATGAAACTGTCGCCGGCGCCGACGGTGTCGACCACCTCGACCTTGCGCGGGCGGATGACCAGCCGCTCGGCCCCGAGATAGGCGATCGCGCCCTCCCCGCCGAGCGTGGCGACGCAAAATCGCGGGCCCGCGCCCGCCCACGCCTTCAGCGTGTCCTCGACCTGACGGCCGGGATAGAGCCATTCGAGATCCTCTTCGCTCGCTTTCACCACGCTCGCGAGCCGCACTTGCCGCTCGACCAGCCCCAGCACGGCGTCGCGGTCAGGCGTAACGAACGGCCGGATATTGGGATCGAAGCTCACCGTCGCCTGCGCGCGCGCGACGCCCATCGCCTCGACGACCGCCTGGCCGTGTCGCTCGACCGCCGAAAACGATCCGACATGCAGATGCTTCACGCCCGGCGGCCATGGCTTTGGAAAGGGCCAAGGTCCATCGTAGGCCGAGCCGTCGAGATAGAAACTGTAGCGCGAGCCGGTCTGCGCGGTGCCGCGCATGACGAAGGCGAGCGGGCTCGGACGGGAATCGCGCGCGACAAGGGCAAGATCGACGCCGTCGGCGGCGAGCGCCGCGGCGAGTTTTTCGCCGTTGGCGTCGTTTGAAATGCGCGACACGAAGGCGACGCGGGCGCCAAGCCGCGCCAGCCCGATTGCGACATTGTAGGGCGAGCCGCCGAGCACGGCGTCGTAGCGCGCGTCCACGGCGGGATCGGGGATGAGGTCGATGAGCGCTTCGCCCGATATTACGATCATGCCCGTCTCCCCAGCAACCGCTCCTTTATGCGAATATCCCTGCCGAAGGGAAGGCGCGCGCGCTCGGATTGAACCTCAATCGCCGCCGAAACGGGCCAGCGCCCATTCATAGACTTCGAGGTCGAGTTCGATCCAGCCGCGAAGGCGTCGCCGCGTTTCGGCGTCCATCGCTTCCAGCGCCGCACGCTCGGGATTGGCGTTCTCGGCGCCGAGCCGGACGGCGAAGCCGGTCGCAGCCCGCAATTTGTCGAGAAAGGCGCCCGGCCGGGACTGAAAGCCGACGACCAGGAACGAGGACAGATTGGCCTTGGCGCGCGCGACCAGATCGGTATCGGAAAAGGCGGGCTCCCGGCGCCGATAGGCCATTCGGGCGTGGACGTCGTGGTCATAAACCAATTGCCAGGTCACGCTGTTGCACAGGTCATTCAAAAGATGCGGATCGTCCTTGATCGCGAGGAATTCGGCGAGGCCGTATTTCGACGCGAGGTTGGTGCGATGGCTGTCCTCGTGGCCCCCGCGATGCAGTTTGATGAGGTGGTAGTAGTAGGACAGCACGCGATCATAAGGGTCGCGTAAAATCGTGATGACCTTGCCGCGCAATTCGGGCGAGGCCTCGACCGCCCTGAATCCGGCATGGCCGCTGAAAAGATCGACCTCGGCGTGCTGCGCCGGATCGTAAACGAAATTCGAATTCACCGGCAGCACTTTGTGCTTGGCGTGATGGAATGCGCTTCGCAGGGAAGTGCCCGCGGTCTTGGGCACATGCAGATGGAAAAGCCTTGCGCCGGACAAATGCCCTCACATACAATCCTAACACCCCGCGCTTGCGGACAAGCCGGGGAGATCCAGTTTCCTGCGCCTACCCTATTCCTTTCGGCGAGACAACGCGGGCCGCGGGGCTTGTGGGGAGGAGAGCCGCCCTCTATGGTCGGCGCGCGCCTAGAATCGCATGTGTTCTCGGCCGCTGGGGCGTAGCCAAGCGGTAAGGCAGCGGATTTTGATTCCGCCATCCCTGGTTCGAATCCAGGCGCCCCAGCCAATAAAATCAATCCTTTAGTTGGTATCGACCACTCACAGATGTTAATTGGCAACCGCTTGGCAACCAACTTTCGGCGATCGGTAAAACGCGCGGCCCCGGGCCGACGCTGGTCCAAATCGGCGAGGATGTCAGCGGTGAGGTCGCCGAGCGCGAGCCAGGTATCGGGCTCGGCGATGATCGGCGCTGGCGCGGCGGAAGCCGATTTGGCGTCGCTCGATCTCATGGCGCCCCGAGCTCCGAGGCGCCGCGCATCGATGCGCGGACGTCGCCGTGTGCCACGCCATCGATCAGGGCGGCGGCGTCGAGAGCGGCAGCGTTCATGTCGCGGCCAGACCCAACGCCTCGCGGATCGCGGCCAGGTGCGCCGGGTCCTGCTGCCCTTCCCCGGCGAGCACCAGCGCATCTGCGACCGCCGCCGCGGGGAGGGAGTGAATTTCCGTGTAGCCGCAGCGTCATGGCGCCGACTGGCCGACGCTGACGCCAGCCGCGCCAAGGACGACGGCGGCGCGGCTCGATGGCGCCGTTCTCGTCACGAGCGCTTCGCTGGCCGGATCGTCCGGGAGCGGCCACCATAGCGGCAGCTTTCGCCAAGTCGACGAATCGCTGAGCGAATAACTCATATCCGTAAAATGCCAGGGGCTTTCGATAAGCCTCGTCGCAAGCCAGGTCGCGAACAGCTCCCGATTCAGAAACGCGGCATATTTCCGGAGCAGGGCAGGCGAAATTGGAACCGCGGCAGAGGTCGGCTCGCCGAAGAGCTTGATGCCTCCGCCCAGGAGAGGAATCGCCGTCAGCGCGCGCAAAAAGCCGCGACGCTCGAATGTAGGCTCAAACATCGCTCGCCTCCGTGCGGGACCGTTGCGTCGGCGCTATCTGAGGGCCGGGAGCGCTTGCGAGGGCGGCGCCAGACAAGCCGAGCGCCGCCAGCTCGTCGGCGATCGCGACGAGCGCGGTGTCGGCGTGGTGGGTGATCGGCATCCCGTCGTCGTCGACGAGGTCGGCACGGAACCAGTCCGCGGCGACCTGGAGCTTCGCCAGAGCGCCGATCGCCGTGGCCGCCGGCGTGCTCAGCACCGCGTGCGCGGCAGTGGCCTGGCGGCGAAAGGCGCGGTCAAGACGGACGCCCGCGGCGCGGTCGCCCACAGTTTCGCGTTCCCCGCGCTCGGCTTTTGCGAGGCTGATCTGGTTCCGACGATAATCTTCGACGCGACGCAACAAACACGCGTCCGGCGATGGCCTCATTTTTGCGGATGGCGGCTTCCAGCTCCGCATACGTCATGTCGCCGATGCGCTTGCCCGCGGAATCAACCCAATAGTCGAAGGGAGACGCGGGCGATGAGGCGGAAGGGTCGTTGGGCATTGTCTTTTCCTATTCATATTAAAACGCTGATATCACCATAATGCGCGTACTTCGGCGAATGTCAACCTAAAACTGTGATGTTGCTATAAATCGCGGATTGACCTACCCTGTGGCAATGATCTCGCCTCCGCAGTCGCGCGCCGCGCGTGCTCTTTTGAATTGGTCGCAACCCCGGCTTGCCGAGGCCTCGCGAGTGAGTGTGTCCACGATCCGAGATTTCGAGACGGGAAAGCGCTCGCCGATCGCCAACAACCTCGCCGCCATCCGCGCCGCGCTCGAATCGGCCGGGGTCGAATTCATCGCGGAGAACGGCGGCGGGGCGGGTGTGCGGCTGAGGAAGCCGGCGTGATGACATGAAGTCCGGCGCCTTACGTCCCGCGCCTTGCCTATACGCGATACGTAACGTATACTCGCGCCGTGATCGTCGATTTCGCTGACGTCCGCACCGAACGATTTTTCCGCGACGGCGTCGTCCCGCCGGCGTGGCGGGCGTTCGCGAAAATCGCCGCGCGCAAGCTCGACATGCTCGACGCCGCGCCTCTGCTGGCGGCGCTGCGCTCGCCGCCCGGCAATCGCCTGGAGGCTCTCAAGGGCGATCGAGTGGGGCAGCACAGCATTCGCATCAACGATCAATGGCGGGTCTGTTTTCGCTGGACGGAAGCAGGCCCGACGGACGTCGAAATCGTCGACTATCATTGAGGGAGTCGCTCATGGCGCGTATCCGCACGCATCCCGGCGAAATCCTCGCCGAAGAATATCTGAAACCGCTCGGCCTCAGCGCCAGCAAGCTCGCCAAAGCGATCGGCGTTCCGCCCAATCGCATCAGCGATCTTGTGCGCGAACGGCGCGACTTGAGCGCCGACACGGCGATTCGGCTCGGCCGCTATTTCGACGTCGACGCGCGCTTTTGGCTCAACCTCCAGGCGGCCTATGACCTATCGCGCGCTGAGGCGACGTTCGACTATTCCCACATTGCGCCGCGCGCCTCGGCGGCGTGAATCAAGCCTCCCGCGCGCCCTTCGCCGGCTTCGCCGGCGCGCGCCCATAGATGCGGCCGCCGGCGATCGGGCGGTGGCGGCCGATCGCGCGCGAGGCGGCGAGCGACGCCGCGTCGGCGCCGGCGTACACGCCTTCGGCGCCGGGCGCGAACAGATCGCGCACGAGCTCGCCGTCGCGCTCGCCGAGCCACGGGCGCGCCGCTGCGGGCGGCGGGAGCGCGGCGCGGGTTTCGAGCTCGCCGGCGAGCTCGGCGGCGAGCCATTCGAGGCCGGCGCGCCAGGCCGCATACTCGCATCTTTCGTTTGTTAGCTCTTGCGGGTCCGGCGACCACTCCAGGACGCCATAGGCGCCGCCGGGATAACAATCCTTCCGGATCGCCTTCACGGCGACCACGGCGTCGCGCTGAGCTTGCGCGTGATCGCCAAATGTCGGATCGACCCAGGCCTCGCGCCGCCACACACCCGGCTGGCCATTCGGCGCCAGCTTTGCGCTTGGCTCCGGCGGCTCGCAGCGAACTATCGGCCGGTTCGCGAGGCGGCCATGCACGATCAGCAAAATGGCGGCGTAGGCGAGCGCCGCGCGCAAGGAGCCGGCGATGTCGACCGGGAAGCCAAGGCCGGCGACGAGATCGGCCCGGTTCGTCGTACAAGGCGGCGAAAGTTTCGCGAGGCGATCGAGCGCTTCCCCAACGCGAAGCGCATCGCCATGCGGCGGAGCGCCGGGCGCGCCGCCTGATTTGCCGAGGCCGACCGCGAACATGGGTTGAACCGACGGAATGCCCATCGGCCGCGTCCAGCGGCCGACAAGCTCGCGATCGGCGCGGCTGAGGTCGAAGGCCGGGCGCGCGGCGGCTCTGCCTGGCCGTTTGCGCGCAAGCTCCGAGGCCGCCCAGATCAAGAGATCTTCGACGTCGACGATCTTCTTGCCCATGAAGGACGTTCCCCGGCCCGAGGTCGATATTACCGCGACCAAGCGGCGCGGCAAGCTCGCCGGGTCGCGAAAATGGCGACGGCGGCTGGCCTTATGCGCGGCCGGCGCCGGGGGGGGATTTTGATCAGATTTTCATAAGTCGGCTTGACGCCTCGCAGCATCATCGCGGTCATTTTTCCGGTCGGCCCGGCCGCCGCGACGCCGCGATCGAAGCCGTCGGCGAGCGCGTCCAGGAGCGCGAATACGCGCGCCGGATCGATCGCCTCGCGCTCGCCGGCCGCGACGACGAGAGCGGCGACGGTCTACTGAATCACCATCGTCACGGCCCCAAGCGCCGCCGACATGCCGCGGAACAGATCTTCCGCGCTCGGCTGCGGGCCGTCGCAATCCACGACCGACGCCAGATCGTTTGTCATAGGGAGACCCTTCTTAATCCCAGATGCGCCCCGTGGCGCACGGCCTGGTCGATGGCGCGCATCATGCCGCCCTGATTGATGATGTGGACGGCCTCTCCTCGATGGCACACTAGTGCCAAAGCGTGGTCGCCGGAGCGCCACAAAGAGGGAGACCGTCCATGAAGCAGTTTATCAGGATTGGCGTCGATCTGGCCAAGAACTATTTTCAAAT
>JANLPL010000216.1:0-16598 GCA_031367195.1 Bradyrhizobium sp.
AGAAAGTCTAACGCCTCGCGCGCGGCGGCCAACATCTCCGGCGCCTCGAACACCGCGGCCGCGCGCGCGAGCGCGGCGATGGCGAGCCCGTTCCAATCGGTCAGGATCTTGTCGTCGAGCGCGGGGCGCGCTCGGGGCGCCCGAACCGCGAACAATTTGGCCCGCGCGCCCTGCAAAGCCGCCTCCAGCGCCGCATCGACGGGTCTTGCCATCCGCAACACATTGCGGCCTTCCCAATTTCCGCCTGCGCGAACGTCGTAAGCCGCGCAAAAGGCCTCCGCCTGCGCGCCCAGCGCGGCGACGATCTCCTCGCGGCTCCATACATAAAACAGCCCCTCCTCGCCATCCTGATCAGCGTCGAGCGAGGCGGCGAAGGCGCCCTCGCAGCACAGCTCCCGCATCAACCAACCAAAGGTGTCGCGGGCACGGGCGGCATAGACGGGCGAGGGCTCGTCGGCATGGGACAGCGCCAGCAATTCGAGGATTTGCGCATTGTCGTACAGCATCTTCTCGAAATGCGGCACGTGCCATTCCGCATCGACGGAATAGCGGGCGAAGCCGCCGCCGAGATGGTCGTAAATCCCTCCGGCGCACAAAGCGTCGAGCAGATCGCGAACCGCGTCGCGAAAGCGCGCATCGCCGCGCCGCGCCCATTCGCTGAAGAAAAAGCGGAATATCGGCGCGTTGGGAAATTTCGGCGCGCGCCCGACGCCGGCATGGACGGGATCGACGATCCGCAACAGGGCCTCGCCGGCCGCGCTCAGCCGTTCCGCATTGAACTCCCCCGCCCCGCGCGGCGCGGCAAGTTCGGCCAGATGCGCCGTCACCGCCGCGCCATTTCGCAGCACGTCGGCGCGTTTCTCGCGCCAGGCGTTTGCGACGGAGGCGAGCACCTGGGGGAACGAGGCGCGGCCATAGCGCGGCGCCGGCGGCCAGTAGGTGCCCCCGTAAAACGGCTCGCCCTCGGGGGTGAGAAACATCGTCAGCGGCCAGCCGCCCTGTTCGCCCATCGCATGCAGCGCGCTCATGAAATGATGATCGACGTCGGGCCGCTCCTCGCGATCGACCTTCACGCAGACGAAATCACGGTTCATCTGCGCCGCGATCTCGTCGTTCTCGAACGATTCATGCGCCATCACATGGCACCAGTGGCAGGCGGCGTAGCCGATCGACAGCAACAGGGGAACGTCGCGCGCGCGCGCGAGCGCGAAAGGCTGCGCGCCCCACAGCCGCCAGTGCACGGGATTGTCGGCGTGTTGCAACAGATAGGGCGAGGCGCTCTCGCTGAGTCGATTTCGCTCGTCGTCCATGTGATCCTCGCTTTGGCGACCATGTTGCGCCGTCCGCGCGCCGGGCGCAAAACCAAATCGCGTGAAGAGGAGAACCCATGCCGAGCGACGGCCTGCCGACCCTGGCCTTCGCCGATCCCACTCAATTCGAGCGATGGCTCGCCGAGAACCCCGCAATATCGCCGAATTCGTCGCCATGCTGGAGCGTGGCGAGACCTTTCATACGCGCCGGCGCGCTAGTTTGCGGGCAGAATGGCGAAGTTGACGCGCTCTTCCGCCGCATTGCTGATCTGCACAATCGCCGCGCCGGCGCCAAGTTCGAACCGCACGGTTTTTCGTACGTCTGGACAGTCATGCTGTCCCGAGAAGGCGTTGGATTTCACGCGCGCGCCGTTTTGCGCGACGTCGATCCACCCCTCCCGCGACAGCGTGATCTGATACATTCCCGTTTGCACGGCCGACAAGCTCACCACGGCACCGCGACGCCCAGGCTCCGGCGCGCGCTGCGCCGGCAATGCAGGCTCGGGTCTTGCGCCAGAGCCAAGTCATAGGCGGCGCCGACCTGCGCCGAGGCGCCGGTCGCCGGGAGCGCCGCCGGCGAACCGGCGAACAGCGCGCGCTCGCGCGCCACGCTCCATTTGAAATGCTCGCAATCGGCCTTAGCTGGCGCTGCGGTCGCGACCATTGCAAGAACCAAAAGAATGCGCCGCATGGCGTTCACCCTTATTCGACGCCGACCATCACGTCGGACGCTTTGACGACGGCATAAGCCGCTTGGCCGACCTTGAGGCCAAGCGCGTCGACCGCCTCATTGGTGATCGAGGCGGTCAGCACGGAACCGCCGACGTCGATTTCGACATGGGCGGTGGTCTGGCCCTTCGTGACCGACTTGATCGTGCCCTTGAGCTGATTACGAGCGCTGAGTTTCATCGCGAATCCCTTCACCTTGCAGTTCGGCGCCGTCCCCGCCCTCACTCTGGCGGGACGTGCGAACAAGCTTTACTCGCTATATCTCGTTGGATACTACGTGTCCACCGACTCATTCATGCGAGGCGGACGAAAGGCGGATGACGTCGTGAGGCTCCACATAAGCCGACAGCTTCCCAATTTGCGCTTTAGGCGTCGGAGGTTGAACGGCCAGTCCGCCGCTGTGGCGCATGAAGCCTGACTCGCGCCGTGCGCTGCTGGGGCTGCCGCAACACGGCGCTATCAGCGAAGACGCCATCCGCGCCGCTTATTGGCGGATCGTCGGACGGGCGAAAACCGCGCGCGGCGACGGCGCGTTCGACATGGAGGAATTGCGGAAGGCCAAACGTGCGTTGTTGTTCGAAGTCGGCGTACGGTTGCCCGCAAACCGTCGCGGCCCGTCCCTCTGAAAGTTGAAAGCGAATGAGGCGCCCCTTGCGCTGGCTGCTCGGCCAATCCCTTGCTAGGATGACCGCAGAGGAGACGCGGATGCGCAAGGGCTACAAGGATCTTCTGGCGGAGGCCGAGGCCAAAATCGAAACCGTCGCGCCGGAGGCGGCCCGCGATCTGCTCGACCGGCCGGATATTCTGTTCGTCGATCTGCGCGATCCGCGCGAACGCGAGCGCGAGGGAATCATTCCCGGCGCGTTCTCCTGCCCACGCGGGATGCTCGAATTCTGGATCGATCCGGAAAGCCCGTATCACAAGAGCGAATTCGCGAGCGGCAAACGCTTTGTGTTTTTCTGCGCCGGCGGCTGGCGCTCGGCCTTGGCGACGGCGACGGCCAAGGAGATGGGGCTCGACAACGTGTGCCATATCGCCGGCGGCTTCGGCGCTTGGCGCAAGGCCGAGTTTCCGGTCGAGACGCTGGCGAAGAAGTCGGGTTAGCGGGCGTATTTGTACATGCCGCGGCCGGTGCGCTGGATCAGCCCGGCTTGGTTCATGCGCGACAGAATGACGGAGAGATTGCCGGGCGAGATCGTCAGGCCGCAATCCTCCAGCGCGGTTTGTAACTCGCGCACCGAGGCTTCGTTTTCCTTGAGAATGGCGAGCAACATTTCCTGCGCGCTGGCGCCGCCTTCGTTCGCGCGCAAGGGATCGGTCAATCCTACATCACTACGACTGAAACTTACAACATTGGCGTGATTTTCAAGGCCGGGCAGACCCAGAGCGTCGAGCAAAGCATCGCGTGCGGCGCGTGCGGCTTCGTGCCCCTCGGGCTTTCCCTCCAGCCGCGTAATCGCCCAGGCGAGCGAAAAGGCGCGGTCGACAGCTTCGCTGAGTTGCTGTTTGAGGCGGACGACAGCCGTCCGGTCGCCAAATTCCGTCGCGGCCATGGGCCCACTCCGCCTTGTACGCTTACGCCAACACCACGTGTAAATTTTTTACTACCAAACGCGGCGAATAACAATCGTTTTGCCCGCCCAGCGCAGCCAGCTACGATTCGGTGCCCAAAGGTTAAAATACCTGTGGACAAACGCTAACGAATCTTTACCATAACGCGGACAATGTTGTAATGTAATTTCAACAATTTCAAATCGCTTACGGCGTTCGCGCGCATCTCCAGGGGGTTCGACCATGTCCGCCTAGGTCCCGCCCGCCCTCGGCCTGTTCGCCCTGATTGTCGCCGCGCTCCGCCTGCGCGTCAAATTGCGCGCCATCGCCAAACGCAGGTTTGGCGTCAGCGTCTATGATTTCGGCGCCAATGTCGAACTGCCGCCGCGGCTCCATTCGCGCAGCTATCAAATCGCGCTTTATATGACGATGAAATCCCTGCCGCGCGAGCCTTGCCAGGAGCCCGCCGAGGGCGTCAACGCCCGCGCCGCATCGCGCTGATCAGGCTCTCGCGCGCAGCGGGCAATTTGAGCCCGCGCGGCCCGAACAATTCCCGCTCCAGAAAAAACCCCGTCAACCGAAACGCATCGGCGATCTCGTCGAGGCTTGGCGTCGCCGTCTCGTCGCGCAGGAACGCCGGCAACGGCAGCAACCTTTCGCGATAGGCTGCGCCCGCGCTAGCGCTGACGGCCCGGCCCGATTTCGGCGAAACATAGATCAGTTCTGTCCGCGAACCCGTCGCCGCGCATTCAGACAGGTCCAGCGCGAAGCCAAACTCCGCCAGCATCCGCACCTCGAACCGCGCCAGCAACGCGGGCGCTTCGGAAGCGTCGTCGAGCGCTTCGACCACGCCCATCAACATCCCGAACAGCGCCTCGTGCGGGTCGCGCTCCGGCAACAGCCGCAGCAGCGCGCCAATCAGATTGACGCCCGCCAGCGCCAGCGCGCTCGGCAAAAACCGCCCCGCCCGCAGCGCCAAAGGCTCCACGGCATAGGCGCCCAAATGCTCGTCGAGCCGCGCGCGCCAGACCAGGCCCACACTATTGCCGGGCTGCAAGGCCGCCGCCAGCCGGCTCGACCGCGCCCCGCGCACCAGGCCCAAATGACGCCCATGCGCGCGCGTCATCGCCTCCAGCACGCAGGAGGATTCGCCCAGCCGCTTGAGCCCGATCACCAAGCCTTCGTCGCGCCATTCCATCGCCGCCTCAGTTCCTGAGATGGCGCGGCGGCGGCACGCGCGCAAGTTTCAGTGCGGCGAGCAAGGCCAGGCCCAGCAAGGCGCCAATCAAGGCGGCGACGCCGTTCCAGCCGGCGTGCTGATAGGCGAGCCCGCCGAGCCAACCATTGAGGCTCGAACCGACATAGAAGAAGAACAGATAGAGCGCGGACGCCTGCGCCCGCCCCTCGTTGGCGCGCAGGCCCACCCAGCTTGATGCGATCGAATGGGCGCCGAAAAAGCTCCACGTCACCATCGCCACGCCGATGACCGCCGTGATCAGATTGTCGGGAACTGTCACCGCCGCGCCGACCAATCCGATCGCCAGCGCGATCCACAACACGCGCCGCCGCCCGAGCCGCGCGGCGAGATCGCCCATGATCGCCGAACTCGCGGCGCCGATCAGATAAAGCGTGAAGATCAGGCCAATGCGCGTCTGATCGAGCGAGAACGGCGGCGCGGCGAGCCGGAAGCCGATGTAGTTGTAAGTACAGATGAAGGCGCCCATCACGAGATAACCGACCGCGAACAACCACGGCAGGCCCTCGTCCTCGAAATGCGCCCGCGTCGCGCGCGCCAGCGCCGCAACGCCGAGCGCCGGCCGCGCCCGCGCCCGTTCCGCCGGCAGCGCGAGCGCGAAGAACAGCGCGCCGATGAGCGAATTCGCCCCCATCGCCGCCAGCGCCAACCGCCAACCGCCGTGATCGGCGAGAAAGCCGACCACCAGCCGACCGAACATGCCGCCCAGCGTCGAGCCCGCGATATAGAGCCCCATGGAAAGCCCGAGCGCGGGGGCGTCGATCTCCTCGGCCAGATAGGCCATCGCCACCGCCGGCAGCCCCGCCAGCGACAGGCCCATCAGGCCGCGCAAAGCCAGCAGCGCCGGCCAGTTCGGCGCCAAGGCGGCCGCGAGCGTGGCGAGCGCGGAGACGATCAACGAGCCCACCATCACGGGTTTGCGGCCGAACCTTTCCGCCGCCACGCCCGCGAAGAACAAGGCCGCCGCCATCACGACAGTCGAGACCGATACAGCCAGGCTCGCGGTGGCGGGGCCGAGAGCGAACTCGCGCGCGAATTCCGGCAGCAACGGCTGCACGCAATAGAGCAGTTCGAAGATGGCGAAGCCGCCGATGAAGAAGGCGGCGACTAGGCGGGTAAAGCCCGGATCGCCGCGCCGGAGCTTGGCGCTCATCGCCAAGTTGTTTTCTTTCACCGCCAAGTCGGCAACCAGACGCGCGCCTCGAACGCCGCCGGCCCGACGCCGATGCCGGAGACAAGAATAGGAAGGAAATAGGCGAACATCCCCGCCGCCGCCGCCGTCGCGCCCCAGACAAACATTTCGCGATAGGGCCGTTTCAACGCGCCCGCGACCAGCGCCAGCGCCGGGCCGAGGCAGACGATCGAGGGATAGAAGTAATAGTAGAATTCGAGCCCCTTCGGATTGGCGGCCCAGGGCAGCCATTGCGCGAAAAAGGCGACCGCCACGATCAGCGGCCCGCGCGCCTTCCGCAGCACGCCGGCGTACAGCGTCCATAGGATCGCCGCCTCGCCGGCGAACAGCACGAACGGATTGGGCAGGCCGACCACCGCCGCAGCCTTGCCCGTCTCGCTCCAGCCGCCCGCCTCTTTGGCCGGCGCGTCGAACAGATACCAGACCGGACGCCACAAAGCCGGCCACGTCCACCACTGCGACTTATAGGGATGATCGGCCGATTTGCCGGTCATGATCGCGATCATATTCTCATGCGTGGCGACGAATTCATGCAAGGCGCCGGCATGGATCAATTGCGGGACATAGCTGAGGAAATAGGCGGCGAACGGCGCCATGAGATAGGCCGCCGCGCCGCCGACGACCCCAATCGACGGCGCATCGGGCCGGTAGAAGTCGTGTGCTCGGGCATCCTCGAATCGCGCGCGCCAGATTCGCAGTAGGGCGATGACAAGTTTCAACCCAACCAGCCCGAAGCCGAGAAACCAGCCCGACCATTTGCAGGCGCCCGCGAGCCCCAGGCAAAAGCCGCAGACGAGATGCCAGCGCCACGCGCCGCCGCGCGTCACCGCCTGCTCGGCGAGCGTGAAGGCGGTCAAAGCCAGCACGCAGAAGAAGATCAGGAACACGTCGAGCATCGCGATGCGCGCCTGCACGAACACGATTCCGTCCAGCAGCGTGAGGACGGCGGCGTAGAGCGACAGCGCAACCTCGCCGGTCAGCGCCAACGTCCACAACCACACAGCCGTCACCAGCCCCGCGCCGAACACGAGCGACATCGCGCGCCAGCCGAACGGATTGTCGCCGAACAATTTCATTCCTGCCGCGATCAGCATTTTGGCGAGCGGGGGATGTTCGGGATGCAGCATCTCGCCATTGGCGAGCCATTGGCGCGCGGTCGGCACATACCAGGTCTCGTCGAAATAGACGGTCTTGGCGGCGGAGAGGCCGGGCGCGAAACAGGCGAGCGAGACCAGAAAGACAGCCAGGCCGAGCAGGGTCAGGGGAAGCGGCCGCGGCTCAAGCCAGGCGCGCGGCGCGCGGGCGGCGGGCGGAGCGGCGGCGGTCATGGGGCCGGCTGATACCAGTTTCTCACCGAGCCACTCTCCCCTCGCAAATCAAAAATGCATCGACGAGCCACGCGTCTAGCCTCAGCCGGCGACGCACAATTTTTATCGGGTCTTTCGAAGGCGTTCTAAGATGGGGTCGTTCTGCAATTGTCCTACTCTGGGCTTGCGTTGGCCCGACAAAGACGTTTTGGCTAGACCAACTTCACCCGAAATATCATGAAAGAAAAGCTGGCAAATCGGCATACCCGCAATAAGATTGACTGGTATTTCACCTACATTTGCAATTTCGAGCGTAATACAACCACAAAATCCAGGATGCACTCCGGATGCTGTTTCAATAATAATACCGCGCCTCCCCAATTTAGATTTCCCAACCACAAAGGCCGCAGCATCACTTGGTAGGCGAACCCATTCTAACGTACACCCCAGCACAAAACGCCCCGGGTGCAGTATATAATCTTTTCCAAATGGAACAAAATAACTCTTTGATATTTTACTCTCGGGTTGAGATTCCTTCGGATCTAGTTCAAGCGACTTCTCGTGCGACTGTTTTAGTGTTGTGAACCATCGGCCGAGCCTAAGCGTAATCGAAGCTTCCCCTGCTCGCTCAATCGCATGCAAATCTGGCTCAGGCACGATTGAAATTCCGATTAGATCGGGCCGGTTCCCGATTCTAATTCTCTCACATAGACGCTTTGCACTAAGCACCATTGGCGATTCTCCGCTTGTATTCCAAAATTTCTACGGTCTTCAGGATCATTTCATTTAATCCCCTAACTTTTTCATGCAATTCACTTTGCGCCAATCCGGAATCGCTGTCCAAATAAAATCTCCAACCGGCATTTATAATGTCACCCAAACACATCGGATTACTTGCAGGACTTCCAGCACAGAATTCGGAATAATGACGATTCACGTTGGCAGGATTTGGTCGAATTATCTTGCCTTGCGCGATTACATCTTTGACAGCCGCCCAAAGTCCGGGCTTTATTCGTTCAACTCCCTCTTCGGCCATTCGATACACGAAACGATCGCTCACTGTTGAACTCTCGGATACGAATCTGAAGCCAAGCTCCTGCAGGGTCGGAAGCTGTACTCCGTCATCTTGCGCGATTTCCGAAAGAATAGAAACCCGAGTCTTATTGGTAGGATATTTATCGCTTTGACCAGAACTCCTTCCTGGTGCAAGAATATAGGCGAAGGCACGAAGATAGCTCTCACCGAACAACGCGTACGAAAACATGTCACAGAATATCTCTTCAGCGTGGCATGCTGCAAATTCGACGCTTTGCCCTTTGCAATCATCGAGTATATATCTTCTGGTCAAATCAGCTGGATCGTAATCTGTGTAAGCGCGACGAAATTCGAGCATTTTATTATGATATAACGCTTCGATGTGTACACTTAGAGTATTTGCCGCAGATCCCTCGATACCCCTATTCCTCCAAACCGCGTGCCCAAGTTCGTGGCCAGCGAGCGGGATCAGCAACGCGTTCGACGCTTCGCTAGCAGGAAGGCCAATCAATACAAAGCTTTTCAAATCCTCGAGGGATTGCGGCCAAGCGAAAGGAATGAAATCCCATTCAGACGACAACACAACTTGGGGACGTCCCTGCAGGGCCTGATTCGCTATGCTTTGAATCGGATCGACAAATTCAAACGAATTTCGAACGTTAGTTGATCTTAGTATAAATCCTAAAATTGGCATCACTTGATAGATTTTCAAATTTAGTTGTTCGATCAATTGTTGACCAGGGACTAGATCTCTTAACTTTGACGCGCGATCAAGCTTACCTAAAATTTGATTAAATACCATCTTCAGTTTCTTGAGCGCCGATTCGCCAGCACTATTTTCAAATTGACCTTCAATAAGAGAGTCAATTGTACTAATTATATTTGCAATTTTAATTTTTGCGTCACTGTATACTGTCATCGATCAGGTACCTTGAGTCAGAGCGTTCGCGCCTCTGATACATCTCAGCAAGCTGCCCCGACATCAAATTCTCATGCAGCGCCAAGCACAAGAGCTTAGCCTCTCGAATTTTACCCGCATCCCTCGCCACAATTCCACTTTCGAGAGTCGATAAATATTCTTCAAGTAGTTTCCGAAAATCTGCAAATTTCTCTGGTATTTTTTTTGGTTGCGCGCGAGCAAAAGACATGCGTAGCAAACCATATGCCCGCACATCGTCCAACATGCTGACCGCGTTTGCCCCGTTGAGACTCAACGAGTGAGACGGCGGCGTACGAAGAAAGTCAAACAGGGCCTTAACCGACGGCGCATCCGCGCGGTGGCCTTCGTTCATTTCCTCGATTTCGAGAATCGCATCCGCACTCAAATCGATCGGGCCAACGAATTCGTCGTTTAGAACCATGATGAACTCCTCCCGAATCGGGGCGCTCCTTGATAGCGCCCTCCCACTTTTCGACACCTTACACCAAATCCGCTTTTTTGGCCCTCCCGCGCGATATCTCGCGCGGGAGACCCCCAAAAAGCCTCAATACCGATAATGGTCCGGCTTGAACGGCCCGGTGACGGGCACGCTGAGATATTCGGACTGCTTGTCGCTGAGCTTGGTCAGCTTGACGCCGATCTTGTCGAGATGCAGCGACGCCACCTTCTCGTCGAGGTGCTTGGGCAGCGTATAGACTTGGCGTCCGTAATGACCGGGCTTGGTGAACAGCTCGATCTGCGCCAGGGTCTGGTTGGTGAAGGACGCCGACATCACGAACGAGGGATGGCCCGTCGCATTGCCTAAGTTCACCAGCCGGCCTTCCGACAGCAGAATCATCCGCTTGCCGTTGGGGAACTCGATCTCGTCGACCTGCGGCTTGACGTTGCTCCACTTGTAGTTGCGAAGGCCCGCGACCTGGATCTCGCTGTCGAAATGGCCGATGTTGCAGACGATGGCGCGGTCCTTCATGGCGCGCATGTGCTCGATGGTGATCACATCGACGTTGCCGGTGGCGGTGACGAAAATATCGGCGCGCGGGGCCGCGTCTTCCATCGTCGTGACCTCATAGCCTTCCATCGCCGCCTGCAACGCGCAGATCGGATCGACCTCGGAGACCATAACGCGGCAGCCGGCGTTGCGCAGCGAAGCCGCCGAACCTTTGCCGACGTCGCCAAAGCCCGCCACCATCGCCACCTTGCCCGCCATCATCACGTCGGTGCCGCGGCGGATGCCGTCCACCAGCGATTCGCGGCAGCCGTAGAGATTGTCGAACTTCGACTTGGTGACGCTGTCGTTGACGTTGATCGCCGGCCACAGCAGCTTGCCTTCCTTGGCCATGGTGTAGAGCCGATGCACGCCCGTCGTCGTCTCTTCCGTGACGCCGCGGATCGCCTTGGCGTTGGCTTCGTACCAGCCGGGCTTGGCCTTCAGCCGCGCTTTGATCGAGGCGAACAGCACTTCCTCTTCCTCGTTGCCGGGCTTGTCGAGGAAAGCGGTGTCGCCCTTCTCCGCGCGCTGGCCGAGATGGATCAGCGCCGTGGCGTCGCCGCCGTCGTCGAGGATCATGTTCGGGCAGCCGCCGTCGGCCCATTCGAAGATGCGGTGGGTGTAATCCCAGTAATCCTTGAGGCTCTCGCCCTTGATGGCGAACACCGGCGTGCCGACGGCGGCGATGGCGGCGGCGGCGTGGTCCTGCGTCGAATAGATGTTGCACGAGGCCCAGCGCACATCGGCGCCAAGCGACTTCAGCGTCTCGATCAGCACGGCGGTCTGAATCGTCATGTGCAGCGAGCCGGCGACGCGCGCGCCTTTCAGGGGCTGCGTGGCGGCGTATTCCGCCCGCGTCGACATCAGGCCGGGCATTTCCGTCTCGGCGATGGCGATTTCCTTGCGGCCGTATTCCGCGAGCTTGATGTCGGCGATGGCGTAGTCGGGGGTCATGTAGAGCCTCTGGGTTGCGGTTGGCGCCTCCTAGCAGAGCTCGCGAAATAGCGCAATGCACATATAAAGAAGTCTTTATATCGTTATCGCATGGGCATGCGCGGGCAGAGACTGGCTTCGTTAACGCCGAATTCGCACAGGGCAGCTCTGCGCTTTGCAAGTGCGCGGGGATCGGCTAGGATCGCTTAAAGCAAGAAACGCGCCGAAACTGCGCGTCCTCCCCCGTTCGGTTGAAACGTATGGCGTTGTCCGCGAAACTTGCGATGCGTATGGGCCAGAGCATGGTCCTCACGCCGCAACTGCTGCAGGCAATCAAACTGTTGCAGATGCCGAGCGGCGAGCTCACCGCGTTCATCGAGGCGGAGCTGGAGCGCAATCCGCTGCTTGACCGCGCCGAGGAGCGGATTGAGCCCAACGCGCCGTTCGAGCTCGCCACGCCTGAGGCGCCCCTCGCCGACTGGGCCAGTGACACGATGCCGGTGGAGGCCGGCGATCTCGCCCACGACCTCGGCACCGAGATCGACAATACTTTCGACCCCGACCGCGCCGTCACGCCTGCCGAACGCGCCCCGCAGGCCGACGGCCCGTCGCTGACCGGCGGCCAGTTCTCGGGTTCAGGCGGAGGCGGCGGCGGCGAAGACCCCGCCAATATCGAAGCCTATGTCGCCTCCCAGGAGAGTTTTTCCGACTTTCTCACCCGCCAGGCCTTCGTCGCCTTGCCCGATCCCGGCGACCGGCTGATCGCCGCCGCGCTGATCGACGGGCTCGACGAGGCCGGCTATTTCCGCGGCGACACGCAAGAGGTCGCGGCCCTCCTCGGGGCCCCGCTCGAACGCGTCGAGCGCGTGCTTGGCCTGTTGCAGACGCTGGAGCCGACCGGCGTGTTCGCGCGCGATCTCGCGGAATGCCTGAGCCTGCAATTGATCGAGCGCGACCGGTTCGATCCGGCGATGCAGGCGCTGATCGCCCATCTGCCGTTGCTGGCGCGGCGCGACTTTGTCGCGTTGCGTCGGCTGTGCGGCGTCGACGAGGAAGATCTCGCCGACATGATCGGCGAGATCAAGCGGCTCGACCCCAAGCCCGGCCGCGCCTTCGACCACGCGCCCGAGTCGCTCGCCATTCCCGACGTAATCGTCACATCAGCGCCGGATTCAGGCTGGCGGGTGGAGCTGAACTCCGACGCGTTGCCGCGCGTGCTGGTCAACGAAAGCTACGCCGCCGTGATCAAGCGCGGCGCGGCGCGCGAGGCGGACCGGCAATATGTGTCGACCCATTTGCAGAGCGCGCACTGGCTGACAAAAAGCCTGGAACAACGCGCCCGCACCATTCTCAATGTCGCGAGCGAAATCGTGCGCCGTCAGGACGGCTTTCTGGTCGAGGGCGTATCGGCGCTGCGGCCGCTCAATCTGAAGACCATCGCCGACGCGATCGGCGTGCATGAAAGCACCGTCTCGCGCGCGACCTCCAACAAATATGTCTCGACGCCGCGCGGCATGTTCGAGATGAAATATTTCTTCACCGCCTCGCTGCCCTCGGGCGGTGCGGGCGAAGTCCATTCGGCCGAGGCGGTGCGTTACAGGATCAAGCAACTGATCGACGCGGAAGACCCGCGCAAGGTGCTCTCCGACGACGACATCGTGACAAAACTGCGCGCCGCCGACATCGTCGTGGCGCGCCGCACGGTCGCCAAATATCGCGACAACCTGAAAATTCCGCCCTCTACGGACCGCCGCCGGCAGAAAATGGCAGGCGCGATGGGGTGAGGCGACGCCTCATACCAAGAGCCATTTCTATTGACTCGTCATGGCCGGGCTTGTCCAGGGCATCCACGCCGCACCACCTTCGATAAGTTGAAGGATGTCTGCTAAGTTTCAACCACTTGGTTGAACCGCGTTGAAGCTCGACCGCGTGGATATCAGGGACAAGCCCGGTGACGAAAGTCAGCGCCAAAGGCCGTCGGTATTAGCCCCCTGACGCCTTCAGCGCCCCATCCAGATCGCCCAAAATGTCGTCGATATGCTCCAACCCGATGGACAGCCGGACGTAACCCTCCGTCACGCCGGTTGCGAGTTGATCCTCAGCCGAAAGCTGCGAATGCGTCGTCGAAGCGGGATGGATCGCCAGCGAGCGCGCGTCGCCAATATTGGCGACGTGATAGAACATTTGCAACGCGTCGATGAAGCGTCGCCCCGCCGCGCTGCCGCCCTTGATCTCGAAACCGACCAGCCCGCCCTGCCCGCCCTTCAGATATTTGCTCGCGCGCTCACCCGCCCAGCCCGTCTGTTGGCTCGGATGGATCACCTTCTCCACCTCCGGACGCTTGGCCAGGAACGCGGCGACGGCGGCGGCGTTGGCGCAATGGCGCTCCATCCGCAGCGGCAATGTTTCGACGCCCTGCAAGGTCAGGAAGGCGTTGAACGGCGACATCGCCGAGCCCAGATCGCGCAGCAGCGTCGTGCGCGCCTTGAGGATATAGGCGATTGGCCCCAGCGGTTTGGCCGCTTGGCTCCACACCGCGCCGTGATAGCTCGGATCGGGCGTGTTGAGCGTCGGCTGGCGCTCGGGGAAATCCTCCCAAGGGAAATTGCCGCCGTCGATCAGCAATCCGCCAATCGAGGTGCCGTGACCGCCCAGATATTTGGTCGAGGAATAGACAACTATCGCCGCGCCGTGATCGAACGGCCGCACCAGCAACGGCGCCGACGTATTGTCCATGATGAGGGGAACGCCGAGCGGCCGGCCAATCGCCGCCACTTCCGCGATCGGAAAGGCGATCAGCTTCGGATTGGGCAGCGTCTCGGCGTAATAGGCGCGGGTGCGCGCATCGGTCGCGCGCGCGAAATTCCGCGGGTCGGAGGGGTCGACGAAGCGCACCTCGATGCCCTGATCCTTCATCGTATTGGCGAACAGGTTCCAGGTGCCGCCGTAGAGATCGGTCGAGGACACCACATTGTCGCCCACCCGCGCCAGATTCTGGATCGAGAAGACAGAGGCCGACTGTCCGCTCGCCACCGCCAGCCCGGCGACGCCGCCTTCGAGCGCGGCGATCCGCTTCTCCAGCACGTCGTTGGTCGGGTTCCCGATGCGGGTGTAGATGTTGCCGAGTTCCTTCAGCGCGAACAGATTGGCGGCGTGCTCGGCGCTGTTGAACTGAAAGGACGTGGTTTGATAGATCGGCACCGCGACCGCGCCGGTGGCGGGATCGGCGCGCCAGCCGGCGTGCAAGGCCAAGGTTTCCGGTTTGCTGGACTGCGACATTGAACTCCCCCTCTCATGACGCGCCGTGGCCGCGCGCTATCTCGTTTTCATCATTCCACTAAAAAAGTCAACTTATAGAGTCAGCGCCCGCCGCAGCATAGCTTTGTAGGCGCTGGCGTCAAAGCTCCAGCAGATGTCGGCCTTGGCGCCCGACGCCAGCGCATCCGCCCAAGCGATCCGGTTGCTCGGATCATGCGCCACGTTGAGCCGGTCGACTATCGTCATGCCGCGCGTGAGTTCGCTCGAACATTCGATCTCGACGAGATGCCGGCTCCATTGCGTCCCGATCTCGCGATCCAACGCCACCGCCATCGCCGTGGGGTCGGCGAGCGACAGTCCGCGCTGGCCGGTCTGCACGAAATAGGCCTCGCGCGCCCGCGAATTGCACTCCACCGCAAAGCGCGCCTTATCCCCGCCGAGCGCGAGAACCTCGGCGACCTCGTCGTCATCGAGCACGGAAGCGCCGCGCGAAACGTGCCAGCCGACCATTTCGATCGGCAGCGCGGAACGAAACACTTTTCGCGCGGCTTCCGGGTCGACCCAGATGTTATATTCCGCCGCCGGCGTGGCGTTGCCCTCGCAACACGGCGCCCCGCCCATCACCACGCAGCGGCCGATATGGGCGGCAAAGCCGGGATCGCGCGCCAGCGCCAACGCGATATTGGTCAGCGGCCCCAGAGTCACCAGCGTCAGGCCGGGCTCTTGTCCCGCGTGGCGGATCAGCGCATCGACCGCGTTCTCCCGCTCCGGCGCGCGTTTCGGGGCGGGATAATTGTGGTCGCCGAGCCCGTCCTTGCCGTGGAACCAATGCGCGTCGAGATGGCGCCGCGTCAGCGGCGCGTCGGCGCCGAGATGCACGGGAACCTCTTTGCCCGCCACCTCGCAGGTGTAGAGCGCATTGCGCGCCCCCTGCGCCAGAGACACATTGCCCGCCACCACCGTCAGCGCGGCGACGCGAACATCAGGCGCCGCCAGCGCCATCAGGATCGCCACCGCGTCGTCGGAGGCCGTGTCGGTGTCGATCAGGAAAGTCCGCATCGTCTATTCAGACGACGGACACCCCGAGGGAGTCAACCCGGCTATTTCGTGAGTTGCAGCGTGTCGCCGATCTTCTTCAGTTCGCCCTGGTTGGCCTCGGCGTCCTTCGGCGCGCCCCAGAAATAGATCAACAGGAATTTCTTCGGCGTGTTGCTGGAGACGAGCGACATCGAAATCGCCGTCGGTCCGTCCTTGTCCTTGCCGGCGAAGGTCATCTCGAAGCTGGACGTTCCACCGCCGTTGGATTCCGTGGTTTTCATCGAATCGGCGTCGATTTCGACGCCCTGCTTGGCGAACCACTCGATCCCTTCTTTCACCGCGTCCTTGACGTCATCGGCGGCGACCATCTCGACCGCGAGATAGACCTTGCCATCAGGCGAATTCGCCTCGACGCCCCCGTCATAGGGTTTCGGCTCCCACTTTTCCGGGATCGAGATCGTCGCGACCGCGTCCTCGGAAGGGATGGAGAACGTCTCCGCCCTGGCGAAAGCGGGGGCGAGCAGCAAAACGGCGGCGACGGCAAATCGAAACATCTCTGCTCCTCCGGTGAATCCGTGCGAATCAGACGCCGTCGCATTGTGGATGCGCCGCACGCTCTGGTAAAGTTGCATCTCCCCACAAATACAATCTTGGGTTACAAATTGTGAGCCGTCAGACGCTCGAACCCGCACGCGAGATCTTCCCTCAGATCCTCGATATCCTCCAGCCCCACCTGCAACCGCAGCGCCGGCCCTTCGGGCGCCCAGCGCGTAGCCGTTCGGTAGGTCGAGCAATCGAACGGAATGATCAGGCTTTCGTAGCCGCCCCAGCTATAGCCGAGACCAAACAGTTCCAGCCCGTCCAGCATCGCCGCCACCGCCGCCTCACTGGCCGGCTTGAGGATCACGCTGAACAGGCCGGACGAGCCGAGGAAATCGCGCTGCCAGATCGCATGGCCGGGGTGATGCGGCAAAGCGGGATGGATCACGCGCGCCACTTCCGCCCGCGTCTCCAACCACAGCGCCAACGCCAGCGCCTGCCGCTCGGCCTCCTTCAGCCGCA